>NZ_JBFANF010000031.1:0-111323 GCF_040674675.1 Dactylosporangium sp. NPDC049742 | reverse complement strand
GGGGATGGCCCGGCGGGGGATGGCCCGGCGGGGGATGGCCCGGCGGGGGATGGCCCGGCGGGGGATGGCCCGGCGGGGGATGGCCCGGCGGGGGATGGCCCGGCGGGGGACGGTCCGGTGGTCGGGGATGGTCCGGCGGTCGGTGGTGGACCCGTGCTCGGCAAGAGCCCGGCGGCGGGTGATGTCGGTGCTGCCGAGGGCGGTCCGGCCGGCGCCACCGCAGGCGACGGCGGCACGGCGGTTGGTGGACCCGTGCTCCACAAGGGTCCGGCGGCGGGCGATGTCAGTGCTCCCGAGGTCGGTGGGGACGGTCCGGGCGGCGGGGTGGAGCCCTATGCGCCCGGCAGCGGGTTCGCCGTGCCCGTTGGCGAGGACGCGCCGAAGCCCGAGGCGACCGGCGAGCCGCTCGACATCGTGATCACGATCGGCGGGCTGGTCGTCGCGGTGCTGCTGGCGGTGGCGCTGGCGGTGTTCGAGGCGTTCCTGGCGCCGCTGCGGGCGTCCGACCTCGGGCTGTCCGGCACCGGGACGAGCAACATGCGGATCCCGCTCGCGCTGGTGCTGGCGCTGGTGACGAATCCGATGCTCGGGTGGTTCGCGTTCACGACGACGGGCCGGCGGTTCGCGGCGCTGCTGCCGGCGGGTGCCTGGTGCGTCGTGTGGATCTTGGCGGCGGGCCGCACCACCGAGGGCGACCTGCTCATCACCAACGACAACTGGGTGGGGCTGCTGACACTGTTCGCGGGACCGCTGGCGTTCGCGATCGGCATCTACGTCACGGCGCTCCGGCAGCGGGTCGCGGGCTCAGCGAACTCGAAGGCAACGCCTCTTGCGCCACAGAGCGTGGGAAAGGTAGACACGTTCCCGCACCGTCCGTGACCCTCGGCGGCGCACGGGGAGCGAGCAACAGCGGAGGCTTGTGATGAAGGAGCGGTGGCTGCCTGTCGGCCTCATCGCCGGGGCACTCTTCCTCGTCAACGTCGTCGCGCGGCTGGTCGTGCGGTTCGCCGCCGGCAACGACGACGACAAGCAGGTCACGATCGGCCTGTGGGCGCTGTTCGCGGTCGGTGCCGTGATGATCCCCGTCGCGTTCTGGTACGGGCGCCGCCACCCCATGCTCCGCCTCGTGGCCGACCTGGGCATCGCCGTGGTGGCCGCCTGCGTGCTCGCGGTGCTGGTGGGGCCGTTCGTGTCGGGCGCCACTCCGTTCGGCGACGGCGTCGGGCTCGTCTTCCGCCAGTTCTTCTACTTCGTCGGCCTCTCCGCCATCGGCGCGGTCCTGGGCGTGCTCGCGCTGATGACGCTCGGCTGGGACTACCGGTCGCAGTCGTGGAAGCGGTACATCGACCGCGCCGGCACCAAGCCCCGCCGCATCGTCCGTCGCTAGCCGCCCCGCCCTCGCCCCGCCCGGCGATGTGGCCGGCGGGTCGCGCCGCGAAAGCCGGCGGGTCGCGGCCCGCAAAAAGCCGGCGTCGCCGGCCAGCCTCGAGGCTGTCGTGGGGACGGCGCGGCGGCGGGCCCGGTAACGCGCGCAGCTTCGCCCGCACGCCGTCCGGCTCCGCGGCCTGGATCAAGGTCGAAGGACGACGGCTTCGATCAGGGACGCCGTGACCGGTCAGCCGGTGGGCAGGACCCGTGTCTGATAGACGTGGTGCGTGGTGAAGCCGAGCTTCTCGTACAGGGCGACCGCCCCCGTGTTGCGCTGCTCCACCTGCAGGTAGGCGTCGGTGGCGCCGGCTTCCACGGCCCACGTGGTCAGGGCGCCGAGGATGCGGCGGGCGAGGCCCTGGCGCCGGGCGCGTTCGTCGGTGCCGATCAGGGACAGGCCCAGCCAGCGGCCCTCGGGGTCGGCGACGCAGCCCCGGCCGGTGGCGAGCAGGACGCCGGCGGGGTCGCGCAGCGAGGCGAACCGGACGGACGGCACGCCGGTGAGGACGCCGCGGGCGGAGGGGGGCAGCGGGCCCTTCCGGCCGGCGACGGCGGTCAGCCACTCGTCCGACGGCGAGGCGTCGAGCGTCACCTGCGGATCGGCGGCGGCCGGCAGGTCCGCGAGCCGGGCGGTCATGAGCAGCGTCAGCGGCATCGGGGTCCAGCCCCGGCGGTCGAGCTCGTCGTCGATGCGCTGGAAGAGCGGCAGCGGGACGCTCATCGCCGGCCGGAGGGCGCGCCGCTCGTACCAGCGCGAAACCGCGTCGACGGCGTCGGGCAGCGGCAGGTCGGGGTCGCCGACCGGGAGGGCCGAGTTGCCGCGCATGGTCCAGCCGTCGGTGGCGCGCAGGAGCCAGTCGCCGAGCTGGTCGCGCTCGCCCGCGGGCCAGCCGGCCGCGGCGGCGACCTCCAGGGACTCGGTGGGCGTGAGGCGGCGCCGGTCGGGCACGAGCTTGGCCCTGTGGATCTCAGCGATTGGAACGCGGACGGCGCCGGTCCGCCCACGCACTGTGAGATGCGTCTCGGTGATCTCGACGAGTCGGCCCAGAATGTCCGAGTAGAGGGGTCGATCGCCTCGCTGTCCCACGATGCGGCGCACGACGACCCGACTTCCCACATGCTGTGGACCGAGCACGCTGCACCTCCAGAACGGCGGGATACTAGGCTCGTACCGCCGCGGTAGGGATGCGGCGGGGTTCGCCAACCACGTTGGCAGCCTCAGGTGCGAAAGAGGGCGAACCGTGACATACATCATCGCCGAACCTTGCGTGGACCTGCTCGACAAGGCGTGCATCGAGGAGTGCCCTGTCGACTGCATCTACGAGGGCAACCGCATGCTCTACATCCACCCGGATGAGTGCGTCGACTGTGGTGCCTGCGAGCCGGTGTGCCCGGTCGAGGCGATCTTCTACGAGGACGACGTCCCGGAGAAGTGGAAGGACTTCGTCGGCGCGAACTACTCGTTCTTCGACGAGCTGGGCTCGCCCGGCGGCGCGTCGAAGGTCGGGAAGGTCGAGAAGGACGCGACGTTCGTCGCCGGCCTGCCGCCGCAGGAGCACGACCACTGACCGGCATCGTCTCGCACACGGGAAGTCCCGCCGCCCGGCGCTCGCTCGCCGCCGGGCTTCCGGACTTCCCGTGGGACCGCCTGGAGCCGGCGAAGGCCAAGGCCGCCGAGCACCCCGACGGGCTGATCGACCTGTCGATCGGCACGCCCGTCGATCCGGTGCCCGCGGCGATCCGTGCTGCCCTGGCGGCGGCGTCGGACTCGCCCGGCTATCCGCTGACCGCCGGCACCCCGCAGCTGCGGGCCGCGATCCGCGCCTGGGTGACGCAGTGGTGCGCGCCGGCCGGCGACGGCTTCGGCGTGCTGCCGACGATCGGCTCGAAGGAGCTGGTCGCGTGGCTGCCGACGCTGCTCGGGCTCGGCCCCGGCGACACCGTGGTGATCCCGCCGGTCTGCTACCCGACGTATGAGGCCGGCGTGCAGCTCAGCGGCGCGACCGTGGTGCGGTCCGACTCGCTGACGGCCCTCGGCCCGGCGCGGGTCCGCCTCGTGTGGGTCAACTCGCCGTCCAACCCGACCGGTCGCGTTCTGCCCGCCGCCCATCTGCGCAAGGTCGTCGACTGGGCCCGCGAGCGCGGCGCCGTCGTGGCCAGCGACGAGTGCTACCTGCCGCTGCCGTGGGAGGCCGAGCCGGTCTCGATCCTGTCGGTCTGCGACGACCGCTTCGACAACGTCCTCGCGGTGCACTCGCTGTCGAAGCGCTCCAACCTGGCCGGGTATCGCGCGGGCTTCGTCGCCGGCGACCCCGCCCTGGTCGACGAGCTGCTCGCGGTCCGCAAGCACGCCGGCATGATCGTCCCCGCCCCGGTCCAGGCGGCGATGGTGGCGGCCCTCGGCGACGAGGCGCACGTCCAGGAGCAGCGCGACCGCTATGCCGCCCGCCGTGCGGCCCTGCGCGAGGCGTTCACCGCGGCGGGGTTCACCGTCGAGCACTCCGAGGCCGGCCTGTACCTGTGGCTGACCCGCGACGAGGACTCCTGGGACACGGTGGCCTGGCTGGCGGAGCGCGGCATCCTGACCGCGCCCGGCGCGTTCTACGGCCCGGAGGGCAGCCGGCACGTCCGGGCCGCCCTGACCGCGACCGACGAGCGCATCACCGAAGCGGCGAAGCGCCTGCGGTAAGGCCGAATCCCATGATCCGGTAGAGAATCTCTACCGGATCATGGGGAAGCCGGCGTCAGTTGGCGTGCAGCGCGGCGTTCAGCTCGATGCCGCGGCCCGCCCGCTCGCGGACCTCGAGACGGCCCGAGACCGAGTTGCGGATGAACAGCAGGTTGGACATGCCGGACAGCTCGCGCGCCTTCACGACCCGGTCGTCGGGCAGGGTGAGCTTCGAGCCGGCGGTGATGTAGCAGCCCGCCTCGACGACGCAGTCGTCGCCGAGCGAGATGCCGATGCCCGCGTTGGCGCCCAGCAGGCAGCGCTCGCCCAGCCGGATCACCTCTTTGCCGCCGCCGGAGAGCGTGCCCATGATCGAGGAGCCGCCGCCGACGTCGGTGCCGTCGCCGACCACGACACCCGCGGAGATGCGGCCCTCCACCATCGAGGTGCCCAGGGTGCCCGCGTTGAAGTTGACGAAGCCCTCGTGCATGACGGTCGTGCCGGGGGCCAGGTGGGCGCCCAGGCGCACCCGGTCCGCGTCGGCGATGCGGACGCCGGACGGCGTGACGTAGTCGACCATGCGCGGGAACTTGTCGATGCCGAAGACGTTGAGCCGGCGCCCCGCGAGACGCTCGGCCAGCCGCAGCTCGTCGACCTGGTCGGGCAGGCACGGGCCGGCGGAGGTCCACGCGACGTTGGCGAGCAGCCCGAACTGCCCGTCGAGGTTGGCCTGGTGCGGCTGGACGAGCCGGTGCGAGAGCAGGTGCAGCCGCAGGTAGGCGTCGGCGGTGGAGGCCGGTGCGTCGCCCAGGGAGCCGATCTCGACCCGGACCACCTCGACGGACAGCGACGGCAGCGGCGCCGCGCCGGTCGGGGCGAGCGCCGGCACCTCGGCCGGAAGCGCGCCGAGGCCGAGGTGACCGGTGGGGAACCAGGCGTCCAGGACCTGACCCGAGGAGGCCACGGTGGCCAGGCCAAGTCCCCAGGCGGGGGAGTCGATGTAGGCGGTCGTCACGTGACCGAACGCTACCGCATCTAGGGTATGGGCATGCTGACGCGTGACGTGCTCGAAGACCCGGTGGCCCTGACCCGAGCCCTCGTCGACATCGAGTCGGTGTCCGGCGACGAGGCGGAGATCGCCGACCAGGTCCAGCACGCACTCGGCGGCACGGGCCTGAAGGTGGAGCGCTTCGGTCACACGATCGTCGCGCGCACCGAGCTGGGCCGGCCGGAGCGCGTCGTGCTCGCCGGGCACCTCGACACGGTCCCGCTCAACGACAACTGGCCGTCGCGCACCGAGGGCGGCCTCATGCACGGCTGCGGCACGTCGGACATGAAGGCGGGCACGGCGATCGCGCTGCACCTCGCGGTCACCGAGCAGGCGCCCCGCCACGACGTCACCTACGTCTTCTACGAGTGCGAGGAGGTCGACTCGGCGCGCAACGGGCTGAAGATCCTCGCCGACAAGCGGCCGGAGCTGCTGACCGACGCGTCGTTCGCGCTGCTGCTGGAGCCGACGCACGGCCTCGTCGAGGCGGGCTGCCAGGGCACGCTGCGGGTCCTCGCCCGCACCGCCGGCCGGCGCGCGCACTCGGCCCGTTCCTGGCTCGGCGACAACGCGATCCACAAGGCCGCGCCGATCCTGCGGAGCCTTCAGGTGTACGAGCCGCGCACGGTCGTCATCGACGGCTGCGAGTTCCGCGAGGGGCTGAACGCGGTCCGGATCGGCGGCGGCGTCGCGGGCAACGTGATCCCCGACGAGTGCGTGGTCGAGGTCAACTTCCGGTTCGCGCCCGACCGCTCCGAGGAGCAGGCCGCCGCCCATGTACGGGAGGTGCTCGCCGGCTTCGAGCTGGAGATCGTCGACTCGGCGCCGGGCGCGCTGCCGGGCCTGGACGCGCCGGCCGCCCGGGAGTTCCTGGCCGCGATCGGGCAGCCGCGGCGGGCGAAGCTCGGCTGGACCGACGTGGCCAGGTTCGCGACCCTCGGCGTCCCGGCGCTCAACTACGGCCCCGGCGACCCGAACCTCGCCCACAAGCAGGACGAGCACGTCGAGCTCGACAAGATCGTCGAGGGCGCCGACGTGGTGCGGCGCTGGCTGACGGCAGGCGCGTAAGGCCGCGCGGGTCCGCGGAAGGCCGTAACCGGCCTCAGCGCTCGTGCGTTGAGGGATCCGGGGGTTCGACCTGAGGGCCCAGGGCGGCCAGCAGCCGGCGCACCGCGAGCACCTCGCGGATCCGCCGGTTCATCTGCCGCCTGCGACGGTCGTGCTCCGCACGGGTCATGCCGGTCACCCCCTACACCTTGCCGTCCGGTATATCGGGTATGACGCCATGAAACCGGCGAACGTTGCCCTCTGCACCCGATTTCTCACCGATGGCCGACGATCGGCCTGATCAACGCGGTGCGGGCGGTCCCGTCACGAACGTCCTGCCGTCCGGGTACGGCCACGGGTTCCGCTCGCATCCCTCGAGACCGAACGTCTGCCGCGCCATCACCGGCGCCGGCGCGCCCTTGCGCGGGCAGACCACGTGGCCGTTGCCGAGGAAGTGGCCGACCTCGTGGTTGACCACCATGTCCCGGTAGTCGCCGAGCACCGGGTACCAGGGGACGCCGAGCTGCCACCGCTTCAGGTTGATGATCACGTCGCGCCCGCCGCGGCAGGAGACCTCGCCGCGGGTGCGCACGCCCCGCCTCGCGCACATCGAGTCGGTCGTGGCGGGGGTCGCCAGGTGCACGGTCAGCTCGCTCGGCTGCCCGCCGGGCACCCGCTGGAAGGAGACCCGGCCACCGGCGATCCAGCTTCTCGGATCTCCCAGCGTCGCGTGTACCGCCACCGCGAACTCCTCCGGATCGACCCCTGACCCCTGTTCGGTGGCGACCGTGTACAGCACCAGCCGTCCGGCACCGCCGGTCCGCTCGCCCGCGACGGTGCTGTAGTCGAACTTCCCGGTGCCGTTCGCCGGGACCGCGGTGACCACAGGCGAGGGCGTCGGCGACGGCGTCGGCTCCGGTGACGGCGAACTGGACGGCGAACTGGACGGCGAACTGGACGGCGAGTCCGAGGGAGGCGACTGGGCCGTGATCGTGCCGCCCGGCACCGCGGCCGTGCCCAACCCGTACCAGACCGCGCCGACACCGGCGGTGATCGCCACCGCCAGTGCGACGACCAGCCCCCGTCGACGCCCCATGGCTGCATTGCATCACGACATCCACGTACGGTGGGGGCCATGACCGAGGGTAGGACCAGTCAGCCGCGCGAGCGGCACCGCGGACCGGTGACGCTGCGCCGCGACTCGATTCCGCCGAGCACCGCCGACCAGCGGCTGCTCGACTCGCACCTGCGCGCCGAGTGGAAGACGAAGGACGCGTGGCGGGCGCTGCGGATCCTCAGCGAGTTCGTCGAGGGCTTCGACACCCTCGCCGACCTGCCGCCGTCCGTGAGCGTCTTCGGCTCGGCCCGCAGCAAGCCCGACAGCCCCGAATACCGGCTCGGCGAGGAGCTCGGCGCGGCGCTCGCCCGGGCGAACTACGCGGTCATCACCGGCGGCGGTCCCGGCGTCATGGAGGCGGCCAACAAGGGCGCCGCGGACGCCGGCGGGCTGTCGGTGGGCCTGGGCATCGAGCTGCCGTTCGAGCAGGGCCTCAACGAGTGGGTCGACCTCGGCATCGACTTCCGCTACTTCTTCGCCCGCAAGACCATGTTCGTCAAGTACGCGCAGGCGTTCGTCGTGCTGCCCGGCGGCTTCGGCACCCTCGACGAGCTGTTCGAGGCGGTGACGCTCGTGCAGACGAAGAAGGTCACCCGCTTCCCGGTGGTGCTGATGGGCACCAGCTACTGGCAGGGCCTGGTCGACTGGCTCCGCGACACCATGCAGGCCGACGGCAAGATCGGCCCCGAGGACCTGGGCCTGCTGTACCTGACCGACGACGTCGACAAGGCCGTCCAGTACATCATGGACGCCGGATCCGAGGAGATCGAGGCGGCGTCCGCCCGCTGGACCGCGCGGGAGGCGAGCGGCTGATGGCGGCGATCGGTGTGTTCTGCGCCTCGTCGCAGCGGCTCGACCAGCGCTGGCTCGACCTCGCCCACCAGCTCGGCGTCGAGATCGGCCGGCGCGGTCACGAGCTGGTCTCCGGCGGTGGCTGCGTCGGCATGATGGGCGCCGTCGCCGACGGCACCCGCGACGGCGGCGGCCGCACCTACGGTGTCATCCCCCAGTCCCTCGTGGACCTGGAGGTCGCCGACACGAAGTCCGACGAGCTCGTCGTCACCGACGGCATGGCGTCGCGCAAGACGATGATGATCGAGAAGGCGGACGCGTTCGTGGTCCTGCCCGGTGGGCTCGGCACCCTCGACGAGCTGTTCGAGGTGTGGACGACCGCCATGCTCGACCTGCACCGCAAGCCGGTGCTGCTGTTCGACGCCGACGGCTTCTACGCCGGGCTGCTCGACTGGCTGCGCGGCCTCACCGCCCAGGAGTTCGTCCGCCCGTCGGCGATGACGATGCTGCTGATCTCCCGGGACGTGCCGGAGTCACTCGACCTGCTGGAGGCGAGCCTCCTCGGAGGAAATGTCGGACGGTCGTGATTGCATAGCGGCGTGACCGCGACCGCTGCCCCCCGCCGTGCCTTCCGTCTGGTGCGGCGCCCCGCCCCGGCGGCGGTCGCGATCGAGGCCGACCCGTGGCAGCGGCTCGTCGTGGAGCACACGGCCGGGCCGCTGCTCGTCGTCGGCGGCCCCGGCACCGGCAAGACGACCACGCTCGTCGAGGCCGTCGCCGCGCGGGTCGCCGAAGGGGTCGAGCCCGACAGGATCCTGGTGCTGACGTTCGGCCGGCGCGGCGCCGTGCGGCTGCGGGACACGATCGAGGCGCGGCTGGGCCGCGCGGCGGGGCTGCGGACCACCGCCGAGCCGATGGTCCGCACGTTCCACGGCTATGCGTTCGGGCTGCTGCGCCGCGCCGCCGTCGAGCGCGGCGAGCCGTCGCCGCGGCTGCTCACCGGCCCCGAGCAGGACCTCGTCATCCGCGAGCTGCTGCAGGACTCGCGGGCGCCGTGGCCCGAGGCGCTGCGCGGCGCGCTCGGCACCCGCGCGTTCGCGACCGAGCTGCGCGACCTGCTGCTGCGCGCGGTGGAGCGCGGCGTCGGCCCGCAGGGGCTGGCCCGGCTCGCGGTCGTGCACCAGCGTCCCGACTGGGCCGCCGCGGCGGCGTTCTTCGAGGAGTATCTGCAGGTCCTCGCCCTGCGTGACGCGGCCAGCCGGGGCGCCGTCGCCTATGACTACGCGGAGCTGGTGCGGGCCGCGGCGGGGCTGCTGGCCGACCAGCCCGACCTCCTCGCCGCCGAGCGGCGCAGGATCGAGTGCGTCTACCTCGACGAGCTGCCCGACACCGACCCGGCCCAGATCGAGCTGCTCGACCTGATCGCCGGCTCGGGCGCGCACCTCGTCGCGTTCGCCGACCCCGACTCCTCGACGTTCGCGTTCCGCGGCGCCGACCCGGGGATCGTCGGCGAGTTCCCCGACCGGTTCCGCACCGCCGGCGGGCGGCCCGCGCCGCAGGTGATCCTGCCCGGCTCGCGCCGGCTCGGCGACGGGCTGCTCGCGCCGACCCGGCGGGTCGCGTCGCGGCTGCGCGGCCCGTCCCGGCACCGGCTGCTGGAGGCGTCCCGCCCCGGCGGCACGGTGGAGACCGCGACGTTCGGCTCGGAGACGACGGAGGCGGCGTTCCTGGCGCACCGGCTCCGCGAGGCGCACCTGCTGCGCGGCGTGCCGTGGTCGCGGATGGCGGTCGTGGTGCGCTCCACCGCCCGGCAGCTCGCGCCGCTGCAGCGGGCCCTGCACTCGGCGGGCGTGCCGACCGTCACCGAGGCCGAGGACCTGCCGCTGCACCTGCAGCCGGCGATCGCGCCGCTGCTGCTGCTCCTGCGCTGCGCCCTGGACGCCGACCGGCTCGACGAGGACGCCGCGGTCGCGCTGCTGCACTCGCCGCTCGGCGGCGCCGACCCGCTCGCCGAGCGGCGCCTCCGGCAGGGCCTGCGCGCCCTCGCGCTCGCCGCAGGCGACCGCCGCCCGTCCGGGGTCCTGCTCCTGCGGGCGCTGCGCGACCCGGGCGAGCTCGCCGCGGTCGAGCGGCGGTGGGCGGCTCCGGCCCGCGCCGTCGGGCAGCTGCTGCGGGCCGTCCGCGACGCCGCGGCCCGGCCCGGCGCCACCGCCGAGGAGGTGCTGTGGACCGCCTGGCAGGGCAGCGGCCTCGCCGACCGGTGGACGGCGCTGAGCTCCCGCGGCGGCCATCGCGGCGCCGCCGCCGACCGTGACCTCGACGCCGTCGTGTCGCTCTTCGACGCCGCGGCCCGCTTCACCGACCGGCTCCCCGGCGCCGGCATCGCCGTCTTCCTCGACCACGTCGAGGGGCAGGACCTGCCCGCCGACTCGCTCGCCCCGTCCGCCGACCGCGGCGACGCCGTCCGCATCCTGACCGCGCACGCCGCGAAGGGCCTCGAGTGGGACGTCGTCGCCGTCGCCGGCGTGCAGGAGGGCGTCTGGCCCGACCTGCGGCTGCGCGGCAGCGTGCTCGGCTCGGAGCTGCTCGTCGAGGTCCTCGCCGGCCGCACCATGGAGACGATCGGCAGGCTGTCGGCGCTGCTCGACGAGGAGCGCCGGCTCTTCTACGTCGCCGTCAGCAGAGCCCGCGAGCAGGTCCTCGTCACCGCGGTCGCCTCCGGCGACGGCGAGGAGCAGCCGAGCCGCTTCCTGCTGGAGCTGGCCGGTCTCGACCCGGACGCCGACGCCGGCGGCGGCGCCGTGTTCGAGCCGCCCCGCGCGCTGACCCTGCCGACGCTCGTCGCCGAGCTGCGGGTGGCCCTGATCGACCCCGACGCCTCCGCCGCCCGCCGCGCCGCGGCCGCCGCGATCCTCGCCCGGCTCGCCGCCGAAGGGGTGCCCGGCGCCGACCCCGACAGCTGGTGGGGCCTGCCGCCGCTGTCCGACGACCGTCCCCTCGTCGACCCCGGCGAGCCGGTGACCGTCACCCCGTCGACCGTGGAGAGCGTCGACCGGTGCAGCCTGCGCTGGCTCCTGGAGCGGCACGGCGGGAAGCTGGCCCCGTCGCCGGAGCAGTCGATCGGCAACCTCGTGCACGCCGCCGCGATGCTCGCCTCCGACGCCACCGCCGACCGGGCCCAGCTCGTCGCCTATGTCGCCGACCGGTTCGACGCGATCGAGCTCTCCGCGCGCTGGCTCGCCGGCCGCGAGCGGGACCGCGCCGAGACCATGCTCGACAAGCTCATCGGCTGGCTCGCCGGCAACCCGCGCCGCCTCGTCGCGATCGAGCAGGACTTCCTCGTCGAGCTCGCCGACCCCGACGGCCCGGTCGAGATCAAGGGCCGCGTCGACCGGCTCGAGCTCGACGAGCAGGGCCGCCTCGTCGTCGTCGACCTCAAGACCGGCAAGTCCATCCCCGCCAACGCCAACCTCGCCGAGCACCCGCAGCTCGCGGCCTACCAGGCGGCGATCGAGCTGGGCGCCTTCGAGGAGTCCACCGTCCCCGGCGGCGCCTCCCTGGTCCAGCTCGGCGGCGAGACCAATGCCGCCCGCGAGCAGGTCCAGGCCCCGCTCGGCGAGTCCGGCGACCCCAACTGGGCGCAGGCGCTGGTCCGCAAGACCGCCCAGACCATGGCGGCCTCGACCTTCAACGCGGTCGTCAACAACAAGTGCCGCGTCTGCCCGGTCAAGACCTCCTGCCCCGTCTCGGGCAAAGGCCGGCACGTCACATGACCCAGACCGAGCACCAGAGCACCGGCGCCGCGCGGGTGAGCTTCCCGCCGGTCGAGCTGGCGAAGCTGCTCCGGCAGCCGGCGCCGACCGCCCAGCAGGCGGCGGTGATCGCGGCGCCGGTGGAGCCGCTGCTCGTCGTGGCGGGCGCCGGGTCGGGCAAGACGGAGACGATGGCGGCGCGGGTGGTGTGGCTCGTCGCCAACGGGCACGTGCGCCCCGAGCAGATCCTGGGGCTCACGTTCACCAGGAAGGCGGCCGGCGAGCTGTCGCACCGGATCCGGCAGCGGCTCGGCCAGCTGGTGCGGCGGCTCGGGCGCGACGACCTGATCGCGGGGGAGCCGACCGTCGCCACCTACCACTCGTATGCGGCGAGGGTGGTCCGCGAGCACGGTGTCCGGGCCGGTTTCGAGCCGAGCACGCGGCTGCTCACCGAGGCCGCGTGCTGGCAGCTCGCCGACGCGGTCGTCCGCGGGTATGACGGCGACATGACGGCGGTCGCGTCGGCGCCGTCGACCGTGGTGGACGCGGTGCTGCACCTGGCCGGCGACCTCGCCGAGCACCTGCGGGAGCCGGAGGACGTCGCCGCGTGGACCGGGCGGTTCTTCGCCGAGGTGAGCGGCAAGACCGGCAAGATGGCCAAGCCGGTCCGTGACGTGCTGTCCCGGCAGCAGGCCCGGCTGCAGCTGCTGCCGCTGATCCGGCAGTACCAGGAGAAGAAGGCCCTGCTGGAGGCGATGGACTTCGGCGACCAGCTGTCCAGGGCGGCCCGCGTCGCGCTCGCGCACCCCGAGGTCGGCGCCGTCGAGCGGGACCGTTTCCGGGTGGTGCTGCTCGACGAATACCAGGACACCAGCCACGCGCAGGTGGTGCTGCTGCGGTCGCTGTTCGGCGGCGGCCACCCGGTGACCGCCGTCGGTGACCCCTGCCAGTCGATCTACGGCTGGCGCGGCGCGTCCGCGGGCACCCTGGAGCGGTTCCCGGCCGAGTTCCCGACCGTGGCCGGCGACCCCGCCGGCGAGCTGACGCTGACCACCAGCTGGCGCAACCGGCCCGAGATCCTCGACCTCGCCAACACGATCTCCGCGCCGCTGCGGGCGCACGGGGCCCGCGTCGCCGAGCTCGCCCCGGCCGACGTGCTCGCCGAGCCGGCGTCGACCGCGACCGTCCACTGCGCGCTGCTCGACACGTATGCCGGCGAGGCCGCCTGGATCGCCGACCGGATCGTCGCGTCGTGGCGGCTCGCGGCGAGGGTCGCGCCCGACACGTTCCCGCTCGACATCCCCGTCGACGACCGGCCGACGACGGCGGTGCTGGTCCGCACCCGCGCGCAGATCCCCGCGCTGGAAAACGCGCTGCGCTCCCGCGGCCTGCCGGTCGAGGTCGTCGGGCTCGGCGGGCTGCTCGACACGCCCGAGGTCCGTGACGTCGTCAGCGTGCTGCGGGTCCTCGCCGACCCGGCCGAGGGCGCGGCGCTGCTGCGCATCCTGACCGGCCCGCGGTGGCGGATCGGGCCGCGTGACCTCGTCGCCCTGTACCGCCGTGCCCGCGCCATCGCCGCCGCCCGCCGGGCCGGCCCGGAGGACGAGGAGCCGGCCCTCGCCGACCGGCTCGACGAGGCGGTCCTGGTGGAGGCCCTCGACGACCTCGGCGACGCGGCGGCGTATTCGGAGCCCGGGTTCGCCCGCTTCGCGGCGCTCGGCGCGGAGCTGCGCCGCCTGCGCCGGCGGCTCGACCAGCCGCTGCCGGACCTCGTCGCCGACATCGAGCGCGCCACCGGCCTCGACGTCGAGGTCGCCGCCCGGCCCGGCGACGCCGGCCTGGCCCGCGGGCACCTCGACGCGTTCAGCAACATCGCGGCCCGCTTCGCCGGCGAGTCGGAGGGCGCGACGCTCGGCGCGTTCCTGGCATTCCTCGCCGCCGCGGAGAACGAGGAGCGCGGCCTCGCGCCCGGCGAGGTCGAGGTCGTCTCCGGCGCGGTGCAGATCCTGACCGCGCACGCCGCCAAGGGCCTCGAGTGGGACGTGGTGTCGGTCGCCGGCCTCTGCGCCGACGTGTTCCCCGGCCCGAGCAACGCCGGCGACCACTGGCTGCGCGGCCTCGGCGTGCTGCCCTTCCCGCTGCGCGGCGACAGCGGGGGGCTGCCGGTCCTGGACCTGTCGGTGGCCGCCGACATCAAGGGGGTCGTGCGCCGGCTGGAGGCGTTCACCGAGGACTGGCGCCACCACGACGTGCGCGAGGAGCGGCGCCTGGCCTATGTGGCGGTCACCCGCCCCCGCCGGCTGCTGCTGGCCAGCGGCTACTGGTGGGGCGACGGCGTCAAGCGGGCCCGCGGTCCGTCGGTCTTCCTCGACGAGATCCGGGAGCGGTGCGCGTCCGGCGCCGGCATGGTCGACGTCTGGGCCGACGCCCCGGCCCCCGACGCGCAGAACCCGACGGCCGAGCAGGTGCCGAGCGCCAGTTGGCCCGCGGACCCTCTCGGCGCCCGCCGGCCTCTTCTCGAAGCGGCGGCGGCGATGGTACGGGCAGCGACCGCCGCTCTCACCGCGCCACCTGCGCCGCCACCAGCGGAGACGGCCACCGCGCCGGCCGTCGCGGAGGAAGTGGCGTCCGCCCCGGAGGGGGAGTTGGCTCCCGCGCCGGTCGGGACGCTCGCCGCGGAGGGGGAGGTGGCTGCCGAGCCGGTCGGGTCGGTCGCCGCGGAGGACGAGTTGGCTGCCGCGCCGGTGTCGGCGGCACCGTCCTTCGCGCCGGATGTGGACGACCCGCGCCCGGTCGGGACGGCCGCTGCGGACGGAGGAGACGCTGCCGCGCCGGTCGGGACGGCAGTTGCTTCCGTGCCGGTCGGGTCGGCCGTTGCGGATGGAGGGGGTGTTTCCGCGCCGGGCGTGTCGGCCGCGCGGGGGGTCGGGTCGGATGCGGACGGTTTGCGCCCGGTCGTGGCCGGTGCGGGCGTCGGGGAGGCGCCAGTCGTACATACGCCGCAAACGCCAAGAGTGGACTGGCCGGATGAGGTCCTGGCGGACGGGTCGGGGCAGCGCTGGGCGGCGGAGGCGGACCTGTTGCTGGCGGAGCGGGCCCGGATCACGCCCCAGCTCAACGCGCCGGTCGAGGTCGTGCTGCCCGGGCACCTGTCGGTGTCGCAGCTGGTGGCGCTGCGCCGCGATCCGCAGCGGCTGGCCCGGACGCTGCGCAGGCCGCTGCCGTCGCGCCCGGATCCGTACGCGCGCCGGGGCACCGCGTTCCACCACTGGCTGGAGCAGCGGTTCAAGGCGGAGCGGCTGCTCGACCTCGACGAGCTGCCCGGCGCCGCCGACGAGGGCGCCGCGCCCGACGAGGCCCTCGCCGAGCTGCAGGCCAGGTTCCTGGCGGGGGAGTGGGCCGACCGGGTGCCGCTGGACGTGGAGGTGCCGTTCGCCTCCGTCGTCGCCGGGGTGGTGGTCCGCGGGCGGATGGACGCGGTCTACGCGTATCCCGACGGCCGCTTCGACGTCGTGGACTGGAAGACGGGCGCCCAGCCCACCGGCGCCGACGCGACCGCCGCGGCGGTGCAGCTCGCCGCGTACCGGCTGGCCTGGTCGGAGCTGCGCGGCGTGCCGCTGGAGCAGGTCGGTGCCGCGTTCTTCTACGTCCGTGACGGGGTGACGGTCCGCCCGGCCGACCTGCTCGACACCGACGGCCTGCTGGCCTTGATCGCGGCCCTGCCCGCGTCCGGTCTCTAACGAACTGCCGTCAAGCTTCCGACACCTCGCTGTCCACGGAACCTCGACGTCCTCGAAGCTGTCCAAGGGGCATGCGGACGGGCATGCGAGGGGAAGTGCGCACGATGCAGGCATCGCACACGCGCGAGGTGGCACTGGTGGTCGGGGTGGCGACCGCTGGGGTGCTGACCGCCGCCCTGATCGTCCTCGGCCCGGTCGCCGCCGCCGACACGCCGAGATACCCGCAGGTCATCGACGTGCGCACGCCGGCGCAGCCGCAGCCGTAGCCGCTTTTGGCAGACTGGCACCGGGCTGCGACACTTGCTGGTGAGATGACCGAGCAGCATTCACCGTGGGCTCAGCCGGACACGCAGGTCGTGCTGGCGCCCGTCGGGCCGGCGCCGACGATTCAGCGCGCGGCCGAGCCGCCGCGCGCGGCGCCGGGTTATCAATCCGGCCGGGTCTCGGGTCTCGGCGTGCCGCCGATCGTCCCACCCCCGTCGTGGGGCACCGGCGGTGGCGGCGGCGACGACGATGACGACCCGGTCAAGCGCAACAAGCGCATCCTGAAGCTGCTCACCGGCGGCGCGATCGCGGTCGTCGCGATCGGCCTGGTCGTCGTCCTGGTCTCGCTGATGACCGGCAACGCGACGACCCCCGGCGGCCTCTTCGACCGCCGCGCCGAGGGGCCCAGCGACACCCGCCCCGAGCTGGCCCGCCGCTGCCCGCCGCCGACCATCCCACCCGAGCTCCCACCCGGTGGTGACCCGGCGCCCGCCGGGCCGCGGACCGTCGACGAGGAGTCGGGGATCTCCTACAAGGAGTACGGCGCCCCGTGGGAGCCGTGGGACAACGTCTGGGCCGACCAGGGCGAGCTGAAGGTCACCTACCGGACCGGCCAGCACTTCGTCACCGAGCCCGACTACAACGGCGGCAGCGACTACCACGCCACGATCCTCTCCGGCCACGTCCCGGCCGCCGTCAACGACGGCATGGTCCTGGACCTCAGGTGCGTGGGCGACCAGATCGCCGCCGACGTGCGGATCAGCTTCTACCCCAAGGGCAACCAGCTGGAGCAGATCTCCGCCAAGGACCTCACCCTCGGTGGGCGTCCCGGCCGGCTGATCAAGTTCCGCCTGCACTTCTCCCAGCCGGGCCTGCGCGCGAAGAGTGAGCTGGTGTCGATCGCCCTCGTCGACCTGGGCAAGCCCGAGGCCGCGATCCTGTACGTCTCGATCCCCGACACCCACCGCCAGTTCGACTACATCGCCGACGAAGCACCCGAATCGGTACGGCCCACATAGCGCCGGACGGCCGACTGGCGCGGGTTGCGTCGATCCGTCACGCTGGGCGTCTCGCTGAAGCCTGCCTAGTGACAGACTTGCGCCGATCCGTCACGCTGGCGCGGTGAAAAAGGCCGCAGTGGTTGCAGGGGTCGTGCTCGCGCTCGTTCCGGTGAGCCCGGCGCACGCGGACGGCATCCGTGACGATCAGTGGCACCTGCAGTGGCTGCGGGTGAGCGAAGCCAACGAGAAGACCCGCGGCGAGGGCGTCACGGTCGCGATCGTGGACAACGGCGTCGACCGCAACCACATCGACCTGACCGCCAGCGTGCTGCCGGCGATCTACACCAACGGCTCGCCCACCCCGCCCGGCGACCCCGACGGGCACGGCACGGCGCTCGCCGGGCTGATCGCGGGGCAGGGGCACGGCGCCAACCGGCAGAACGGGGTGCTCGGCATCGCGCCCGGCGCCGACATCCTGCCGGTCGTCCTCGGCAGCCCGGCCACCCCCGACCCGACCGGCGCCCGCACCGTCACCCCGGACCAGCTGGCCGAGGGGATCGAGCTGGCCACCGTCCGCGGCGCGAAGGTCATCGTCGTCGGCTACTCCGTCGGCGGGAGCGAGCGCCTGCAGCAGGCGGTCCGCGAGGCGCAGGCCGCCGACGCGATCGTCGTCGCCGCCGACGGCAACCGGGCCGGCGAGGCGTTCGAGCCCTACCCGGCCGCGTACGACGGGGTCCTCGCCGCGGTGCCGCTGTCGCGCGCCGGCGACGTGCTCGTCGCGTCGGACAGCGGCCGGAAGCTCGGGTTCGGCGTGCCCGGCGAAGAGATCATGACCACGAACACCGGCGGCGGCTACCGCGTCGACGCCGGGAACATGGCGGCCGGCGAGCTGGCCGCGGTGGTGGCGCTGGTCCGGGCGGCGTACCCGAAACTGCCCGCCGACGAGATCGTGCACCGCCTGACGGTCACCGCCGTCGACGCCGGTGACAAGGGCGTCGACCCGCAGTTCGGCGTCGGCCGGGTCGACCTGGTGCCCGCGCTGACCAGGACGATCCCGCTCGCGAAGCCGCCGGCGCCATCGGTCGCGCCGTCCCCGTCGGCCACCGCGTCGGCGCCCGCCGCCGGGCAGCCGGTCGCGGAGCCGCTCCCCGCCCGGTCCCGGGGGCCGCTGGGATGGCTGCTCAGCCTGCCGCTGGTCGTCTTCATCGGGGCGCTGCTCTGGTACGCGCTGCGGGCCGAGCTCCGCCTCCGGCGCGCCGCCGCCACGGGTGATCCGGCACCCGCCCGCGACGACGAGGCGATGGTGTGAACACGACGGAACGGGACGAGTCGGCGGTCGGCGACGGCGGATCGCGCGGGAGGGGATAGATTCGACGGGTGCCTCGTCGTAGTCCCGCTGTGCGGATTCCCGCGTCCAAGTATCCGGTCGAGCGCCTCACCCTCCCCAACGGCCTGCGGGTGGTGCTCACGCCCGACCGGGCCGCTCCCGTCGTCGGCGTAGCGGTCGTCTACGACGTCGGCATCCGGTCGGAGCCGCAGGGCCGCACCGGCTTCGCGCACCTGTTCGAGCACCTGATGTTCCAGGGCTCCGAGAGCCTGGAGAAGCTGGCCCACTTCCGCTACGTGCAGGGCTCCGGCGGCACCTTCAACGGGTCGACCCACTTCGACTACACCGACTACTTCGAGACGCTGCCGTCCAACGCGTTGGAGCGGGCGCTGTTCCTCGAGGCGGACCGGATGCGCTCGCCCCGCCTGACCGAGGAGAACCTGCGCAACCAGGTCGACGTGGTCAAGGAGGAGATCCGGGTCAACGTGCTCAACCGGCCGTATGGCGGCTTCCCGTGGCTGCGGCTGCCTCCGGTCATGTTCGACACGTTCGCCAACGCGCACGACGGCTACGGGTCGTTCGACGACCTGGAGTCCGCGACCGTCGCCGACGCCGCCGACTTCTTCGACCGCTACTACGCGTGCGGCAACGCGGTGCTCGCGGTGTCCGGCGACTTCGACGTGGAGACCGCGACCGCGCTGGTCGAGCGGCACTTCGGTGACGTGCCGGCGCGCCCGGCCCCGGCCCGGCCCGACTTCGCCGAGCCCGACCTGACGAGCGAGCGCCGCGACTCGTACGAGGACCGGCTGGCCCCGCTGCCGGCGGTCGCCGCGGCGTGGCGCGTGCCGGACCCGATCAACGACATCGAGGCGTACCTGCCGTACGTGGTCCTCGCCGAGGTGCTCACCGACGGTGACGCGTCCCGGCTGGTGGAGCGCCTCGTGCTGCGCGACCGGACGGTGACCAGCGTCGGCGGGTATGTCGGCTTCATGGGTGAGCCGTTCGCGGTGCGCGACCCCACCGCGCTCGTCCTGCAGGCGCACCTGCCCCCGGGCGGCGACGTCGACAAGGTGCTGCGCACGGTCGAGGAGGAGTGCCAGCGCATCGCCACCGACGGCCTCGGGCCCGACGAGCTGAGCCGCACCCAGGCCCGCATGGCCACGCACCTGCTGCGCGACACCGACGCGGTGCTCGGCCGGGCGCTGCAGATGGCGGTGCTGGAGCAGCAGCGCGGCGAGCCCGAGCTGCTCAACCAGCTCCACACGCTGATCGGTGGGGTCACCGAGGAGCAGATCATCGCCGCGGCGGCCGAGCTGGTCCCGTCGCGCCGCGCCGCGGTCGAGGTCATTGCCGGAGGAGCCAAGTGACTGCCGAAACCCTGCTCCGCACCGTGCCGGTGCTCGGGCCCAACCGCCCGCTGAAGCTGCCGAAGACCGTCGAGCGGACCCTCGACAACGGGCTGACCGTGATCGCGCTGCGCCGCCCGTCGGTGCCGCTGGTCGAGGTGCGGCTGCGGGTGCCGTTCGCGAAGGCGCACCTGGCCCGCGCCGCGCTGCTGACGCAGACGGTGCTGTCGGGCACGACCGCGATGTCGACCGTCGACATCGCCGCGGAGCTGCAGAAGGTCGGCGGCGGGCTGTCCGCCGGCGCCGACCCCGACCGGCTGCTGATCTCCGGCAACGCCCTCGTCAGCGGGCTGGACCGGCTGCTCGACCTGCTCGCCGAGGTGCTCACCGACGCCAACTACCCGGCGGAGGAGGTCAGCACCGAGCGGGCCCGCCTGGTCGACCGGATCCGGGTCGCGCAGAGCCAGCCGAGCCACCTCGCGCGGGCCGCGCTGCTGAAGCGGATGTACGGCAAGCACCCGTATGCGGTGCAGACCCCGGCGCCGGAGCACGTCGAGGCGGTCACCCCCGGCACGCTGCGCACGCTGCACGCCGAGCGGCTGCACCCGGCCGGCGCGACCCTCGTCATCGTCGGCGACATCGCGCCCGACAAGGCGATCGCCGCCGCCGAGCGGATGCTGGCGAAGTGGGACGGCGCGGGCGCGACCGTGGAGCTGCCGCCGACCCCGGAGCTGAAGCCGGGGCCGCTGACGATCGTCGACCGGCCCGGGTCCGTGCAGTCGTCGCTGCGCCTGGCGCTGCCCGCGGTGACCCGCCGGCACCCCGACCACGCGGCGCTCCAGCTGGCGAACCTCGTCTTCGGCGGCTACTTCTCCTCCCGCTGGGTGGAGAACATCCGCGAGGACAAGGGGTACACGTACGGCCCGCACTCCCTCGTCGAGCACGCCGTCGCCGGATCGGCGCTGGTCGTCGCCGCCGAGGTCGCGACCGAGGTGACCGGCCCCGCCCTGCTGGAGACGCTGTACGAGCTGGGCCGCCTGGCCAGCATCCCGCCGAAGGAGGACGAGCTGGAGCAGGCCCGCCAGTACGCGCTCGGCACCCTCCAGCTGGGCATGTCGACGCAGGCCGGGCTGGCCGGGCTGGTCTCCACGTACGCCGGCTTCGGGCTGCGGCTGGACTACCTGGCCGAGCACGCCGCCCGGCTCGCCCGCGTCAGCCGCGAGGACGTGGCGGCCGCGGCCGCGCAGTACCTGGCGCCGTCGCGGATCGCGGCGGTCGTCCTCGGCGACGCGGAGAAGATCGAGCAGCCCCTGGCCGCGCTGACGGCGGTCACCCGAGCCGCATCATGAGTTCGCTGTCACGCGCCGCCGGCCCGGGCACGACGGGGGCGGGGGCATGACCGAGCTGGCAGCGCCGGCACCCGAGCTGGGTGCCGGCGGTGGCGTGCCCGAGCCCGTCGCCGCCCGGCCCGGGCCGCCGCTCGCGAGGGGCGTGCTCGACCGGGCGGCGCATCGCCGTACCGATGCGGAATGGCTGAAGGAGGCCTGGTCGCGGGCCCGTGTGGTGGTCGTCGACGACGGGCACATGCTCGTCCGCGGCGACGACCCGCCCGAGCTCGTGTTCGTGGAGCCGGCCGACGCGCCGCCGGGCGAGCGGTTCTTCCTGGGCGAGGACACCGACGGCACCGTGTACTTCGCGGTCGCCGCCGACGTGACGGCGCTGCCCGGCACCCGGCGGGTGTCGCTGCGCCAGGTGGGCCACGCGCTGCCGGACCTGCCGGCCGGGCTGTTCATCACCGCCGTCGGGCTGGCCAACTGGCACTCACGGCACCCGTACAGCCCCCTCAGCGGCAAGCTGACGGTCCCGGCGCAGGGTGGATGGGTCCGCACCACCGACGACGGCGCAGAGACGCTGTGGCCGCGCACCGACCCGGCGGTCATCATGCTGGTCCACGACGGGGTCGACGGGCCTGACGGGCGGTGCCTGCTGGGCTGCAACGCGCAGTGGGCGCAGGCCGGCGGGGTCCGGCGCTACTCGACGCTCGCCGGGTTCGTCGAGCCGGGGGAGTCCGCCGAGATGGCGGTCGCCCGCGAGGTGCTCGAGGAGGTCGGCGTCGTCGTCGGCGGCGTCACCTACGTGGCGAGCCAGCCGTGGCCGTTCCCGGGGTCGCTGATGCTGGGCTTCCACGCCACCGCGCCCGTCGGGGCACCCGTCGTCGTCGACGAGGAGGAGATCCTCGAGGGGCGATGGTTCTCCCGTTCCGAGATTGCCGCGGTACTGGACGGCAGCTCGCGCGCGTTCGGCCTGCCGTTTCCCGCGTCGATCGCGCACTACCTGATCACGGAGTGGCTCGGTTTCTCCTGAGCGATCACGGAGTGGCTCGGTTTCTCCTGAGCGCGTCGCGGTGCCACTGCGCGCACCAGCGGTCGAGGACCCCGGCGGCGTGCGCCGGGGTCACCTCGCGGATGTCATAGTCGATCTTGTGTGAGCCGAACGCCTGCGTCGGGTGCCAGGCCAGGTCGCGCCACAGCGCCTCCTCCGCCACCTGCCCGGCGGGGTCGACGACCCGGCGCAGCAGCGACAGCGGCGCCTCGGGCGTCGTCTCGCCGTCGAGCCGGACGAAGTACGTGATCAGCGGCCGCGCGGCCACCGGCGGCCCGGCCCGCCACGCCCGCAGCGCGTCGTCGGTCAGCCGCGCGCCCGGCTCCGGCTCGGGCGCGCGGTACTCCTGCCGCACCATGTGCCGCAGCAGGTCCGGCTCGGGCGCGAGCCCGTCGTCGAGAACCTCGGCGACGAACCGCTCCGGCCAGACCCACACGCCGTCGGTGTGCAGCACGCCCTGCCCGCGGCCGATCGTGGCGCCGCCGGACAGGTACCCGGCGATGCGCCGCCGGAGCCCCGGGTCGGCCACCCTCGGCCGCTCGGGCGCCATGACGGCACCCAGTGCGTAGTCGCGAGCCACCCGCATCCGGCCACCGTAGTGAGCCGGCTGCGCGCTGTGAAGGCCTTGGTGCGGTTTTGTCCGTCAGCCGCTGACCGCGTTGGCCAACTGCGCCTTCACCTGGACGATGGTCGGGTTGGTCAACGCCGTGCCGTCGTCGAACTTCAGGGTCGGCACGGTCTGGTTGCCGCCGTTGACACTCTCGACGAACTTCGCCGCCGCCGGGTCCCGCTCGATGTCGATGACCTGGTACTGGATGCCCTCGCGATCCATCTGCGACTTCAAGCGGTGGCAGTAGCCACACCACGTGGTCGAGTACATGGTCAGCATCCGGTGGTCTCCTCGTTGGGATCGCTGTCGATTCCGGTAGGTACTTCGACGGAAACGTCATACCCGGCTGGAATGATGCCTACCTGTGGCGGACTCCTCAAACCCACTCTCAGGTCTTGACCCGGAGCAGGCTGCCGTGGTCACTGCCCCGGCCGGCCCGCTGTGCGTCCTCGCGGGCGCCGGCACGGGCAAGACCAGGGCGATCACCCACCGCATCGCCCACCGGGTCCGCTCCGGGCACGTCCGTGCCCAGCACGTCCTCGCCGTCACGTTCACCGCCCGGGCCGCCGCCGAGATGCGCGCCCGCCTCGGCCAGCTCGGCGCCGGCGGCGTCCAGGCCCGCACGTTCCACGCCGCCGCGCTGCGCCAGGTCCGCTATTTCGCCCCGCGGCTCTTCTCCGGCCGCGAGATGCCCGAGCTGCTGGACAGCAAGGCCCGCCTGGTCGGCCTCGCCGCCACCCGCGCCGGCGTCAAGATCGACGGCACCGGCGCCCGCGACCTCGCCAGCGAGATCGAGTGGGCCAAGTCGTCGCTGATCGAGCCCGCCGACTATGCCGTCGCCGCGGGCAAGGCGCTGCGCGAGCCGCCGTTCGACGCGGCCAAGGTCGGCGAGGTCTATGCCGCCTATGAGCGGGTCAAGCGCGCCCACGGCGTGATCGACTTCGAGGACATGATCCGGGCCGCGATCTGGGCCATGGAGGAGCACGAGGACGTCGCGGAGCAGATCCGCTCGCAATACCGGCACTTCGTCGTCGACGAATACCAGGACGTCAACCCGATGCAGCAGCGGCTGCTGGAGTCGTGGCTCGGCGACCGCGAGGACCTCACCGTCGTCGGCGACGCCAGCCAGACGATCTACTCGTTCACCGGCGCCAGCGCGTCCTATCTCGTCGACTTCAAGCGCCGCCACCCCGACGCCACCGTCATCCGGCTCGTCCGTGACTACCGGTCCACCCCGCAGGTCGTCGCCCTGGCCAACTCGGTCATCGGCCAGGCCCGCGGCGAGCTGGCCCGGCTGCGCCTGGAGCTGATCGGGCAGCGCCCGCCGGGCGCCGAGCCGGTCCTGCGCTCGTTCACCGACGAGCCGCAGGAGGCCGCCGCCGTCGCCGCCCGCTGCGGCGAGATCATCGCCTCCGGCACGCCGGCCGAGGAGGTCGCCGTGCTGTTCCGGGTCAACGCGCAGTCCGAGGTCTACCAGGAGGCCCTCGCCGAGGCCGGGGTGCCCTATGTGGTGCACGGCGCCGAGCGGTTCTTCGAGCGCGCCGAGGTCCGCCAGGCGATGATCGCGCTGCGGGCCGCGACCCGGTCGCTCGACCCCGGCGCACCCCTGACCGAGTCGGTCACCAAGGCCCTGGAGGGCGTCGGCTGGCGCGCCGACCAGATCCCCGCCGGCGGGGCCTCCCGCGAGCGGTGGGAGGCGGTGTCGGCGCTCGTCACGCTCGCCGAGAGCATGCCGGCGCTCGGCCTCGAGGCGTTCAACGAGGAGCTCGCCCGCCGCGCCGCCCTGCAGCACGTGCCGACGGTCGCCGGGGTGACGCTGTCGTCGCTGCACTCGGCGAAGGGTCTGGAGTGGGATGCCGTGTTCCTCGTCGGCCTCGCCGAGGGCACGATGCCCGTCATCCACGCCCGCACCCCCGACGCGGTCGAGGAGGAGCGCCGACTGCTCTATGTCGGCGTCACCCGTGCGCGTCACACCCTCTGGCTGTCCTACGCCGGCGCCCGCACGCCCGGCGGCCGTCCCCGGCGCGCCACCCGCTTCCTGCCGGCGCTGGAGCCGGGGCGCGCGTCCGGTGGCGGTTCCGGCGCTGGTTCGTTCGCGAGGAGCGCGCCGGGGATCGGCAAGAGCGAGGTGGCCGCCCGAGTGAAGCGCGCCGTCGCAGTCTCGTGCCGGGTCTGCGGTGCCGGGCTGCTCAGCGGGCCGGAGCGCAAGCTGGGCCGCTGCGCCGGCTGCCCGTCCGACCGCGACGAGGAGCTGCTGGCCAGGTTGCTCGACTGGCGGGCCCGGCTCGCCGCCGTGCAGAAGGTCCCGGCCTTCGTTGTATTCACGGATGTCACTCTCGCCGCGATCGCCGAGCGCCGTCCGGGGCGCCGCGAGGAGCTCGCCGTCATCGCCGGCATCGGCCCCCGGAAGCTCGGTCTGTACGGCGACGACGTGCTCGCGCTGGTGTCCGGCCGCACCGTCGAGGACCTCGTCGGGAGCGACTGATGTCGATGGGCGGAAAACTGACAAGAAGTTTTCCCGGAAATTCGATTGCCCTACCCTGAAGGCGCGACATAGCCTGCGAACACGAACGCCGGAGCCCCGGCGGCCGACCCATGACGAGTGTGGAGAGAAGGTGCGACCCGTGAAGCTCTATATCTCAGCCGAGCTGCAGCCGGCGTTGCATGCCCTCTGCGCCCCGTCCGCTCTGTGGCAGGAGTCTGCCGTCAGAGGCGTCTCCGCTTTGGCCTTCCCGATCCCGACCGTTGCCTCCGCTCCGGCCGCTGCCCCGATCGCGTCCTTTGCGGTCACGGGTGGCGCCGCGGCCCTGGGCGGCGTCTCGGTTCCGGGTGGCGTCGAAGTCCAGGGCAGCAGGGTCTCCGCGACCGGTCTGGGCGGCGTCAAGGTTCAGGCCGTTTCGGTTCAGGCCGTTTCGGTTCTGGGTCGCGAGGCCGGCCGAGGCACCACCAGCACCATCGAGCGCGACCGCACCGTTGAGCAGATGCCCGCCGTTGGCGTCCAGCTGCTCGACCGGCGGGGAGTCCAGGTTCAGGGGACCAGTGGGCTCACCGCGAACGACAAGCACGACCTGACGGCTCCGAAGCCCAACGGCGGAGTCCGCGGCACACCACCTCGAGGCAGGCCGGTCTAACAGACCGACTTACCGGCTCACCTCGAGGCCGCGGAACCCGACACCGGGATCCGCGGCCTCAGTCATTTGCACCGACGATCACCACCAAACGATCGAGAAACAGAAAGGGGTGACCGGGATGAGCCTGGCCTTGGCATCGCGCGATGTGCGCGTTGAGAGCGCCGACGAGCGTCTCCTTGTCGCTGCTCGGGGCGTGAAGTCCGACCTGCCGTGCCGCACCTTCGACCCGGACCTGTGGTTCGCCGACTCGCCGGCGGAGCTCGAGCTGGCCAAGTCGCTCTGCGTGGAGTGCCCTCTGCGCGTCGAGTGCCTGGCCGGCGCCATCGAGCGCGCCGAGCCCTGGGGTGTCTGGGGTGGCGAGATCTTCGAGCGCGGTGCGGTCGTCCCGCGGAAGCGTCCGCGTGGCCGTCCGCGTAAGGAGGACGTCGCTCGCGACGCCGTCCTGCGGGTCGAGGTCGCAGCTCGCACCGCGGCCGTGGCCGCGAGCGTGGCGGCCTGACATGAGTGCACATCCGTTGCCAGCCAGCCGAGGCCTGCGCGCCGCGCAGCCGACCCGGCTTCAACTCACCGACGTTCGCACCATCTCCCTGAGGAGCATGACCGTGTCTTTGCAACTACTCCACGAAGCACTCTCCCGAGCCCGAATGCGTCAGCCTCAGGCTGTCCGTCACTCTGAGGCTTCTTCGTCCGCCCGTCAGATCGCGATGCGCGCCCGCCGTGAGCAGGAGCGTCAGCTGAGCCGACACTGATCCGACCGCAACACACAGAGCGGGCCTCCCGGTGCCACCGTGGGGCCCGCTCTGCCTTGCTTTGTCCGCGTACGGCAACCCCATCCACATCACACCGCCGCGGTTCACAACCAGCGCTGCCCCACTCTGAACGCCGAACTCCCGCGGGCGGTCTTGGTCACCCGCGGGGCGGTCGTGGCCGTGGTCGCCGTGATCGAAGTCGCGTGGTGGCTGTCCGGACGGCCAGGGCCGTCCTTCGATCATGGTGGTGGCTTGAGGGGTTCGCCATCCCGGTGGTTGCTGTCCGCGTGCGGGCGACCTCGTACACCCGCGGCCGTTGATGCACGATCAGCGCGACTGCCTCGGCTGCACCGATGTCGGCACTGCTTCCGGGGCGCTGATCTTCGCCCGTCGCCGTGGTCAGGTGACGGTTCTGGTCGTTTCCGCGGCCTGGGGCTACTCGGACTTGCGGCGGCGGGTGGGCTTCTTCGGTTCGGCGAAGCCGGGTAGCCAGCGTTCGATGATCTCGCGGTACGGGGCCTCGGCCTCCAGCTGGCACAGCACGCCGATCGAGCCGAGTGTCACCCGGTGCGTGAGCATGTACGAGGGCGGGAGGTTGAGCTGGCGGCTCATCGCGTACGCGGGGCTCTTCGGGTTGGCGAGCCGGCCCGCCTCGGCGCGCAGCCAGGCGCGGCTGAAGCGGAACCTCGGCTCCGCGACCGGGTCCAGCATGGGCCTGATGTAGCTCAGCACCGCCGCCGCGTCGATCTTCGCGTCGCGCTTCACGAAGCCCTCGTCCTGCAGGCCGGACAGGACCGCCTCGGCGTCGCCGGCGAGGGCGAGGCGGGTCAGGCGGCCGATCACCTCGGGGTGGCCGCCGGGGAGGCGGGCCACCGCGCCGAAGTCGAGGACCCCGAGGCGGCCGTCGGGCAGCATGCGGAAGTTGCCGGGGTGCGGGTCGGCGTGCAGCAGCTCAGCCCGGGCGGGGGCGGAGAAGTGCAGCAGCGCCATCCGGGTGCCCGCCGCGTCGCGCTCCTCGACGGTGCCGGAAGCGATGATCGTCGACAGCGGCACGCCCTCGATCCATTCGGTGACGAGGACCCGGGAGGACGACGCGAGGACCTGCGGCACGCAGATGTCGGGGTCGCCGTCGAACGCCGCCACGAACGCGCGCTGCGAGGCCGCCTCCAGCTCGTAGTCCAGCTCCTCGGTGACCCGGTCCCGGATCTCCTGCACGAGCGGCTTCACGTCGAGACCCGGCTGGATCGCCTTGAACAGCCCGGCGAACCTGGCCAACTGGTTCAGGTCCGCCCGCAGCGCCTCGCCGGCGCCCGGGTACTGCACCTTCACGGCCACGTCGCGGCCGTCGGCCCACACGGCCTTGTGGACCTGCCCGATGCTGGCCGCGGCGGCCGGCTTGTCGTCGAAGTCCTTGAACAGCTCCCGCCAGTCCTCGCCCAGCGAATCGCGCAGCACGGCGTGGACGCTGGCGGCCGGCAGCGGGGGAGCGGCCTCCTGCAGCTTCGTCAACGCCGCCCGGTACGGCCCGGCGAGGTCCTCCGGCAGCGCCGCCTCGAAGACGGACAGCGCCTGCCCCATCTTCATCGCACCGCCCTTGAGCTGCCCGAGGACGCTGAACAGGTGCTCGGCGGTGCGCCGCTGGACGTCGGCGGACACCACGTCGGCGGCCATACCGGTCACTCGCTTGCCCAGGCCGAGCGCGGCCCGCCCGGCCAGCCCGAGAGGAAGCGACGCCAGTCGTGCGGTGCGGGCGACTGCGCCCCTAGGGATCTCGGTCACACGTCATTCTTACCCGTTCTGCGCTGCACGACGACGGCGACGGCAGTCACAGCGCGGATGGGCCACCCATTCCCGGCGTCTCAGCTCACCGGCGCGGGGAATCTCGACGATCGCCGCCTCGGTCCGCGCCGCCGCCCCGTCGAGGAACGCGAGCACCTCGTCGGCGGCGAACGCCACCCCCGCGAGCGCCGTCGCCGACGCGCACGGCTCCCCGTCGCCGGGCGGCGCCGTGGCGAGCTGCGCGGCGAGGACCGGCCAGATCGGGTCGCGATCCCGCCGGTGCAGGTCCAGGCAGGCACGGCAGGGGGAGGCGGCCGGTCGTACCAGGGGACCGACGAGCACGGTGCCGAGCCGGACGGTCAGCTCCAGCCGCGCGAGGCTCGCCAGCCGCAGCCCCCGGCCGGCGAGCGCGGGAGGATGGCGGTCGCCGACCCGCACCACGAGGTCGACGTGGTCCGTCCGGGCCGCGGACAGGTCCACCCCCGGCGCGTACCTGGCGACGGCGCCACCGGTCGCGACCGCCCGTGAAACTCCCACCTCGTCGGCGAGCAGGCCGCCGACCAGGACGTCCCCCATCCCGGTGACCCCGTCGACGACCGGGTCGACGTGCCCGACGCCGCTGGCCGCGAGCAGCGCCGCGAGCGGTGCCAGCAGCGGGCCGTCCCCTGCGATGACGACGCGGGAGGCGTACCGGCGGCGAAGCACCTCGGCGGGCGCGGTCCGTTCGGGTTTTCGCCGCGTGCCCTCTTTGTGCCCCGGTGTCCCGGTCGCGTCGCCGGGCGTCGCGTGGGGCGGCGGGGGCTGCTGGCGCAGGCGCAGGGCGATCGCGGCGGCCTCGACGCTCAGCCGGCGGTGCACCGGCGCCGGCAGACCGGCCGGGACGAGCGCGTGCGCGGCGACGACCAGCCCTTCGTCGCGCAGCGCCTGTACCAGGCTGAGCACCTCCGCCGAGGTCAGGCCGAGCGATTCCCCGGCCGCGACGACCGCGGCCTCGGTGTGCGCGCCGTCGAGCAGGTCCAGCATCCGGGCCAGCTCCGGCCGGCACAGGTGCAGCACGACGGCGCCGGCTGGGTCGGTGCCGAGTTGGACGGTCTGCCTGTCACGCCACAGGCGGCGGAGGTTCGGCAGGAGTGTCGGTCGCATGACCGGGAGACTGCCACCGGCGCAGGCTCCGGCCGGGGTGGTTGTCCACAGGGATATCCACCGCCGGCCGGACTTGTCCACAGCCAGCCGCCGAGTTGTCCACAGGGAAAGGCGCAAACGCTGTAAAGCGCGCGGGCCAACCTTGCTGCTCTAGCGCGACGATCTCGGGGCTCACGCGCCGGGCGGGGGCGGCGAGGAGCCGATGTGTACGGCCCGCCGACGGCGGCCGTGTTTGTTTGCGTCTCAGGCCTTACCGAGGATCCGGTTGACCGTGGTGCCGCAGACGGGGCAGGCACCCTTGGCCATTTTCATGCCCGTCTTGGAGATCGCGATCTCGCCCTCGAAGTCCCGCTTCTCCTTGCACTTGACGCAGTAGCCGTTGTACGTCTCGGCCACGATGCCCTCCTCATCTCGGTCCGGTGCACGCACCGGTGTTGACCAGCTAGGTCGACGTGGTGAGTGTGCCTTGTCGGACACTCGGGGAAAGTGCGGTAAGACGGGACACGCCGAGCGTAATCGGAAGATCTTCCTCTAACCGCACGCTACACACTATGCACAGGCTGGGGATAACTGTGTGGGCAACGGTGTGGGTTGCTGTGGATGAATTGCCGCCGAGCGGCCTCACCAGGCCGACGACCGGTGGAATCTTTCCGGCGAGCCGCCACGAATGGGTGACATACGGGCGCCCTCCACAAGATTGGCCCTTGCGGAGGGATGGCCGTTTCCGGCTAGCGTTCCTCCGTGAGCGGTACCCTGAGGGGGCCGGCATGACACGTAAGCCGGTCATCGAGGTGCGGCGCAGCAAGCGCCGCCGACGTACGGTGTCTGCCTACCGTGATGGTGAGCGGGTCGTCGTGCTGATCCCCGCGCAGTTCTCCCGGGCGGAGGAGCGCGAGTGGGTCGATCGCATGCTGGAGCGCCTGGCCGTCCGCGAGCAGCGGGCCCGGCGCACCGACAGCGAGCTGACGGCACGCGCGCAGCGGCTTGCCGCCCGCTACCTGCCCGACCATCCCAACGCCGCCCGCCCGACCAGCGTGCGCTGGGTGCAGAACCAGAACGGGCGTTGGGGCTCGTGCACGCCGGCAGACGGTACCATCCGGATCTCGCACCGAGTTCAGGAGATGCCCGACTGGGTGATCGACTACGTTCTGCTGCACGAGCTGTCACACCTGGTCATCGCCAACCACAGCGCCGCCTTCTGGGCGCTGGTCGGCCGCTACCCGAAGTCCGAACGGGCGCGGGGGTATCTTGAGGGGGTGTCGGCGGCAGCGGGTCTCGGGATCACTGAATGACCGGGCCGCTCTCCTCTCCGGCGGTCCCGGGCGTCTCGGCTGCCGTCATCGTGCTCCTCGTGCCCACTCCGTGGTCGCCACCGGGCGTTGACCCGTCCTCGTGGCGCGCCGCCCTGGCCGAGGACGTCGTCGACCTGATCGCCCCGCTGCCGCTCGTCCAACCGGCGATCGCGGCGCTCCCCGACGACCTGCCGTTGGCCTCGAAGATCGCGTGGCCGAGCATGCCGCAGTACGAGCTGCCGACCCTCTCGATCCGCGCCGCCCTCTCCGCCGCCGCAGCCGACGGCCACGAACGCGCCGTCGTCCTCATGGCCGACGCCCCCGACCTGCCGGCGATGCTGATCGGCAAGATGATCCGTCCTCTGTCGACCCGGACGGTCGCGGTCGCCCCGGCCGCGGGCGGCGGCCTCCTGGGCCTGGCGTGCCGCCTGCCGGTCCCCTCCTGGCTGCCTGACCTGGATCCCGAGACCGCGGACGTCGCGACCGCCCGCCGCCCCGCCCCCGAACCGACGATGGTGGCCTCCGCCCCCGGCTGGCACCGCCTCCGCACCCCCGACGACCTCCGCCACCTGGACCTGGCTCTCGACGGCTGGGACGCCACCCGTTCCCTGCTCTCCTGACCCCCCCGCCGACCCGCTGGCGGCGGATGCGTGAGGGATGGATAGCGGAGAGTGAGACCGCCCAGATCAATTAGGCGGCCTGAGGTACGGTGTGATTGACCGGTCAGCGCCGTTCGAACCTGGTCGCGTAACTCTTTGACGAGCGCCGCGGGCCGCATTCAACGCTTTGGCCGCTCCCTCGGGGACGTCGCCTTCCTCCGGCCCGTCACTGCGGTCGCCCGCCCGTTGGGGTCGCCGGCAGCCTGTCGCTGCGGTGGCGTCGCTGCGGTCGCCGGCGTTCGAGTTGTGCTCCGGTCGCTCGGCTCGTGCTGGCCGGCCGCAGGGGGCATGACGTCGGTTGCGGGTCTGCCGGCCACGAGGGACCGGGCGGCATGGTGCGGAAGCTGTTCGGCGGCAGCGAGGATCGTCGGCGATGATCCGCGGCCGCGCCGGATCGGCGGGTAGTGAGGACTGCTGCTTGTCGGCTCGTCGCCCCTCGCTGCCAGGTCGTCGCCCGCCGGCGGCTAGGCCACCTCGGCGCCCTTGCCGCTCTGGCCGGCGCCAGCCGCGGCAGCAGGAGGCCAGCTCGCCGTGCTTGCCGGCAGCAGGGCCCGCTGGCAGTCAGAGCTGCCGCGGTGGCGTTGCGGTCACGACACGGGCCTGGCGGGTGCCCGGTGACCACAAGGCAGCAGCCGTCCCGCTCAGACTGACTGCGCTGCGCCCCGGGCGGCTGCGAGGGTCGGGTGACTGAGCCGGGGCCCGGCCGGCCCCAGCGGCTGCAAGGGGGCGGTCGCGAGAGAGCGCGCGGAGCGGCGCACGGCCCGTCAGGCGCGAAGGTTGGGCCGGTGGTGAGGGACCGTGAAGGACGCTCGGGTCGTGCCGGGGTGGGAGATCGGCACGCGGCCCTGGCAGCGGCGAAGGGCCGGTGGCCACAAGGGACACTCGGGCCAGGCCGCGAGTCGCGGGATCGGTTCACGGGCCGTCGGCCACGCTACGAAGGACCGCCATAAAAGCCTGCTGACCTGCGAAGGACCGCCGAACTGCGGAGGTCCGCTGGCTGCGAGAGGCCGCCAGTCATGAAGGCTCGCCGGGCTGTGAGGGGCCGGTAGTTGCGGCGGGTCTGGGTGCGCCCAGAGGTGTGTCGAGCTGTGGGCGGGAGCGGGAGATCCAGTGGCTGTTGGCCGTCTTGGTGGATCTCCCGCGGTTGCCTCGCCTGGGGTCAGGGTTTTGGCTCGTTGCCCGGCTCGCTGGGGCCGGGGTCGTTGTCCGGTGGGGTGTTGCCGGCTGCGGGGTCCGAAGTGTCCTTCGACGGCTTCTCGTCGGTGAGGCCCAGGCCGCTGAGGTCGTCGCTGAAGCCGAGGTCGCTCAGGTCCAGCTGGGTCCGGGCGAACAGATCCGGATCCGCGAACGCCTCCTCGTCGGGCAGCAGGTCGGGGTGGTCCCAGAGCGCGTCGCGGCCCGCGACGCCGCGGTGTTCGGCCAGGGCTGCCCACAGGGCCGTGGCCTCGCGGAGGCGGCGGGGGCGCAGCTCGAGGCCGACCAGGGCGGCGAACGTCTGCTCGGCCGGGCCGCCGGCGGCGCGGCGGCGGCGGAAGGCCTCGGAGAGGCGGACCACGTCGGGGAGACGGTCGCCGGCGGCGCGGTCCACGACGTGGCAGACCCAGCCTTCGATGAGGGCGAGCGCGGTCTCCAGCCGGGCGAGCGCGGCGCGCTGCTGCGGCGTGTCCTCGGGGGTGAAGATGCCCTCCAGGACGAGCTCCTGCGGGTCGCTGCCGAGGGTTGAGGGGTCGATGCGGCTCATCGCCTCTTCGATCGCCTCGCGGTCGACGTGGATGCCTGCCGCGTACGCCTCGACGGCGGCGAACACGTGGCCGCGCAGCCACGGGACGTGGCCGAAGAGTCGCTGGTGGGCGGCCTCGCGGAGGGCGACGTACAGGCGGACCTGGTCGTCGGGGATCTCCAGGCCCCGCCCGTATTCGGCGATGTTGGCCGGGACCAGCGCGGCCGAGCCGGCAGGGCCGAGGGGCAGGCCGATGTCGCCGGCGGAGAGGACCTCGGCGGCGAGGGAGCCCAGGGCGGTGCCCAGCTGGCCGCCCAGCAGGGCGCTGCCGAGCGACGCGACCATCGAGGTCATGGGGCCCATCTGGGCGCGCATCTCCTCGGGGACCAGCTCCGTCATCGCCGACACCATCCTGGCGGCGACGGGGTCGCAGAGCTTGCGCCAGACGGGCAGGGTCGTGTTGAGCCACTCGCCCCGGCTCCACGCGGCGGTGGCGCGCACGCCGGACGGCAGGGCGGACTCGGGGTCGATCCACAGGTCGGCCAGGCGCAGCGCCTCGATGACCGCGGCGCGCTCCGCCGGCGTCACGGAAGGGTCACCGACCGGTTTCGCGGCGTCAGGATCGGCCGTGTTCGCTGGTGGCGTAACCGCCGTGCCGGGCATGGCGAAGCCGACAGGGAACTGGGCGAGGCCGCCGGCGGGTCCGCCGCCGGTGAGGTGGGCCTGCGCCAGCTGGCGTGCCAGATCCCAGTTGACCGGGCCGCCGCCGGGCGTGGCGAACAGTTGCTGCAGCTGGCTGAGGAATTGCTGCATCTGGCGCGGATCGTTGGGATCCGGCACCTCGCCGCCGGGCGGACCGAAGCCGAACGGGATGTCTGCGGGCATGTTCCAAAGGTACTCGCTTCCGATGTCAGAAATCGGAGAGCGCTAGGCTCGCCGCCATGAGACGTCGTGGCGTGACCGTGTTGGTCGGCGCGTTGCTGCTGCTGTTGCTGTCCTGGCAGACGACCGTGTTGAAGGTGCCTTACGTCGAGATGGGCCCCGGACCGACGTACAACACGCTCGGCGCCGGCGACGACGGCAAGCCGATCATCAATGTCAGTGGGGCGACGGTCACGAAGTCGGCCGGGCAGCTGCGGATGACGACGGTGTCGGTGCAGCCGCAGATGACGTTGCTCGAGGCCATGATCGGCTGGTGGCAGAAGGACCGCGCGGTGGTGCCGCGTGAGCTGATCTACCCGCCGAACCGCACGGAGCAGCAGGTCAACGAGGACAACAAGAAGGACTTCCAGGCGTCGCAGTCCTCGGCGGAGACGGTCGCGCTGCGCGAGCTCGGCTATCCGGTCCTGGTCGCCGTCGACGAGGTGTCGGAGGGCTACCCGGCTGTGGGTCAGCTGCAGAAGGGCGACGTGATCACCGCCATCGACGGCACCCCGGTGACGTCCCTGGCGAAGCTCACGGAGCTCATCCGGGCGAAGCCGGCCGGCACGTCGCGGCAGGTGGAGTACACCCGCGGCGGCAGCAAGGCGACCGCGAGCATCGCGACGAAGGCCGGCGACGACGGCAACCCGCGACTCGGGGTCGTGGCCAAGACGTCCCAGCCGCACCCGTTCGAGCTGTCGATCCAGCTGGACCGCATCGGCGGGCCGTCGGCCGGGCTGATGTTCACGCTCGGCATCATCGACACGATCAAGGAAGAGGACCTGACCGGCGGGATCGTCATCGCCGGCACGGGCACCATCGACGACGAGGGCAACGTCGGGCCGATCGGCGGCATCCCGCAGAAGCTGGTCGCGGCGAAGGCGGCGAAGGCCAAGGTCTTCCTCACCCCGGCGGCCAACTGCGAGGAGGCCGTCGCCAACGCCCAGCCGGGCCTGCCATTGATCAAGGTCAGCACCGCCGACGAGGCGCTCGCCGCACTCGAGCAGTTGCGGGCCGGTCGTACACCAGCGTTGTGTGGTCCATGACTACGCTGAACGAGTTTCCATACGCGAACGGGCGGAGCCGACCGTGGTAATGCGTAATCCGATGACCAGGGTGAGCCGACGTGGTCGGGTCACGATCGTCGTGCTGGCGGTCGTCTTCCTGCTCTTCACCCTCTTCGACCGGATCGTCGGTGCCTGGACCGACTATCTGTGGTTCTCCGAGGTCAAATACACGGGCGTCTTCTCGACCGTACTGACGACCCGCCTGTGGATGTTCCTGATCTTCGGGGTTTCGGTCGGGCTGATCATCGCCGGCAACCTCTACCTGGCGTACCGGACCCGCCCGCTGCTGCGGCCGCACTCCGCCGAGCAGCACGCGCTGGACCGCTACCGCCTCTTCCTGCTGCCGCACATGACGATCTGGGTCGTCGCGGTCGCCGGGCTGATCGGCCTGTTCTCGGGCCTGTCGGCGCAGGGGCACTGGCAGGACTGGCTGCTGTTCAGCAACAGCACGCCGTTCGGGCAGACCGACAAGCAGTTCGGCGTGGATCTGAGCTTCTACGTCTTCGAATACCCGTTCTGGCGGTACGTGCTGGGCGTCGCCTTCACCGCGGTGGTCTTCTCGCTGCTGGGCGCGCTGGCGCTGCACTACCTGTTCGGCGGGGTGCGGCTGCAGGGCGCCGGCGAGCGCATGACGACCGCGGCGCGCGCCCACCTGACCGCGCTGGTCGCCGCGTTCGTGCTGCTCAAGGCCGCCGCGTACTACCTGGACCGGCGCGGCCTGCTGCTGGACAAGTTCCCGACCCAGGACCTGTACGGCGCCGGCTACACCAACATCAACGCGCTGCTGCCGGCGAAGGAGATCCTCGCCTGGATCTCGATCGTCGTGGCGATCGCGATCCTGGTGTTCTCCAACGCGTTCATGCGCAACCTCGTGTGGCCCGGCCTGGCGCTGGGCCTGCTGGCGCTGTCGGCGGTCGCGGTCGGCGGGATCTACCCGGCCGCGGTGCAGTCGTTCACGGTGAAGCCGAGCCAGCTGCAGAAGGAGGCGCAGTACTTCCAGCGCAGCATCGACGCCACGAGGCTGGCGTACGGGCTGAACACGGTCGACGTCAAACCGTACGCGTCGCGGAACCAGGAACCGCCGACGAACCTGCCGTCGTACGACGAGACCGTCACCAACATCCGCCTGCTCGACCCGACGGTCGTCGGCGAGACGTACACGCAGCAGCAGCAGGTCCGCGGCTTCTACGAGTTCAACCCGAAGCTGGACATCGACCGGTACACGATCAACGGCAAGACCCAGGACTACGTGGTCGGCGCCCGTGAGATCAACTACAACCAGCTGCAGCAGAACAACTGGCAGAACCGGCACTCGGTGTACACGCACGGTTACGGGTTCGTCGCCGCGCCGGCCAACCAGGTCGTCTGCAACGGCCTGCCGTTCTACGTGTCGGGCTTCCTCGGCGAGCAGACCAAGCCGGTCGGCGACCAGGGCCAGCAGTGCGCGTCGCAGCAGGACCTGATCCCGGTGAAGGAGCCGCGGATCTACTACGGCGAGCAGATGGGTGAGGTCTACGCGATCACCGGCCGGGCGCCCGGCACCACCGCCGGCGCCGAGTTCGACCGGCCGACCGCCAACGCCGGCGACCAGTACTCCACCTACGACGGCGCCGGTGGCGTCGCGGTCGGCTCGTACTGGCGGCGGCTGCTCTACGCGGCGGAGTTCCGCGAGACGAACTTCCTGCTCTCGGGCGTGTTCAACGCGAACTCGAAGGTGCTGTACGTGCGTAACCCGGAGGACCGGGTCCGCAAGATCGCGCCGTTCCTGACGCTGGACAGCGACCCGTACCCGGCGGTCGTCGACGGCAGGATCCAGTGGATCGTCGACGGGTACACCACCTCGGCGACGTACCCGTACTCGCAGCGCATCGACTGGAACACCGCGATCCAGGACTCGTCGACCAACAGCCGGATGTTCCCCGAGCCGCGCCAGGACGTCTCGTACCTGCGCAACTCGGTGAAGGCGACCGTCGACGCGTACAGCGGTGAGGTCACCCTGTATGCGTTCGACGAGAGCGACCCGATCCTGAAGGCGTGGAACAAGGCCTTCGGCAACAAGCTGGTCAAGCCGCGTTCGGCGATCTCGCAGTCGCTGCAGGACCACCTGCGCTACCCGGAGGACCAGTTCAAGGTCCAGCGTGACCTGCTCAGCCGCTTCCACGTCACCACGCCGAACGGGTTCTTCTCCGGCCAGGACTTCTGGGAGGTGCCGAAGAACCCGGCGAACCCGACCGCGGACCAGCCGCCGTACTACATCGTGGCCAAGCTGCCCAACCAGGACAAATCCCGGTTCCAGCTCACGACGGCGCTCGCCCCGCGCAGCCGCGGCAACCTGGCCGCGCTGATGTCGGCGTCGTACGTCGACGGCAAGCCGGTGTTCGAGATCCTGGAGCTGCCGCCGGACACGAACATCCAGGGTCCGGCGCAGATGCACAGCACGATGACCGGCATCGGCGACGCGCGGCGGGAGCTGACCCAGTTCAGCTCCCAGAACTCCGAGGTCATGTACGGCAACCTGCTCACCCTGCCGGTCGCCGACGGCATGCTGTACGTCGAGCCGATCTACACGCGGACGAAGAGCGACAAGACGTACCCGACGCTCCAGCGGGTCCTGGTCGCGTACGGCCCGAACTACAAGGCCTACGCCAACAACCTGGCCGACGGCCTCGCCGAGCTGGTGAAACAGGCGACCGGTCAGGCGCCCGTCCCCGGCAGCGGCGAGAACGGCGGCGAGCCGACCGTGCCGGCGACGGGCAACCAGTCCGGGTCTCCGCAGGTACAGGCGGCGATCAACGACATGAACAAGGCGATCGCCGACCTCAAGGCGGCCCAGGTCGCCGGCGACTTCGAGGGGTACGGCCGGGCGCTCAAGGCGCTGCAGGACGCGATCGGCCGCTACGAGGCCGCGGTGAAGGCCGCGACCCCGGCGGCGACCCCGTCGGTGGGGGCGTCACCGAGCGTCTCGGCCGGCGCGAGCCCGTCGGTCTCGCCGGCCCCGTCGGGCTGAGCGACGTCGAGCATCGAGGGGCCGTCGCACTCCGGTGCGGCGGCCCCTCGTGACGCCGGACACGGTCACCCGTAAGCGATTTGGAAGACGCGACAGCCGTGCGCTAACCTGGACAAGCCGACGCGGGGTGGAGCAGCTCGGTAGCTCGCTGGGCTCATAACCCAGAGGTCGCAGGTTCAAATCCTGTCCCCGCTACAACCGCGACGCCCCCTGCTCACGCCGGGGGCGTTTCGCATTGGCGGTCTCCGCATCCCCGCGCGAGCGGAGCTCGCTCCCCACAGGGGGAGCTTCGCTCCACCCTCGCCCCCTCAAGACCGGCGCGCCCCGACGGGTTTTGTCAGTCTTGGGCTGCGTTGGGGGGATTGCTTGTTCTGCGAACTTTGCGGAGTGTCGGTTCCCGACTGATTGCTTACGCCCCTGCATGCCACCACGGCGTCACCTCGTCGGCCTGGTGCGCAACTACACCTACGGCAAGGTCGGCAACCTACCTGCTGGCCGAGGCCGGGCGCGAGCGTCGACCGGTACATCTGCGACGTCGGCGGCCGGCGGTTCAGTTTCCGTTACGTCAACGGCAAGACCTTTCCTGCTCGGCGTGGAGCTGAAGTGCGCGGCCGGCGTGCTCACCGCCATCCGGTGGTACTCGTACTCCAGCGGCACCGTGGCGATGCGGACCTCGGCCGGCCTGACCTGGCTGGTCACGGACTGCCAGGGGTGATCACCTTCCGGTGGCGCTGAGGGTCGAGAAGTAGGTGAGAGAGGGAGTCGATGAACATCTGCGCCTGATCCGGGCGGCAATGTCAGGTGTGCTGCGAAAGCGGGAAACCGTACAGCGCCACGTGTTAGTGTCGGTTCCTGGTGTGAGGGCGAGGAGCGTCGGAATGTTCGGATCGGCGACGCTCGACGAGCGCGGGGTGCGGCCGGGGACGATGGCCGCCGGGCAGGTGCATCTCGGCGGCGCCCGGGAGGACCTCGCCGTGGACGGGGTGGCCGTGACGCTGATGACGGTGGTCAGCGGCGTCGAGGTCGACGTCCTGCGGTGCGACGTGTCGGCGGGGTTCACGCTGGCCGCCGGGCGGAGCCGGGCGATCCCGTTCGAGCAGCCGCTGCCGTGGGAGACGCCGTTCACGCACTTCGCGGGCGAGCACCTGCCGGCCGTGTCGGTGCGGCTGCGGACCACGGTGACCGTCGCGGGGAAGCCAGTCGACGTCGGCGTGACGCCCGTGACGGTGCACCCGACGGGCGGGCAGTGGCTGGTGCTCGACACGCTGCGGCGGCGGGGGTGGACGTTTCCGCGCTGCGAGGTGCGGCAGGGGACGGTGCCCGGGGTCAGGCAGACCGACCCGTTCCTGCAGTGGTTCGAGTGCGAGGGCCCGGACGCGGGCGGCCCGCTGCGGCTGACGTTCGTCGCCAACCCGGTCGGCGTCGACGTCCTGATCGCCGGCGGGGGCCGTGACGAGCGGTTCGCGGTGCGGCACGACGCCGAGGCGCTCGAAGCGCTCGAGGCTCGCGCCACGGTCCTGAGCGCGTAGCAGAGGCGTACACGCGAAAGGGCGGCCACCGGAGCACCGGTGGCCGCCCGTGGTTCCGGCGTCGCTCAGCCGAGCAGTTCGAGCTCCGCCAGCTGGGTCTCCGCGGCCCCGTGGTTGGCCGTGATCTGCAGCCGGTAGCGCGAGAACGACGTGCCGTTGGAGATCACGAACGCTCTGGTCTGCCTGCGGTCGACGAAGTCGATGTTGGTGCGGGTGTCGACCGTCGTCCAGGTGACGCCGTCGTTCGAGCCCTGCAGCGTCCAACTGCGAGGGTCGCGGCCGGGCACGTCGTCGGCGGAGGTCAGCGTGTACTGCTTGACCGTCGCCGACGCGGTGAGCTGGCAGGTGATCGTGGCGGTGGTCGCGAAGGCCAGCCACTTGGTCATCGACGTGTCGTCGACCAGCATCGCGCGGCCCTCGGCGGTGCCGTTCTCCGCGGTGGCGGTGACGGTGCTGCCGGTCGCCTTGTCCTTGAGCTGGACGGGGGCGGCTGTGCCGGTGGTGAGCGAACCGGGGATGTCCGAGGCGCCGGTGCCCCACGACGACGGGTTCGGGCCCATCACGAAGTTCAGCGTGCCGCCCGCGGTGAGGTCCGCGTGCGTCAGGTAGTTCTTCGTGTAGTTGACGCCGTTGAGGGTGGCGCTCTGGATGTAGCGGTTGGTGTCGCTGACGCCGGGGGCGTTGACCGTGAACGTCCGGCCGTTCTCCAGCGTCATCGTCGTCTTCGGGTGCAGCGGCGCGCCGATCGTGTAGTCGGTCGAGCCCATCCGCGCCGGGTAGAAGCCCATCGCGGAGAACACGTACCACGCCGACATCTCACCGTTGTCCTCGTCGCCGAGGTACCCGTTGCCGGTGCCCGCACCGGAGTTGTAGAGGGTGGTGAGCACCCGCCGGACCTGGTTCTGCGTCTTCGCCGGGGTGCCGGCGTAGTTGTACATGTAGAGCATGTGGTGGATGGGCTCGTTGGAGTGCGCGTACTGGCCCATGTTCGTGTCGTACGCCTCGGACATCTCGTGGATCGTCCCGCCGTAGCAGCCGGGCAGGAAGTCCCGGGACGCGGCGAGCACGGCGTCGATCTTCGCCGACAGCTGGGCCTTGCCGCCGTAGAGGTTGGCCATGCCGTTGGGGTCCTGCGGTGCCGCGGTCGCGTAGTGCCACGGCGCGCCCTCGGTGAACTCGCAGCCCCACTCGTTGGGCTTGAAGTTCGCGTCGGTGGTGCGCCACGCGCCGTTGCTCTGCTTGCCGCGGAAGAACCCGACGGACTGCGAGAACAGGTTGGTGTAGTCGAGGGCCTGGTTGCGGAAGTAGGCGGCGTCCTCGGTGTAGCCGAGCGCCTGCCCCATCTGTGCGATGCCGAAGTTGTTGGTCGCGTCCTCCAGGGTCCACGCCGCCGACTCGCCGAGGACGTCGGTCGCCACGTACCCCTTGAACACCGACGTCTGGATGGCCTTGCGGCCCTTGTTGCCGGCGCCGGAGTAGGTGCTCGCGTTCTTCACCATCGACGCGTACGCCGCCTGGTAGTCGAAGTTGCGGACGCCCTTCATGTACGCGTCGGCGAACGCCAGGTCCTGGTTGGTGCCGACCATGATGTCGATCGAGCCCGGCCCGGTCCAGCGCGGCGTCCAGCCGAAGTTCTTGTACGCGTTGACGATGCCGTCGAGCATCTCGCCGGTCCGTGTCGGCGTGAGCAGCGTGTACAGCGGCCAGACCGCGCGGGACGTGTCCCAGAAGCCGTTGTTCACGTACATCTGGCCGTCGTGGATCGTGTTGTCGTAGGGGCTGTGGTACTTGCGGACCCCGCCGACCATCTCGGAGCGGTTGTTCGGGTACATGAACGAGCGGTACATGTTCGAGTAGAACGTGACCTGGTTGTCGCTGGTCGCGCCCTCGATCCGGACCTTGCCGAGGGTCGAGTCCCACAGGGTCGCGGCGTCCTCGCGCACGGTGTCGAAGCTCTTCGCGCCGACCTCCTGGTTGAGGTTGGCGGTGGCCTGCGCGACGCTCATGAACGAGGTGCCGATCTTCAGGGTCACCTGCTCGTTGGCGGCGGTGGCGAAGCGGACCCAGCTGGTCGCGCCCTGGCCGGTGATGGTGCCCGAGGCGGCGATCGCCTTGTCCGTGGTCGCCGAGATGTACAGCGTCTGGCCGCGGTGGTTGATCGAGCCCTGGATCGTCCGGTTGGCGTTGTTGACGGTGAGCGAGCCGCTGGCGCTGTCGACGGTGTCGAACAGGATCACCGACTCCGCCGCCGACGGGAACGTGAAGCGCATGACGCCGGCGTGGTCGGTCGGCGCGATCTCCGCGGTGATCCCGTACGTGTCGAGCCGCGTCTTGTAGTAGTGCGCCTTCGCCACCTCGTTGGCGTGGGTGAAGGTCGACTTGCGCGAGTCCGGCGTCGACTTCACCGCGCCGGTCATCGGCATGACCTGCAGCTGCGCGTAGTCACCGATCCACGGGCTCGGCTCGTGGCTGATCGCGAAGCCCTGCACGGTCGTGGCCTTGTACTCGTACAGCCAGCTGTCGTTGTTGCCGTTGGTCACCGGGGTCCAGAAGTTGAAGCCGTTCGGGACCGTCGCGCCGGGGAACGTGTTGCCGCGCGAGTAGCTGAAGCTGGAGTTGGAGCCGCGCCGGGTGTCGACGTAGTCCGACAGCCGGGCCGCGGTGCCGCCGTCGGCGCTGATCTGGATGTCGTCGAACCAGCCGCGGAACAGCCCCGTGTTGAGCGGCTGGTCGTAGGCGACCATGATCCGGTCGATCGTCTTGCCGGCCCGGACCGCGCCGATGTTCGACGTGACGTAGTTCCACGTGTCGAAGTTGAGGACCGAGCCGTTGCCCTGGAACGTCGGGTGGACCCGCACGCCGTGCTGGTCCACCGCGCCGGAGTCGCGCAGGTTGGTGCCGTCGGTGAACATCAGGTCGACCGCGACGTCGAGGTGCCCGCCGGACTGGGGGTACACCCAGTAGGACAGCGTGCTGGCGGCGCCGACCGGGATGTCGACGTCGAAGACCCGGTTGTACGAGAAGGACGTCGTCGCGCTCAGGTCGTTGCCCGAGTACAGCAGCGCGGTCGTCCCGGTGTGCGCCGTTCCGGTGCCCGGGATGCTCTCCATGCCGGTCAGCGCGCAGCAGTAGCCGCCGACGCCGTTGCTGTTCTCGACGCTGTTGGTCCAGGTCGGCTGCGGTTCGCCGGCCTCGAAGCTGGTCGACCAGTCGCCGGGGGCGGCGGCCGCCGGCTCGGTGAACACGGTGGCGCTGATCAGGCTCGCGGCGAGGGCGGCCGCCGCGAACCAGGCGCGTCTGCGGGTGGAACGGGGGCGGGGGAGTGTCATGCGGCAACCTGCCGTTTCGGTGAGGGTTGTCTCGCCGCTTCCGACATCGTTGTCAGCGCGCGTGCCAGCACCAGCCGTCGACGCTGGGGATGGCGTGCGCACACCTGGCGGGGCGGCGCTTCTCAAGGGGGCGGGACGTTCACTACGGAGATTCGCGCCGATATCGAGTTTTGTCAACTCTTGACAAATCGCGATGGCGGGGGGCGGCGAACCGCCACCCCCCGCCAATCCACGGTCGTTACTGCTTCAGGAACACCTGTGCGGCGCTGCCGTTGCAGTCCCAGAGCTGGAGCCGGGCCCCGTTGTTCGTGGAGCCGTTCGGGGAGTCCAGGCAGCGGCCCGACTGCGGGTTGCGCAGCGAGCCGTTGGGCTGCGGCACCCACTGCTGGGCCCCGCCGCCGTTGCAGTCCCACAGCTGGATCAGGGTGCCGTTGGCGGTGCCGTTGCCGGTCGCGTCCATGCACCGGTTGAGCGTGCGCAGCGCGGTGCCGTCCCACGCCCAGTGCTGGTCCACGGCGTAGGGCTGGCAGCCCCACAGCTGCACGGCGGCGCTGTTGCCGCCCGTGTCGTCGGCGGCAACGTCGACGCACTGGCCGCCCGGGCCGTTGACGAAGGTGGCGCCGGGGGAGCCGCCACCCATGCGGAACACCTGCGCACCGCTGCCGTTGCAGTCCCAGAGCTGGAGCCGGGCCCCGTTGGCCGTGGAGCCGCTGGGGGAGTCCAGGCACCGGCCGGACTGCGGGTTGCGCAGCGAGCCGTTGGGCTGCGGCACCCACTGCTGCGCGCCGCCGCCGTTGCAGTCCCACAGCTGGATCAGGGTGCCGTTGGCGGTGCCGTTGCCCGTCGCATCCAGGCAGCGGCCGAGTGTCTGCAGCGCACTCCCGTTCCAGGACCAGTGCTGGTCGACGGCGCTGAGCTGGCAGTCCCACAGCTGCGCCGCGGAGCCGTTGCCGCCGGTGTCGTCGGCCGCGATGTCGACGCACTTGCCGCCGGGGCCGGTGACCGGCGCCCCGGGCGGCGGGCCGGCGGTGTTGAGCCGCTTCGAGGCCGCGATCATCTGCTGGTTCGCGGCGCGGATGCGGGCCCCGTCGTACTTGAGCACCTGCCGGTCGTAGGTCCAGAAGCCGTTGAACTCGCCCTCGACGTCGAACGGCTGGGTGTAGACCATCCCGGCCAGCCCGCGCGAGTAGACCAGGTTGAGCGCCTGGGCCTGGACGGCGATGTACCGGTCGGTGGCCGACGTCCCGTTCGGGTGCGTCTCGTAGGCGAAGAAGCCGCCGTTCGGGCTGTACTCGTGCCCCGGGGAGCGCACGCCGAGGCCGCCGTACTCGCCGAGGACCGCCGTGCGGGTGCTGGTCGGCGTCGGGGAGTTGGGCCCGACGTACCAGTGCCAGTCCTGGATGTCGCCGTTGCCGGGGTCGCCCTTCGAGTTGCAGCAGTTGTAGCCGCTGTGCGCGTTGACGAGCCGGGTCGGGTCCTGGTTCTTGACGTTGTTCACCACGCGGGTCGTGTCGGCGAGGTTCCACTCGCCCCAGCCCTCGTTGAACGGCACGTACACGATCACCGCCGGCGACGACCGGTGCTCGTCGACGATCTGCCCGACCTCGGTCTCCCACTGCGCGTGCTGCGCCGCGGTGCCGGGCGCCTCGCCCATGCTCGGCATGTCCTGCCACACCAGCAGCCCGAGCCGGTCCGCGTGGTAGAACCAGCGCTGCGGCTCCACCTTGATGTGCTTGCGGACCATGTTGAAGCCGAGGTCCTTGATCTTCTGCAGGTCGCCGGCGAGCGCCGCGTCGGTCGGGGCCGTGTAGAGCCCGTCGGGCCAGAAGCCCTGGTCGAGCACGCCGCTCTGGAGCACGAACTGCCCGTTCAGCGTGGGCACGAGCTTGCCGTTGACCACGGCCTTGCCGACCTCACGCATGCCGAAGTAGTGCATCGTCTGGTCCACGGTCGCGCCGGCGCCGTTGCGCAGCGAGATCCGGAGGTTGTACAGGAAGGGGTCGTCCGGCGACCACCGCCGCGCGTTGGGGACCGGGACGGTGAAGTCCGTGAAGCCGCCCGTCGCCGTGCCGACCACGGTCGTGCCGTCCATCGCCTCGGCCAACACCGAGTGCCCGCTGACGTCGCCCCTGGTGAAGACCCGGATCCGCAACGTGTTGTTGGAGATGTTGGGGTACAGGTCGGCGCTGAAGATCGACGCGGTCGGCGTCGGCTCCATCCACACCGTCTGCCAGATGCCCGACGACGGCGTGTACATGATGCCGCCCGGGTCGCGCACCTGCTTGCCGCGGGCGATGTTGAGCCCGGGCGTGTCCGACGGGTCGTAGGCCCGCACGATCAGCTCGTTGGTGCCCCCGTTGAGCTGCGGCGTGATGTCGAACTCGAAGCGGTCGTAGCCGCCGGTGTGCCCGCCGACCTGCACGCCGTTGACCCACACCGTGGTCTGCCAGTCGACCGCGCCGAAGTGCAGCTGGACGCGCCGCCCGGCCCACCCGGCCGGCACCGTGAACGTGCGGCGGTAGAACAGGTACAGCCGGTTGTCGTTCGCGGGCCGCTTGATCCCGGAGAGCGCCGACTCCACGGGGAACGGGACGTTGACCCGCTCCGGCAGCGTCTGGCCGAAGACGGGGTTGTCGTTGGTGGTCGACTGGCGCAGCTGCCACTCACCGTTGAGGTTGAGCCAGTCCGGACGGGTCATCTGCGGCCGCGGGTACTCCGGCAGCGGCTGGCCGGCGAGCGCCTGGCTCGTCCACGGGGTGGTGAGGGGCGACGGCTGGGCCGGCGCGGCCCCCGCGGGCGGCGCGGCGGACACCGCCGTCCCGAGGCCGAGCACCGCGGCGAGGACTGTGGTGAGCAGCCTCCGCCGGTGACGTGATGCGGACATGAGCGTTCTCCTTGGCGGACGGAGTCCGACACCGCTGGCGGCAGGTATCGGTGGATGCTGATTTCGCATGTTAACGATGTCACACAGAAATCAACAGAACCGCTCAGGAAATAGACTCGATCCAACCCTTTGATCGGAGCCCGAACTAAGGTCCGCGAGGTCCCGGGTCTCGCGTAGCGTGGTGGAGGTGGACGACCTCGTGTTCGACGGTGTGCCGCTGCGCTTCCGTGCCTCCGGGCCCCGCACCGCGCCGGCGCCGGTGCCCGTGGCCGGTGGGCTGCGGGTCTCGGGCGGGCCCGGCGCCGACCTGTTCCTGGACCCGGCCGGCGGGTCGAGCCGGCCCGACGCCGAGCGGTTCACCGCCCGGGTCGACGGCGACTTCCAGCTCAGCGCGCACGTCGAGCCGGTCCTGCGGGACACGTTCGACTCCGCGGTGCTGCTCGCCTGGATCGACGACGAGAACTGGTGCAAGATCTGCGCCGAGCTCGACCCCGAAGGCATCCCGCGCGTCGTCACCGTCGTGACCCGCGCCGGCGCCTCCGACGACGCCAACGGCTGGCCGTATGAAGGGTCCGGCATCCACCTGCGGATCAGCCGGATGGGTTCGGTCTTCGCGCTGCACACCTCCGGCGACGGCGTCACCTGGCAGCTGGCCCGCGTGTTCGCGCTGCCCCTCGCGCCCGGCGCGCCGGTCGAGGCCGGGCTGCTGGTCCAGTCGCCCCGCGGGCCCGGCACGACGGCCGACTTCTCCGCCGTCAGGTTCGCCCGGACCCGCCTCGCCGACCTGCGCGACGGGTCCTGACCTCCGCGGGCGGACCCGCCTACTTGACGGTCACGTCCAGCTCGGCCACGTCGGTCGGCTTCCGGGCGTCACCCGCGATGTCGACCACGCGCAGCTTGTACGTGCCGGGCACGTACTTGAACTGGAAGCCGAGGTTGCGGGCGGGCGCCAGGTTCTCCGAGCCGGACGACATCGCCTCGTTCGGCGCGCTCTTCGGGGCGACCTCGGTGCCGTCGGGCAGGCCGAGCCGGAAGTGCTCCGCGCCCACGTACTTGCTGCTCTTGCCGTCGTAGCGGATGTCGAGCTTGCAGGTGAAGACCCGGTTGTCCTTCAGCGCCTGGCCGTTGTAGTCCAGGAAGCCGCCGCGCACATCGCAGGTGGTGAACGTGACCTGCAGATCGTGGATCGTGACGGACTTGTTCTGCAGCACGTTGACCGGCTCGTAGGCGACGACCTCGCCGCCGCCGAGCGGGATCTTGGCCTGGGCCTCCTTGCCGTCGCCGATGAGCAGCGTGCCGGTGCCGATGCTGGCCTTCAGCGGGTCGTACACGGCGAAGGACACGTGGAAGTTGCTCTTCTGGCCGCCGGAGACCTGCGACGTCTCCTTGAACCGGCCCGAGTACTCCTGGCCGTCGATCTGGAACGCCATCCGCACGCCGTAGGACTGCACGGTGTCGTCGCCGAGGTTCTCCATCTGGACCTCGGCGACCAGCGGGTCCTCGTCGGCGTCGGCCTCGTAGGTCATCTTGCCGAAGGTGAGCTTGACCTGGCCGTACCAGACGGCCTTGTTGATGTCGACGGTCTGCTGCTTCGCGCCCGGCTTGGCGTCCTTGGTGCTGGCCGGGCCGGCCTCGGTGGCGCCGCCGCCGGTGCCGCGGTTGCCGTTGCCGGTGCTGACGGTGGGGTTGTCGACGGGCTTGTCGTTGCTCACGGCCCGGTACGTGACGACGCCGCCGATGCCGAGCAGCAGCACGAGCGCGACCGCGATGCCGATGACGAGCCCGGGCCGGGCGCCGCTCGCCGGGCGCGGCGGGGGCGGGCCGAAGGGCGGCACCCCGGGCGGGCCGCCGGGCGTCGCCGGGCTGCCACCGTGACCGAACTGGGCGGTCGCCGGCGCCTGGCTGCCGAACGCGGCCCCGGCCATGGCACCACCGGGCGCGGCGAAGCCCTGCGGGCCGCCGGGCGGCGCGAAGCCCGGGTGGCCGCCCGGGGCGTTCAGGGGCGGGGCGCTCGCGGGTGGGCCGCTGGACGGCGGGCCGCTCTGCGGGAAGGCGTTCGGCGGGGCGGAGACCGGGGCGCCGGACGCCGGCGGGAGGCCGCCGATCCAGGTGGGCGGCGACGAGGGCGACGCGGCCGGCGACATCGGGCCCGTCACGGGCGCGGACACCTGCGTGGCGGGTCCGCCACCCGCGGGTCCGGAGACGGGCACGGCGCCCATCGGCGCACCCATGCCCGGCAGGCGCGGCCCGGTCTGCGGGCCCGAGACGGGCCCCGCGACCGGCCCGGGGCGGCTCGGCATCGCGGCGATCGCGCTGCCCAGGGCCACCACCAGCTCCGGCTGCTCGATGATCGTGGGGGCGACGCCGAGCCGCTGGTGCAGCAGCGTGCTGACCATCGGGATGCGGCTCGACCCGCCGACCAGGAACAGCCCGGCGATCTGGTCGGTGCGCACGCCGGCGCGCTGGAGCGTGTTGGCGGTCAGGTCGACGGTGCGCTGCAGGTAGGGCCGCGACACCTGCTCGAACTCGGCCCGCGTGACGTGCAGGTCGACCTCGAACAGCGGCACGTGCACGCCCGCCGACGAGGTGCGCGACAGCTGCTCCTTGGCGGTGCGCACGTCCTCGCGGAGCAGGAAGCTGCGCCGGCGGGAGATGTCGTCGGTGGGGTCGGTGAGCTGCCGCCACTGCTCGGCGTTGCCCATCGCGAGGCTCTGCCCGACGTCGGCGAGCAGGGCCGCGTCGAGGTCGACGCCGCCGACGTCGGGCAGGCCGTCGCTGGCGAGGACGTCCCAGCCGCCGTCGGGCCGCCGGCGCAGGACGGAGGTGTCGAACGTGCCGCCGCCGAAGTCGTACACCACCAGGACGCCGCCGGGAGCGATCTGCCGCCCCATGACGGTGGTGAAGTAGGCGGCGGCCGCGATCGGCTCGGGCACGAGGATCGGGGCGGGCATGCCGGCGCGCGCGGCGGCGTCGGCCAGGACGGACCGGCGGTGGGTCGCCCAGTTGGCCGGATAGGTGAGCACGGTGCGCACCGGCATGATGCCGAGCACCCGCGACGCCTCGTCGGCGGTGCGCCGCAGGACGGCCGCGAGCAGGTCCGACACCGGATAGTCGCGAGGGCCGAGCAGCACGCTGCCGTCGTCGATGCGGCGCTTCGGGTTGGGCTCGAAGCGGCTCGGGTCCAGGCGGGCGCTGCGCTCGGCGTCCTTGCCGGTGAGCAGGTGCCCGTCGACCTCCGCGAACACCGACGACGGCAGCAGGAAGCTCGCGTCGAAGAGCAGGGGCTGGCTGCGACCGTCGGCAGAGGTCAGCGCCGCAACCGTGTGGGTGGTCCCCAGGTCGACGCCCAACTGCGAGTCGGATTGCCTCGTCACGCCGACACGGTATCTCCTTCCATCAACGCCTGGTCCTGGTGGCTTCCTCCGTCCGTACGAGCGGGGTGTCGACGAGGTGCTCGGCCAGGAACCACGCCTGCAGCTCGCCGGTGCGGATCACCTCGGAGACCAGCATGTCGTTGGTGCCGTCGTCGCCCATCGCGCCCGTCTTCGCCGCCGCGTCGTGCGCCTCGGTCAGGATCATCTCGTGCGCCTCGAGCAGGCGCGACAGCATCGCCGGCACCTCCTCGGCCCCGTCCGGCGGCCGCGGCACCCGGGTGAGCTCCGCGACGTGCCGCGGGTCGCCGACCGCGATGCCGCCCAGGGTCTGCACCCGCTCGGCGACCGCGTCGACGAGCTCCAGCTGCTCGCCGGCGTGCTTGTCGAGCAGCAGGTGCAGCTGGTAGAAGGTCGGGCCGCGCATCAGCCAGTGGTGCTTCTTGTAGAGCGCGAACAGGATCTGGGTGTCGGCGAGGATCTGGTTGAGCCGCTCGCAGGAGTACATCCGGGTCTCCGCGGACAGCGCGACCGGGAACTGCCGGACGGTGCCGAACCGCTGGATCTCGGTGCTCTGTTGGTGCAGCCAGGGCTGGCTGCCTTTCTTCTTCGTCGCTGCCGGCGTGCTGGTTTTCGCCGTGGCTGGCGTGATGGTTTTCGCTGGTGGCATGGTGGCGCTCTGCCCACCTCCGACGGCGGCAACCTCACCCGGGGGCGGAACCGGAGGGTGGGGCGGTGCGTCAGAGCCGGTATGAGACAGCTGCGCGTGCTCGCCGCCACCCTGGTGCTTTCCCTGTTCATGGCCGCCGCCGGCTGCGGCGCCGAACCGGCCGGCGGCACGTCGGCGGGCTCGTACGGCGCAGACGACCTCGTCCTGCGCGTCGACGTCTCCGGCGGCATGGTCCCGGTCGCGATGACCGTCACGGAGGTGCCGACGCTGAGCGTGTATGGCGACGGCCGGGTCGTCACCAACGGGCCCGTGATCGAGATCTATCCGGGCCCCGCCCTGCCGAATGTGCAGCTGCAGCGGATCAGCACCGCCGACGTGGCGAAGCTGGTCGACCGGGCGGTCGACGCGGGCGTGGGCAAGCAGGCCGACTTCGGCATGCCCAACGTCGCCGACGCGCCCACCACGCACATCATGGTCCGCACCGCCGCCGGCGAGCAGGTCAGTGACGTCCCGGCGCTCGGCATCGGCGAGGACGAGCTGTCCGGCTCGCAGCGCGCCGCCCGGGACCGGCTCAAGCGCCTCGTGGAGGCGCTCACCGACCTGCCGTCGACGCTGGGCAAGGGCGCGGTGTCGGAGTCGGCGGCGTATCCGGCGGCGGGCGTCGCGGCCGTCGCCGTCCAGTGGACCGAGGCGGGCGGTGACGAGGGCCTGCAGCCGCAGGCGCCGGTGGCGTGGCCGGGTCCGGCGCTGCCCGGCGAGCCGGTCGCGGACCGGCCGGGGGTGCACTGTGTGAGCGCCACCGACGGGCAGGGCGCCCAGATCCTGGCCGCCGCCGGGAAGGCCAACTCCCGGACGCCGTGGTCGTCGGCCGGCTCGAACTGGCAGGTGACGTTCCGCCCGCTGCTGCCGGGCGAGTCCAGCTGCGCCGACCTGACCCATCGCTGAGCCGGGCGCTAGGCCACCCGGGCGCGGAGCTGGTCGGCGTCGGGGTGGCCGAGGTCCTCGAGGATGGTGAGGGCGGCGAGCCAGCAGGCGCGGGCCTCCGCGTCGGCGCCCGCCGCCCGGTGCAGGTCGCCCAGGTGGGTATGGGTCTCCGACTCGCCGTAGCGGTCGCCGATCTCCCGCCACAGCTCCAGGGCCTGCCGGTAGCACTCGACGGCCGGCTCGTGCTCGCCGAGCTGGTGGTGGATGAAGCCGATGCTGTCCCAGCTGTAGGCCTCGCCGGTCCGGTCCCCGATCCGCTGCTGCAGCTCGAGGGCCTGGTGGCAGTGGTCGAGGGCCTCCCGGTGCTCGCCTGACGCGGCGTACAACCAGCCGAGGTTCGCCAGCGCCGAGCCCTGCCCCGCCTGGTCGCCGGTGGCGCGCAGGAGGTCGAGGGAGCGCAGCAGGTGCCCGATCGCGTCGCGGGGGCGGGCCTGCCGGTCGGCGATGAAGCCGAGGTTGCCGTGGACGCGGGCCCTTCCGGCGTCGTCGCCGACGTGCCCGTACCGGTCGAGGGCCAGCTCCAGGTGGGTGGCGGCGGCGTCGTAGTCGCCCATCCGGATGCAGGCCCGCCCGAGCTGGTGGGCGCTGACCGCCTCGCCCGCGACGTCGCCGGCCCGCCGCGCGGACGCCAGGGCGACCCGCTGCGCGGCGAGCAGGTCCGGCCAGTGGCCGCGCCGGTCGAGGTGGTCCACGAGCGTCCACGCGAGCCGCCACGCGTGGCCGTCGTGGCCGGTGGCGGCGGCCTCCCGGACGGCGGCGAGGAGCGTGTGGTGCTCCACGGCGAACCAGGCGAGCGCCTGCGCCTCCGTGCCGGGCGTGGCGGCGGCGGGCAGGCCCGGCAGCGGCGTGCGGTGCGGGTCGAGCAGCAGCGCCGCGGTGTGCGCGGTGTGCAGGGAGTGCTCCAGGAGCCGCACCGTGGCGGCGTCGCGGTCGGCCGGGCCGTCGAGGGTGCCGGACAGTTCGGCGGCGTACGCGCGGAGCAGGTCGTGCGCGACGAACCGGCCGGGCGCGTGCTCGGTGAGCAGGCTCGCGTGGGTGAGCTCGGCGAGGGCCCGCCACGCGCCGGCCGGCTCCCCGTGGACCTCGCCGAGCAGCGCGGCCGCGGCGTCCCGGCCCACGTCGGGGCCGGGGGCGAGGGACAGCCGCCGGAAGAGCGTGGCGGCGGGGGCGCTCAGCCGCTGGTACGACCAGTCGAACACCGGCCGCACGCCGGCGTCGTGCAGCACCCGCTCGGTCCGCAGCTCGTGCGCGAGGACGCCGAGCGGCAGGTCCGGGTGCGCGGCGGCGCGGGCGGCCACGATCACCAGCGCGAGGGGCAGCCGGGCGCAGGTGCCGGCGATCGCGTCGACGGCGGCGGGCTCGGCCTCGACGCGGGCGGCGCCGATCCGGGTGGCGAACAGCCGCCGGGTCTCCCCGGCGGTGAGCAGGTCGAGGGTGACGGGCACGGCGCTGTCGGTGGCGACCAGCCCGGCGAGCTGGTTGCGGCTGGTGACCAGGGCGAGGCTGCCGGAGCCGCCGCCGGGCAGCAGCGGCCGGACCTGCTCCGCGTGGGCGGCGTTGTCGAGCACGACGAGGACCCGGCGGCCGGTCAGGAGGCTGCGGAAGAGCCCGATCCTCGCGTCCAGCTCCGCCGGGACCTGGTCGGGCGCCACGCCGAGGGCGGTGAGGAACGCCCGGAGCGCCTCGTCCGCGGTCACCTCCGGGGCAGCGCCGAACCCCCGCAGGTTCACGTACAGCTGGCCGTCCGGGAACCGTTCGATGACCCGGTGCGCCCAGTGCACCGCGAGCGCGGTCTTGCCGACCCCCGCGGTGCCGATGACGACGACGGTGCCGCCCTCGGTAGCGCCGTTGACGGCCGCGTCGAGCCGCGCGATCGCCGCGGCCCGCCCGGTGAAGGCGTCCGGCGCGGCCGGCAGCTGGTGCGGCACGGACGGGTCGGCGGCCTGCTCCGCCGGGCCCGACTCGTCGGCCCGGGCGTGCTCCTCCACGCGGTCGCGGGCGTCGGATCGGGCGTGCTCCTCGACGCGGTCGCGGGCGTCGGCGAGCGCGCCGAGCTCCTCCGGCGCCGCGTCGAGCAGCTGGACGAGCTCGTCGAAGCGGTCCGCCGGCGGGACGATCTTGCCGGTCAGGTAGCCGCCGATGCTGCCGTGGGACCAGCCGGTGCGGCCCGCGAGCTCGCGGTAGGTCAGCGGTGGCTCGCCCCGCCGCCGGGCCTGCCGCCGGCGCAGGTGCCGTAAGAGCTCGGCGAGGTCGTCCACGTTCTCGACCTTCGATGCGGTCGCCAGGACCGCCGCGCTGTCGCTGTCCATGATGGAGCGGCAGGATACCAACCCGGCACCAGTCCTCCGGCCGGCGTCGATAGGGTCGCTGCATGCGTGTCGAGGAGCTGCTGGCGTTGGACCGGGCGCACGTCTGGCACCCGTACGGGCCGATGCCCGGGCGGAGCGCCCCGCTCGTCGCGGCCTCGGCGGAGGGGGTGCGGATCCGCCTGGCGGAGCCGTTCGAGGGCCACGACGAGCTGGTCGACGGGATGGCGTCGTGGTGGTCGGCGATCCACGGGTACCGGCACCCGGTCCTCGACGCGGCCGCGCTGGGGCAGCTCGGCCGGATGAGCCACGTGATGTTCGGCGGGTTCACGCACGAGCCGGCGGTCTCGCTCGCGGCGCGCCTCGTCGAGCTGACGCCGGAGCCGCTGCGGCACGTGTTCTTCAGCGACTCGGGGTCGGTGTCGGTCGAGGTCGCGGTGAAGATGTGCCTGCAGTACCAGCGCTCGCTGGGCCGCCCCGCGAAGCGCCGGCTGCTGACCTGGCGCGGCGGGTACCACGGCGACACCTTCCACCCGATGTCGGTCTGCGACCCCGACGGCGGGATGCACAGCCTGTGGACGGGGGTGCTGCCGGCGCAGGTGTTCGCGCCGGAACCGCCGGCGGCGTTCGACCCGGCCTACGCGGCGGCGCTGACCGCGCTCATCCACGAGCACGCGCATGAGCTCGCGGCGGTGATCGTCGAGCCGGTCGTGCAGGGCGCCGGCGGGATGCGCTTCCACGCGCCGGAGTACCTGCGGGTGCTGCGGGACGCGACCCGCGACGCGGACGTCCTGCTGATCTTCGACGAGATCGCGACCGGGTTCGGCCGCACCGGCGCGCTGTTCGCCGCCGACCACGCCGGGGTCTCGCCCGACGTGATGTGCCTGGGCAAGGCGCTCACCGGTGGGTACCTGTCGCTGGCCGCGACCCTGTGCACGGCCGAGGTCGCCGACGGCATCTCGCGGGGGAGCGTGCCGGTCCTGGCGCACGGCCCCACGTTCATGGCCAACCCGCTGGCCTGCGCGGTCGCCGGGGCGTCGGTGGACCTGCTCCTCGACGGCGACTGGCAGGGCGACGTGAAGCGGATCGAGACGGTGCTCTCCTCCGGTCTGGAGGAGGCCCGCGAGGTGCCGGGTGTCGCCGATGTACGGGTCCTCGGCGGGATCGGTGTCGTCCAGCTCGACCACGAGGTGGACATGGCGGCGGCGACGCGGGCGGCCGCAGCGCACGGGGTGTGGCTGCGGCCGTTCCGCGATCTGATCTACACGATGCCGCCGTACGTGACGACCGCTGCCGATCTGTCGCTCATCGCGGCGGGCGTCGTGGCGGCGGCTGCCGCCGGTTAGCGGCCCTGCAGCGACTTCACGTTGTCGCCGAAGGACCAGCCCTTCGAGCCGTCCCAGTTGATCGACCAGGTCATCAGGCCCTTGAGCTGGGTGTTGTACGCCTGCGACACCAGCGACGGGCTCATGTAGCCGCCACCCGCACCGGTCTGGGCGGGCAGGCCGGGGACCTGCTTGTCGTACGGCACCCGGATGGTGACGCCCTGGATGGTGAGGCCGCTGTTGAGGCAGTTCGTCTGCACCTGGAAGCCCTGGACGGTGCCGGCCGAGTAGGAGTCACCGGCGCAGCCGTACATGCTGCCGTTGTAGTACTGCATGTTCAGCCACCACAGCCGGCCGTTGTCGACGTACTTCTTGATGATCGGCAGGTACGAGCCCCAGATCGAGCCGTAGGTGACGCTGCCGCCGGTCACGTACGCCGTCTCCGGCGCCATCGTCAGGCCGAAGTTCGACGGCATCTGCGCGAGCACGCCGTCGATGATCCGGATCAGGTTCGCCTGCGACGTCGACAGCGTGTTGATGTTGCCGCTGCCGGTGAGCCCGGTCTCGATGTCGATGTCGATGCCGTCGAAGTTGTAGGTCTTGAGGATCGGCACGATCGTCGCGACGAACCGGTCGGCGACGGCGCTGGAGCTCAGGTCGATGCCGGCGGCCGCACCACCGATCGACATGAGGATCGTCGCGCCGGCCGCCTTCGCCGCGCACATCTCGGCGGGCGTGGACACCTTGACGCCGGCGTCCATGCCGTCCTCCCACAGCACGGTCCCGTCGGACCGGATCACGGGGAACGCGGCGTTGATGACGTTGTACCCGTGCTGCTTGATCCGCGCGTCGGTGATCGGGACCCAGCCCATGCCCGGGTGCACGCCGTTCGAGGCGCCGTCCCAGTTCTCCCAGTACCCCTGCAGGACCTTCCCGGCGGGCCGCGACTTCACCGCGCAGGTGCTGCCACCCGGCGACGTCGACGTGGACGGGCTGCTGCTCGGGCTCTTGCTCGCGCTCGGGCTGGTGCTGGGGCTCCGGCTGGCGCTCGGGCTGGTGCTCGGGCTCCTGCTCGCGCTCGGGCTGGTGCTGGGCGTGCCGCCGGTGCACGCGCCGAGGTCCTTCCACAGCGACGGGGTCGACGCCGGGTTCCAGCCCGCACCCACGTACGCGGTGTGCGTGACCAGCGCCTGGTACAGCTTCCCGCCGTAGGTGACCTGGGTGCCGGCCGTATAGGTGTTGCCCTCCGCCCACGCGGGCGCCGAGCACGCGACGGCGGCGGCGGCGTTGCTGGCGGCCTCCGCCTGGGTGACGGTGGCCATGACCATGCCCGCCACTAGCGTCACCGCCGCGCCGGCAATCAGGGCAAATGTTCGACGTTGCGCTCTCATAGCGAGCCCTCCACATCGATGGGATCGATGGGCAGGGACTGTATCAGTTAAGTTTCTTTCACAAAAGAAGTACCTCTATGTGCGCAGGTCGTAGCGTTGCGCGCTTTAAGGTTCTGTTACGTTACGCCCCGCCCGGCCCTCTCCGTCCGGCCCGCTCAAGACGTCCGGAACCGGAAGGCGCCGCCCCTCCCGCAAAGGTGCGGCGGTCGTGCGCCACCCCCACCCGAGGCGACGAACACGCCGCCGGTCGCGCCGCCCCTAAAGGTCGCCCGGTCTCGGGTGCGGGCTCCGGCCACGCGGCGGCAGTTGTTCGGCGCCGGCCAGCCGCCCGCGATGCTCGGCCATACAGGAAGCAGTAGCCGAGCCGGGAACCACCGTAGGCGTCGGTGGCGTGTCCCGGGGGTGGCGGTGCGGTTGAGATTGCCCTGCGCTCGGCCCTGCGTGCGCCAGCCACCGCCGTCGGGGATGTTGCCCAGCTTCTTCACGTCCACGTGGACCAGGTCGCCCGGCGCGGGGTGTTCGTAGCGACGGACCGGTTTGGCGGTGGCTCGGTCCAGATGTGCCAGACGGGCGACGCCGGCGCGGCGCAGGATCGCGTGACAGGTCGACGCGGGCAGGCCCAGGCGTCAGCCGAGCCGGACCGGTCCCAGCCGTTTCGTGCGGCGCAGGTGCGGGACCCGTCGTTCGGCCGGCTGGGGTGGGCGGGCCGGGCTGCGGTGCGGGCGGCTGGACCGGTCACGCATGCCCGCGGTGCCTTCGGTCCGGTGCCGGTCGGCCCACCGTTTCGCGGTCGTCACCGCGACCTGGAACCGGTCAGCGGCCCGGCGAAGCGGCCAGCCGTCGTCGACGACACAACGAGCAAGCCGCAATCGGCCGAGTTCGGTCAACGGGGCGTCAGCGTGGGGCACGAGGACCTCCCGGGTGGTGCGGAACCTTCGACAAGCTCCACCTCACCCGGAGGTCCTCATCTGTTCAGGAACTTCGCCCTGTTACCAACGTCCGTGGGGAATCTCGACGGTCACCTCCAGCGGCCCCGGCGGGGAGGCGTACCGACACTCAAGCACAGGGGTGCGACAGAAATCCTGGGCAGGCGTCAGCGGGCGCCGCCGTTGACGTAGAGGGTCTGGCCGGAGACGTAGGAGGCCTCGTCGCTGGCGAGGAACGCGATCACGGCGGCGACCTCCTCCGGCTGGCCGACCCGGCGCAGCGGGGTGCGGGCGGCGACCTCCTTCTGGTGGTCCTCCGGGGTGCTGCCGACGCGGGAGGCGGTGGCGGCGGTCATCGGCGTGGCGATGTAGCCGGGCGCGACGGCGTTGACGGTGATGTTGTACGGGCCGAGCTCGATCGCCAGGGTCGCCGTGAGGCCCTGGACGCCGGCCTTGGCCGCGGCGTAGTTGGCCTGGCCGCGGTTGCCGAGCGCGGAGCGGCTGCTGAGGTTGACGATGCGGCCGGAGCGGGCCGGCACCATGTGCCGCTGCGCGGCGTGGCAGCACAGGAACATGCTGGTCAGGTTGGTGGTGAGGACTGCTTCCCACTCCTCGAACGGCATCTTGAAGAGCAGGTTGTCGCGGGTGATGCCGGCGTTGTTGACGAGGATGTCGAGCGAGCCGAGGTCCTCGACGACGCGGTCGAACGTGCGGTCGACCGCGCCCTGGTCGGTGACGTCGCAGGAGTACGCGGTGCCGACGCCGTCGGGGACGCGGGACGCGTCCAGGTCGAGCAGCGCGACGCGGGCGCCCTGGGCGGCGAGCAGGCGGGCCGTCGCCAGGCCGATGCCCTGCGCGGCCCCGGTGACAAGAGCGACTTTTCCGTTGAATCGCGACATGTTCAGCTCTCCACGAGGACGGCGGAACCCTGCCCGACGCCGACGCACATGGTGGCGAGGCCGCGGGTGGCGCCGGTACGGCGCATGCGGTGCAGCAGGGTGGTCAGGATGCGGGCGCCGGAGCAGCCCAGCGGGTGGCCGAGGGCGATCGCGCCGCCGGACGGGTTGACCAGGTCGGGATCGAGCCCCAGCTGGTCGGTGACGGCGAGCGCCTGCGCGGCGAAGGCCTCGTTGAGCTCGGCGGACTGCACGTCGCCGAGCTTCCAGCCGCTGCGGGCGAGGACCCGGGCGGTGGCGGGGACGGGGCCGATGCCCATCACGTCGGGGTGCACGCCGGCCGAGGCACCGGCGACGTAGCGGCCGAGCGGCTCCAGGCCGAGCTCGCCCAGCGCCTCCTCGCTGACCAGGAGCAGGCCGGCGGCGCCGTCGTTGAGCGGGGAGGAGTTGCCGGCGGTGACCGTGCCGCCCGCCTTGAAGACCGGCTTCAGCGTGCCGAGCTTCTCCAGGCTCGTGTCGGCGCGGATGCCTTCATCGGAGACGACGCCGTCCACCGGGACGATCTCGTCGGCGAAGTCGCCCGCGTCCCTGGCAAGAGCGGCGAGCTGGTGGCTGCGCAGCGCGAACGCGTCCTGCCGGTCGCGGGACACGCCGTAGCGGGCGGCGACCTCCTCGGCGGTCTCGCCCATGCTCAGGACGCCGTGCAGGTCCTTCATGAGCGGGTTGGTGAGGCGCCACCCGAGGCGGGTGTCGGCGAGGGCCATCGCGTGCGGCAGCGCGTCGTCGGGCCGGGGGAGCACGAACGGTGCCCTGCTCATCGACTCGGACCCGCCGGCGACGACCACGTCGGCCTCCCCGGCGGCGATGGTGCGGGCGGCGACGGTCACCGCCTCCAGGCCGGACGCGCACAGCCGGTTGACGGTCGCGCCGGGCACCGACTCGGGCAGCCCGGCGAGCAGCGCGGCCATGCGGGCGACGTTGCGGTTGTCCTCGCCGGCCTGGTTGGCGGCGCCCCAGTAGACCTCGTCGACGCGGGCGGGGTCGATGCCCTCGACCAGCGTCCGGATCACGGTGGCGGCGAGGTCGTCGGGGCGGACATGGCTGAGGCCGCCGCGCAGCTTCCCGATGGGGGTCCGCCGCGCGGCGGCGAAGTAGACGGCACGCATGCCCATTAAACTAACACTGTTAGTCTGTGTCAGGTAGGCTCCGCACCCTGTACAGCGCGCCACAGCCAGACCCCCGACGCGCGCCGGGACAGCAGGCCCGTCACCCGGTAGGGGAACGGGGTGACCGACCCGTCCGGGTGGTGCTCGCTGCCGTCGGCCTCGGCGAGGACGAACGCGCCGCTGGGCACCGAGTGCACCGTCGCCGCGGTGGCCTGCCAGCTGTATGACTCCGGCCGGGCGAAGAGCGTCTCGAGGAGCTTCTCGACCGAGATGCGACCGGTCGCGGACTCGCCGGCCTCGCTGCCCACGTACGTGATGTCGTCGTCGGGGACGAAGCACGCCAGTACACCCGCGACATCCTGCGACAGGAAGGCCATCCCCAGCCTGTCCACCATCTCGAGGGGATCACTCACGAGGCCGTCACCACCAGTTGCCGGGGCGAGCGCATGCCCGGCAGGAAGAGGAACGCGAACGTGACGATCGCGCCGAGGACGCCCGCGCCCACGAGGGTGTTCTGCACGCCGATTGCCGAGGCCACGGGGGCGGCCATCGCGTACGACAGCGGCACGAGGGCGATCGAGATGAACCAGTCGACGCTGGACACCCGGCCGAGCAGCTCCTCCGGCACGAGCTTCTGCTTCGCCGTCGCCCAGGCGATGGTGCCGGCCGCTTCCAGGCCGTTGACCAGGGCGCACGCGATGGCGAGGTGCCAGGAGGCGGTCGCCATGCCGTAGCCCGCGACGGCGAGGGTGGCGAGCGTCCAGGTGACGTAGATGAAGGGCATGTAGCTGCGCGGTACACCGCGCTGGCCGACGATCAGGGCCGCCGCGATCGCCCCGAGGCCGCCGCTGGCGAGCACCAGGCCGAGGTCGCCGGCGGTGCCGTGCAGCTCGTTCTTCACCACGAACGGCAGCAGGACCTCGGTCGGGCCGATGAAGAGCAGGTAGGCGAAGGTCGCGGCGAGGAAGGTGCCCCACAGCCACACGTTGCCGCGGACGTAGTTCATACCCTCCTTGAACTCCTCCCAGACCGAGCCCGCGGCTTCGTCACCCTGTTCGTTGCGCACCGGCCGCATCAGCCACAGGCAGGTCGCGGAGATCGCGAACGTGACCGCGTCCAACGCGAACGCCAACCCGCTACCCCCGATCGCGATCAGGATGCCGCCGATCGAGGGGCCGGCCATCTGCAGCGCCGCCGGCCGGACGAACTGGTCGAGGGCGTTCGCCTGGACCAGGTCGTCCTCCGGCACCAGCTGCGGCACGATCGAGTCGAAGGCCGGGCCGAAGAAGCCCGAGGCGGCCCCATAGACCGCCACGAGCCCCACGATGTGCCACACCTGGACCGCGCCGGTCAGGCTGAGCACGGTCAGGACGGTGAGCACCGCGCCCCGCACCAGGTCGGTGCACAGCATGATCTTCCGCCGGTCGAACCGGTCGCTGATCACCCCGCCGAACAGCAGCGTGGCGACCTGGGGCAGCGAGAGGGCGAACCCGACGACGGACATCGCCGCGGGCGCGCCGGACAGCGCGTACACCTGCCAGGCCAGGGCGACGAGCAGGATGCCGTCGCCGATCAGCGAGGTGCTCATCCCCGTCCACAGCAGGCGGAACTCCCGCTGCCGGAGGGGGACGAGCAGCCCAGGGAGCTGGCGTGGAGCGCGGTGCTTCGCCATCAGGCCGCGTTTCGCAGCTGCTGCAGACCCGCCAGCTCGGAGAGCACGACGTTGAGCTGGTCCAGCTCCTCGTCGGTGTTCGCCGCGGTCACCTGCACGCGGAAGCCGACCTGGTCGCGGGGGACCAGGGGGTAGGCGGCCAGGGTGACGTAGATGCCCCGGTCCCACAGGAACTGCCCGATCTGCTGGATGTCCTGGCCCTCGGCCAGGGGCAGCTCGATGATGGGCGTGGTGCCGGTGTTGGGCGTGTACAGGCCGAGGGCGCGCACGTGGTCGAGCACCTTCATCGTCTTGCGGTACAGGTCGGCGCGGATCTCGTCGCCCCGCTTCTCGTTGACGTCGAGGCCGGCCATGACGGTGGCGAGCGACGCCGTCGGCGACGGGCCCGAGTACAGGTACGGCGGGGCGGCGACCTTGAGGTGGTTCTTCAGCCACGTCGGCAGCGCCAGGAACGCCATCAGCGACGAGTACGACTTGGAGAAGCCGCCGACCAGCACGATGTTGTCGTAGGTCTCGCCGGCGTACTTGACGATCGCGTTGCCGCGGGAGCCGTAGGGCGAGGTCTCGTCCGGGGTGCGCTCGCCGATGACGCCGAAGCCGTGCGCCTCGTCGACGTAGAGCAGCGCGTCGTTCTCGCGGCAGACCTGCGCGAAGCGGGCCAGGTCGGGGGCGAGGCCGGTCATCGAGTTGACGCCGTCCATCGCGACCAGGCGGGTGACGCCGGCCGGCGCCGCCTTCAGCAGCTCCTCGAGGTGCTCCGGGTCGTTGGCGCGGAAGCGGGTGACGGTCGCGCCGAGGCCCTTGGCGTACATGCAGCCGTCGTAGATCGTCTTGTGCGACTGCGAGTCCAGGAAGATCATGCCCTGGCCGGCGAGGATCGGGATCACCGACATGTGGATGTGGGTGATCGTCGGCAGCAGCAGCGTGTCGGGGGCGCCGAGCAGCTCGGTGAGGCGCTCCTCGATCTCGACGTACGGCTTCGGGTTGCCCAGCAGCCGCGACCAGCTGGGGTGGGTGCCCCAGGTGCGGATGTACGGGTCGACCGCGTCCATGATCTCCGGCTCCAGGTCGAAGCCGAGGTAGTTGCAGGAGGCGAAGTCCGACAGCCAGTGCTGGCCGACCCGGATGCGGCGGCCGTTGATCTCCTCGATCGTGGCGTCGTACATCGGGCTGCTCGTGCGCAGGCGCTCGAGGTCGGCCCACCGCCCGTCACGGCGGATGTAGCTGGCCTTGGTGCTGTGCATCGGGCTGACGGTCATTCGTCCTGCCTTTCGGTTGAAGGGGTGTCGCAATCCATTGCAACGGGCAATTGGTGCGTCATCCGGTCCGGTGCGGTTGCTGTCCGGTTGGGTGACCTGTTGCACTGCGGCGGGTCGCCGCGCTGGTGAAACGGTGTTTCAGGCCATCGCGGCGAAAGGTGCCGCTTTGGGGATCATGGCGAAGGCGTCCCGCTCGGAGAGCGGCTTCGCGAAGAGGTAGCCCTGGCCGTACGGGCACCCCATGTCGCGCAGGGCGAGCGCCTGCGCGGACTCCTCGACGCCTTCGGCCACGACCGCGAGGTCGAGCGTCTGGGCGAGGGTGACGATGGCGGTGACGACCGCCCGCTGCTGTTTGGACTCCAGCATGTCGTCGATGAACGACTTGTCGATCTTGAGCACGTCGATCGGCATGTGCTGCAGGTACGACAGCGACGAATAGCCGGTGCCGAAGTCGTCGATCGCGAGCCGGACGCCCATCGCCCGCAGCGCGTCGAAGTCGGCCTTGACCTGCTCGTCGTTGCGCAACAGCAGGCTCTCGGTGATCTCCAGCAGCAGCGTGCCGGGCTCCACGCCGGAGGCCCGCAGCAGCTGCCGGACCTCCTCGACGAAGCCGGGGGTGCGGAACTGCCGGACGGAGACGTTGACGCTGATGTACCGCAGTGCGCCCGGCGCCGAGGAGCGCTGCCACCGGCCGACGGTGTTGAGCGCCTGCTGGAGCACCATCCGCCCCATCGGCACGATCAGGCCGCTCTCCTCGGCCACCTCGATGAAGTGGCCGGGCGCGATCATGCCCCGGGTCGGGTGGTTCCACCGGACGAGCGCCTCGAAGCCCAGCGGTGAGCCGGTCTCCAGGTCCACGATCGGCTGGTACTGGAGCACGAACTGCTGCTCCTTGACCGCCTGGTCGAGCGCGGCGCGCAGCTCCAGCCGCTCGAGCACCGCCGTGTGCAGGTCCGACTGGTAGCGCCGCCACTGGCCCTTGCCGGCGCCCTTCGCCACGTACAGGGCGAGGTCGGCCTGGCGCATGAGCTCCTCGGCGGAGCTCGCGTCGACGGTGGTGGACAGCCCGACGCTGGAGATGCCGTTGACGTCCTGGCCGGCGATCTCGAACGGCTCGGCGAGCGCGAGCACGATCCGCTCCGCCGCGAACTCCAGGTCGGTCATCGAGTCGGTCTCGATCAGCGCGGCGAACTCGTCGCCGCCGAGCCGGGCGACCGTGTCGGTGTCGCGCAGCGCCCCGGTGATCCGCTCGCCGACCGCGATCAGCAGCGCGTCGCCGACGGCGTGCCCCAGCGTGTCGTTGACGATCTTGAAGTCGTCCAGGTCGATGAACAGGACGCCGACCAGGCTCTCGTCGCGCTTGGACCGGACCACGGACTGCTCCACCCGGTCCTGGAAGAGCACCCGGTTGGCCAGGCCCGTCAGCGAGTCGTGGAACGCCTGGCGGATCAGCTGCTCCTCCAGCTGCCGGCGCTCGGTCACGTCCCGCACCGTGAGCACCAGGCCGCCGACGGTCTGGTCGTCGCGCAGGTCGCGGCAGTCGACCTCGACCATGAGGCCGGCGCCGTCGACGCGCTCCGCGCGCAGGTCCATCTGGTTGTGCGCGTGGATCCCGCTACGGACCTGGGCGAGCAGCTCGGCGAGGCGGGCCCGCTCGTCGGCGGCGACGAACTCCCACAGCTCGTAGCCGGCCAGCCGCTCGTCGCCGAACACGGTGCCGGCGGACGGGCTGCAGTACTGGATCAGGTCGTGCTCGTCGACGATGAGGATCACGTCGGACGTGTTGTGGATCAGGGTCCGGAAGTAGGCCTCGCTGCTGCGCCGGTTGACCTCGGCGGTCAGCGTCATGCGCTCCAGGGCCATGGCCGCCTGCGAGGCGAGCACCTCGAACGTGCTCTGCAGCGACTGCAGCGCCTCCGTCGGCGCGCCCACGTACAGCATGCCCTCGATGCCCATCGGGTGGCGCAGCGTCGAGCTGTAGCCGCGCAGCAGCTCCCGGACGTCCGGGTCCAGACCCGATACGCGGACCAGCCCCGGCTCGTCGACCCGCTCGGCGCGCACCAGCGCGACCGTGTGGGCCACTCCCTCCGGCAGCAGCCGGTCCACGGTGTGCCGCACGGCGGCGAGGGTCTCCGCGGCGTCCGCGGCCGACACCAGCGTGGTCGTCGCCTCGCGGAGCTCCCGCTCGCGGGCCATCGACTGGCGGTGGTTGCCCATGACACCGGCGAGGCGGGTGAGCACCAGCACGAACATGAGGCCGGACATGACGGCGATGACGGCCGCGTCGCGGACCGTGCCGAGGCTCGCCTCGACCAGCAGCACCCCGGGCGCGATCAGCGACGCGGCGCCGAGCAGCGCGATCCGGCGCACGCCGACCTCGCCCGGCCGGGACCGGGCCGGCTCGGTGAGCTCCACCATCGACGGGTGCAGCGCGGCCGCGGCCCACGCCGAGTAGCAGAGCACCCAGCCGAGGTCCGTGGGGCCGCCGACGTGCCAGTCGCCGTTGAGCTGGATCAGGCCGTACACGACGTCGGCGACGAGCAGTCCGGCGGTGCCGGTGCCGAGGACGACGATCGACGGGCTGCGCCGCCCGCCGCCGGTGATCAGGCGGGCGAGCACCGCGAGGGTGAGCACGTCGCCGAGGGGGTACGCGATGGAGACGAGCTTCTGCACCAGCGTCAGCTCGGTGCTGCGCACGTACGGGTCGATCAGGAAGATCCACGCCAGCAGGGCGATGCCGATGGTGAGCGTGGCCGCGTCGAGCAGGCTGTCGCGGTCGTTGCGGCCGGTCCTGGACCGGATGAAGCCGAGCAGGCCGCCCGCGACGAGGGGGTACATCGCCAGGTACAGCACGTCGTTGACCGAAGGGAACGGGTTGGTCATCCCGAACACGTCGGTGAGCAGGTTGTAGACGAAGTCGCCGGAGCCGAACGTGAAGAGCGCGGCGGCGAGCAGGTACCACGGCCAGCGGCGCCGGGGACGGTGCACGGCCACGCCGACGACGACGCCGATGGTGCTGGACAGGCCGATCGCGCCCCACCAGAGCATGTGCTGGCCGGGCCACATGTAGAACGCCACGGTGAGCAGCGCCATCCAGGCCGCGAACCAGGTGCTGAGCGTGCGTGTCAGCAAGTCCGCCTCCATTCCGCTCGCCGTCGTCAGGTAATGCCCCGCGATTGACCAGATCGGTCGCGCGGGGAAGGTCTGAACAATTACCGGGGTGCGGGTCGGGTCCTCTGAGTTGCCACCCGGGTCGCCCGAACGCCTGACGCCCGGTGCCCTCCGGCCCGCCCCGCCGCGTGCCGGGGAGGCGTGCCGGTCGTCCGGGCCTGCCGGCCGAGGGCGATCAGCGCCGCGTGCCGGTCGTCCGGGCCTGCCGGTCGAGGGCGATCAGCGCCGCGTGCCGGGGACGCGTGCCGGTCGCCCGGGCCAGCCGGCCGAGGGCGATCAGTGCCGCGAACGCGCCGAGCACCGGCAGCGTCCGCCCTTCGCGCAGCCACAGTGCCGGCAGGCCCACCTTCGGCACCCGGAGCCGGGCGAGGCCGCGTACACCGGCCGCCGGCACCGCCGCCTGGTCCTCCGACCCGTTGGCGTCGCCCTTCGTGGTGAAGGTGCCGTCGGCGTTGCGCCGCACGACCCGGTGCACCAGCAGCGTGCCGGGCCGGGCCGGGTCCTCGACCACGACGACCTGCCCCGGCCGGACCCGCTCGGGTGCCACCGGCGCCGACACCACCAGATCGCCGGGCGCGATCCTGGGACGAGAACAGCGTGGCGCGCTGGCGGGTGATCATGCCGCGGACCGACGCGCCGCGGTGAGCACCGGGACCCGGGTCCATCTGGTCGGTGTCTACGACGGGCTGTCGGGGATGCGGCTGTACGTCGACAACGTCCTCGCCGGCACCGGCACCCACACCATCCGCTGGAACGCCGCCGGCGCGCTGCAGGCCGGGCGGCTGCGCACCACGGCGGCCGGCTACGGCGGGGCGTTCAGCGGCGCGGTCGACGACGTGCGGCTCTACGCCCGGGCGCTCAACGCCTCCGACGTGGCGAACCTGTTCGCGAACACCGCCGTCGAGCCGGGCCGGGGGTGGTGCCGAACCCGATCACCGCCGGGCTGCCCGCCGGGCTGCCCGGCGCGCTGCAGGGCGCGCTGCAGGGGCAGTCGGCGAGCACCGCGACCGGCTACCGCGGCGTCACGAACCTGTCCTCGAACACGACCGTCGGCAACCCGGGCCCGTTCACGGTCGAGGCATGGATCCGCACCTGGACGGGCGGCGCGGTGATCGGCTTCGGCACCGTCGCGACCGGCTACAGCGGGACCCGGGACCGGCTGCTCTACGTCGACAGCGGCGGCCGGCTGACGTTCGGCGTCTACCCCGGCTCCTACGTGACGCTGCGCTCGCCCGCGGGCGCGGCCTACGCCGACGGCGCCTGGCACCACGTGGCGGCCAGCGTGGGGGCCGCCGGGCTGCGGCTCTACGCCGACGGGAACCTGGTCTCCGCGAACGCCGCGCAGACCGCCGCGGAGAGCTCGACCGGCTACTGGCGGGTCGGCGGGATCAGCCTCGCCGGCTGGCCGAACCGCCCGGTGAACGACTACTTCACCGGGGTCATCGACGAGCCGGCGGTGTTTGCGGCACAACTGAGCGACCAGCAGGTCGCCTGGCACTTTCACGCGAACCACTGAGCACGAGGGTCTTCGCCTCGCGGGCGATCGGGTGGTGGTGCTGCGGCTCGGCGTAGAAGCTGAGCCCGATCACGCTGCCGAGGGTGAGCACGAAGCCGGCCGCCACCAGCCACTCCTTGCCCGGCCACACGCCGTCGCCGAGGAAGAGCAGGCCGACCAGGGCGGCGGGCACCGCGCCGGCGGCGTCCATGGCGGCGACCGCGGCGGTGGTCGAGCCGCGCTGCATCGCCAGGCCGAGCAGCAGCTGGCCGACGAGCGAGTGGGCGATCAGCAGGTAGGACAGCGGGTCGGTGAAGAACTGGCCCAGGTTGTCGGCGGAGGCGAGCGGGCGGGACGCGACGGCCGCGGCCCCGAACGCCACCCCGGACAGCGCGCCGAGCGCCACCGAGCCGGGCGCGCCGTGCAGCCGGCCGGCGAAGAAGCCGACGACCGCGATCACCCCGAGCGCGGCGACGAGTCCGGCCACGCCTGCCGTGCCGAGCTGCCGGGACGGGGCGGGCTTCGCGGCCAGTACCAACGCGGCGAGACCGAACGCGAGCAGCACCAGCAGGGCGAGCTCGGTCCTGGGTAGTCGCCACTTGAGGATGAGGACGCCGAGCAGCGCGGTCACCCCGAGCCCGGCGGCCATCGCCGACTGGACCAGGAACAGCGGCAGGTCCCGGCGGGCGAAGAACGCGAGCGCGAAACCGCCGAACTGGCACGCGACGCCGACGAGGTACGACTTGTGCCGGCCCAGCCGCAGCAGCAGCATCGGGTGGAACCCGTGATGCAGGTCGGTGCGTGCGGCGGCTACGGATTGCAGCAGGTTGGCCACTCCGTAGGCAGCGATCATCGCGCCGAGGAAGAGCCAACTCCAAGATGCCACCCGGAGAGGATAGACCCGGTTCGGGGGAGCGGCATGCGGACTATTCGGTTTAGCCCGACAAACCAGACAATCTGGGGTTTCCCAAACGGGTGAGAACGTCCTCGTGAAGGTGACCGTTCGTAGCGATCGCACTCCCACCACCCGGGCCCGGCTCGCCCTGCAGGTCGGTGAACGTGCCGCCGGCCTCGGTCACGATCGGCACCAGCGCCGCGAGGTCCCACAGCGACAGCTCCGGCTCGACCATGATGTCCACGGCGCCCTCGGCCAGCAGCATGTAGCCGTAGAAGTCGCCGTACGCCCGCTGGCGCCACGTCCGGCGGGTCAGGTCGAGGATGGCGTTGAGCCGCCCGGCCTCCTCCCAGCCGCCCAGCGACGAGTAGCAGAAGCTCGCGTCGGCGAGCCGGTCGACACCGCTCACCCGGATCGGCGTCGCCGCGGCCGTGTGGCGTCCGGCATACGCTCCGTGACCGAGCGCGCCCCACCAGCGCCGCCCGAGCGCCGGCGCGGACACCAGCCCGACCACCGGCTGGGCGCCCTCCATCAACGCGATCAGGGTCGCCCAGATCGGTACCCCGCGGACATAGTTCTTCGTGCCGTCGATCGGGTCGATCACCCACTGGCGCGTCCCCGGACCGGCGGCGGCCTCGGTCGCCCCGTACTCCTCGCCGAGGACCCCGTCGCGCGGCCGGGCCCGCTGCAGCGTCGCCCGCAGCGCCTTTTCGACCGCCGTGTCCGCCTCCGTCACCGGCGTCAGGTCGGGCTTCGTCGACACGTGCAGATCCTGGGCCCGGAACCGGGGAACGGCGATCGCGTCCGCGGTGTCGGCAAGCAGGTGAGCGAGGGCCAGGTCGTCCGCGTAGCGCGCCATGCGCGGAAACTTAGCCGACGATCGCCAACTTCTGGCAGTACTGTCGCCGTTTGTGACCACCTCGCCGGCCGCCCTGTGTGGCCTCCTTGCCGAAGAGGACCGGCTCCGGGTCTATGCCGCCGTGGTGCTCGGGGCGCCGGGGCTCGCCGCGATCGGGGCGGCGACCGGCCTGCCGGCCCGCGCCGTCGCCGCCGCCGTCGGCCGGCTGCGGCAGGGCGGGTTGCTGACCGGCGGCGACGGTGCCCTGCGCGCCGACGTCGAGGTCTTCAAGGAGTCCGTCCGCGCCCACGCCGCGACCCCGGCCGCGGTGGAGCCGATGGACCCCGACCGCCAGCGCGACCAGATCCTGCGCACGTTCGTCGTCGACGGCCGGCTGACCCAGATGCCCGCCGCCCACGGCAAGCGCCTGGTGGTGCTGGAGCACATCGCGTCGTCGTTCGAGCCGGGCGTGCGCTATCCGGAGCGGGAGGTCAACGCGGTGCTGCGGGCCTGGTTCGACGACCACGCGGCGCTGCGGCGCTACCTCGTGGACAACCAGCTGCTCTCCCGCGCCGACGGCGTCTACTGGCGTACGGGCGGGCCGGTGGCCGTCTAGAGCTCGTAGGCCTCGTCCGTCGGCTCGGTGGGTTCCGCGGTGGGTTCTGCGGTGCCTTCCTTGGATGCGAGGAGGCGGCGGAAGGAGGCGAGCCGTCTCGGGTCGGCGCCGCCCTCGGCGACCAGCATGTCCAGGCCGCACTCGCCGCCGGCGCCGGTGTGGTCGCAGTTGGGCGCGCACCGGGTCGACGCCTCGACCAGGTCGGGGAACCCGTGCAGCAGGCTGTCCGCCGACACGTGCGCCAGGCCGAACGACCGTACGCCCGGCGTGTCGATGATCCAGCCGCCGCTCCTCCTGCTTTCCGGCAGGCGCAGCGCCACGGCGCTGGTGGAGGTGTGCCGGCCCTTGCCGACGGCGCTGACCACGCCGACCGCCCGGTCGGTGCCCGGCACGAGCCGGTTGACCAGCGTCGACTTGCCAACACCCGAATGGCCGATCATCACCGACACCTTGCCGCTCAGCGCCGCGACGAGGTCGTCGATGGGCTCGCCCGGCCGGCACAGCACATACGGCAGGTCCAGTTCGGAGTAGTAGTCCAGCACCGCCTCCGGGCCCGCCAGGTCACCCTTGGTGAGGCACAGCAGCGGCTCGATCTCGGCGTCGTACGCGGCGACCAGGCACCGGTCGATGAAGCCCGTCCGCGGCGGCGGGTCGTGCAGCGAGTTGACGATCACGAGCTGCTCGGCGTTGGCGACCACGACGCGCTCGAAGCGCCCCTCTGTCGAGCCCTCCTCGTCGTCGGCGGTGCGCATCAGCACCGACCTGCGGTCGTCGATGCGCACGATCCTCGCGAGGGTGTCGGGCCGCCCGGTCACGTCCCCCACGATCTGGACGTTGTCGCCGACGACCACGCCACGGCGGCCCAGCTCGCGGGCGCGCATGGCGGTCACGACCGCGTCGGTCCCGGCGATGTGGCAGGTGTACCGCCCGCGGTCGACCGCCACGACGAAGCCCTCGACCGCGTCGCTGTGCTTCGGCCGGGTGCGCGTGCGGGGTCGCGATGACCGGCTCGGGCGGACCCGGACGTCATCCTCGTCGTACTCGCGCTTGCGCGTCAGTCTTGTCCTCCAACCGAGCCCGGACCGTGCACCATCGTTGACCATAGCCGGGGGAAGTCCGGCAGTGTCTTCGCGGTGCATGCCACGTCGTCCAGCCGTACCCCGCCGACGGCGAGCCCGACGACGGCGGCGGCGTGCGCGAGGCGGTGGTCGTCCCGCGTGGCGAACGTGCCGCCGCGCAGCGGGCGGGGCCGGATCCGCAGGCCGTCGTGGTCCTGGGCGATGTCCGCGCCGAGGCTCGTCAGGCCCTCGACGAGCGCGGCGATCCGGTCGGTCTCGTGGCCGCCCAGGTGCGCCAGGCCGTGCAGGTGCGACGGTGAGTCCGCGACGGCGGCGAGCGCGGCGAGCACCGGGGCCAGCTCCGCGACGTCGGTCAGGTCGGCGGTGAGGCCGCGGACCGTGCCGGTGCCGCGCACGACCAGCCCCTGCCGGGTGACTGCGGGCGAGCCGCCCATCTGGCGCAGCAGGTCCAGCAGCCGGTGGCCGCCCTGGATGCCGGAGCGCGGCCAGCCGGCGACGGTCACGGTGCCGCCGGTGACCAGCGCCGCGGCGAGGAACGGCGCGGCGCCCAGCAGGTCCGGCTCGATGTCCCAGGCGCGGCCGTTGAGCCGGCCGGGCTCGACCACCCACAGGTCCGGCCGGCTGTCGTCGATGCCGGCCCCGGCGGCGCGCAGCATCTGCACCGTCATGCGCAGGTGGGGCGCGCGGGGCAGCGGCGGGCCGGCGTGGCGGACGGTGAGGCCGCGGTCGAACTCGGGCGCGGCCAGCAGCAGCCCCGACAGCATCTGGCTGGAGGCCGACGCGTCGATCGTCGCCGCGCCGCCGGTGACCCGGCCGATGCCGTGCACCGTCAGCGGCAGCCCGGCGCAATAGTCGACCCGCGCGCCGAGCGTGCGCAGCGCGCCGATCAGGGGCGCCATCGGCCGCGTACGGCTGCGCTCGTCGCCGTCGAAGGTGACGGCACCGTCGGCGAGCCCGGCGACCGGTGGGAGGAAGCGCAGGACCGTGCCCGCGGTGCCGACGTCGATCCGGGCGGGGCCGCGCAACGGGCGGGGGCGCAGCACCCACAGGTTCTCGTCGGAGGTGGACACGTGGCAGCCCATGGCGCGCAGGCCCGCCGCCATCAGCTCGGTGTCGCGGGCCCGCAGGGGACCACGCAGGGTGGTGGCGCCCAGGGACAGCGCGCCGAGGACCAGCGCCCGGGCCGTCATCGACTTCGAGCCGGGGAGCCGGACCGTGGCGGTGACCGGCGCCGAGGCGGTCGGCGCGATCCACGGCAGGGACACGGGGGCGGTCAGGTGAGGCACGCGTTCAGTGTGCGGCCCGTGCCGCTGGGTAGCGACTGCTGACAATGCAACATTCGTCGCGGGTACCGTAATCGGCATGTGTGGTCGGTATGCGACATCCCGCAGCAACGTTGACCTGAGTGCGCTGTTCGAGGCCACCGACGAGACGGACGGGCTCGAGCCGGACTACAACGTCGCCCCGACGGACCAGGTCCCGGTGGTGCGCGTCTCCCAGTCCGCCGACGGCCGCGTCCTGAGCAGCGCCCGCTGGGGTCTGGTGCCCCCGTGGGCCGCCGACCTCAAGGTGGGCGCCCGGATGATCAACGCCCGGTCCGAGACGGTCGCGGAGTCGAAGGCGTTCGCGCAGTCGTTCGCGAAGCGGCGCTGCCTGGTGCCCGCCGACGGCTGGTTCGAATGGAAGCGCGGGGACGGCAAGGACAAGCAGGCGTATTTCATGACGCTCGGTGACGACGAGCCGTGCGTGTTCGCCGGGATCTGGACGGTGTGGGGGAAAGGCGACGACCGGGTGCTCACCTGCAGCATCATCACCGCGCCCGCCGTGGACGATCTGGCGCTCATTCACGACCGCATGCCGCTGATCCTGCCGCCGTCGCGGTGGGACGAGTGGCTGGCGGCCCCCGTCGATGAGCGGCTGCTGGCCCCGACGCCGTCCGAGCACGTCGCGCGGCTGGAGCTTCGTCCGGTCGGCGCGCGCGTGGGTGACGTACGTAACGACGGCCGTGATTTGCTCGACCGCGTGCCGGCGCCGGCCCTGCGATCGAGTGACGTCGAGCCGATCGATCTGACCCTCTTTTAGGCTTTACGTCCATTTCCTCCCCGGCAGGTTTTGCCTATCCGCGTGAAAACTCTTGTATTTGCAGGTGTTTGTGCGATAGAACACAGCGCCGGTAGGTCAATGTCGGATGGGGGCATCCCGACGTTTTCCTGCCTTGTGTTCGTTTGACCCACGGGGGAGGTGGGTGTATGACCCGGGCGAGGATGCCACGCCCGCATGAGGTCGCTGCCGCCAAGCGTGATCCGCGTCTGTTGCGCGCGGTGCGCGAGCAACAGGGCGATGATGCCTGGCGGACCCGCGGCGCATGCCAGACAGTTGATCCGGAGACGTTCTTTCCGGCCCCGAGCGAGCCCGCCGACGCTGCCGTCGCGTTGTGCCGCACCTGCGACGTCCAGGGCGCATGCCTGGCCTGGGCGCTGGAGGTCGGCGACTGCCACGGTGTGTGGGGAGCGACCACACCGCGTGAGCGGCGTGCGATGCTCGTCGCATGGCGCAGCGACGCTCCACAACCCGCGTTGACGGGCCAGCCACAGGCAGCCGAGCACCGGATGGGCCCGATGGCGTGTCTGCCGTTGGTGCCGATCCAGCGCGTGGGCCGGACCGCGACCGACCGGCGCGATCCGGTCGGCGCCGCCAGCGGCTGACCGACGGGCCGGCCGGCGCCGTTCCAGGCTCCCCGGCCGGCCCTTCTGCTGCTGCCCGCGTGGGCTCTTCTGCTGCCCGCGTGGGCTCTTCCGGTGTACCGGTCGGCCGGCGGAGCAGGTCGCGGGCCAAGCGGTCGCTCGCCGGGCAGGAGGTCGAGACCCCGCACGGGGTCGCGCGCTTCTCGCTCGACGTCCCGGCGGGGTACACGGGGACGCTGCTCGTCCTTGGCCACGGCGCCGGCGGTGACGTCGACGCCGTCGACCTCGTGGCGGTCCGTGCCGCCGTGCTCGACGCCGGGGCGGCCGTCGCCATGGTGACGCAGCCCTACCGGGTCGCCGGCGCCCGCCGCCCACCGGCACCAGCCAGGCAGCTCGACGCCGCCTGGCTCGCCGTCGTCGCGGAGCTGCGCCGCAGGGTGGCGATCGACACCCTCGTCGTCGGCGGCCGGTCCAGCGGCGCCAGGGTCGCCTGCCGCACCGCGGCCGAGGCCGGCGCAGACCGCATCCTGGCGCTCGCCTTCCCGCTGCACCCGCCCGGCAAGCCGGACGTCACCCGCGCGGACGAGCTGCGCACGGGCGTGCCGACCCTCGTGCTCAACGGCGACCGGGACGCCTTCGGCGTGCCTTCGCCGGGCCCGGCGGTCCACGTCGAGGTGCTGCCCGGCGAGACCCACGCCCTGTCGAAGGCGCCCGACCGGCTCGCCGCCATCGCCGTGGCGTTCGTCACCACCGCCGGCCCCACTCGTTGAACAGCATGTGACCGGTGCAAATCGGACACACTCTCCACACCGCGGACCGGTGTCGTTCCGCAAACTCCCAGGCCCTTCCTGTTCCCGGCGGCCGGCCGGTCCCAAATCCAAAAGGCCGGCCGCCGGGGCAGGCGGGTAGGAATTGCGGGGGTGGCGCGGTTGTTACACGGAGCGTGCGACGCTGCCGAGGCGTTGCCTGTGGAGGGAAGTCAACTCGTGGCAACACTTGAGCGCGAGGATCAACGCATCCGCGAGCTGCTGTTCAGCCCGTCGTGGCCGGCGGCGACGGACGCGGAGCCCGATCCGTCCTGGCAACCGATCGCCCGCGAGCGGTTGACGGGCGCCACAAACTCTGAAGTCGCTCAGCAACTCGGCGTATCCTCGGCAGGACGGTCGAGGGTTGGAGTCGCACGAGTGGTCAGCAGCGAGAGCGCGGTGCAGCAGCGCATCCGGTTCGAGCACGACGCGTTGCCCTTCATCGATCAGCTGTACGCGGCGGCCCTGCGCATGACGCGTAACCCGGCCGACGCCGAGGACCTCGTCCAGGAGACGTTCCTCAAGGCGTATGCGGCGTTCCACCAGTTCGAGACGGGCACCAACCTCAAGGCCTGGCTCTACCGCATCCTGACCAACACCTACATCAACTCCTACCGTCGCCGTCAGCGCCAGCCCGTCCAGGCGCCCACGGAGGAGATCACCGACTGGCAGCTCGCCGAAGCCGAGTCGCACACGTCCAGCGGTCTGCGCTCCGCCGAGACCGAGGCCCTCGACCGGCTGCCCGACTCCGACGTCAAGGAGGCGCTGCAGTCGCTGCCGGAGGAGTTCCGGCTCGCCGTCTACCTCGCCGACGTCGAGGGCTTCTCCTACAAGGAGATCGCCGACATCATGAACACGCCCATCGGCACCGTGATGTCCCGCCTGCACCGCGGCCGGCGCAACCTCCGCCGCTCGCTCGAGACTTATGCTGCCGACCGGGGTTTCACCCGCACCCCGTCCGCTGAGCCGAGCGAGGTCTGAGTCCGATGAGCTGTGGAGACCCGCACGAGACAGACTGCGGCGCCGTCCTTGCCGAGGTGTATCTCTACCTCGACCTCGAGTGCACCGACGACCGCCGTTCGCTCATCCGCGACCACCTCGACGAGTGCTCGCCCTGCCTGCGCGAGTTCGGCATCGAGCAGGAGGTGAAGGCACTCGTGGCCCGCTGCTGCGGCTCCGAGCTGGCCCCCGCCGACCTGAAGGACCGCCTCCGCTCCAAGCTTTCCGAACTGGTCGTCAACGCCGAAGCCCGCGAGCTCCGCACCGACTGACCCTTCCTTCACGCTGCCCGTGCGGTTCTGGTAGCCCTTCTCGCCACCGGATCCGCACGGCTCACGTCCGCGCGCGGGTTCGCCGATCCTTCTGGGAAACCGGACACGCCAGCACGGAGGTGGGATTCTTCCGCCCGGCTGGAGGGCCGGTGCCAGGTGGCGTGGTGACTGTCTGTTTCGTGGTTGCGGTGATGTTCCCGGCCGCCGTTCTCACATGATCTAGCGCCGCCGTGGTTCACAGCCAGTGCTGCCCCGCTCTGATCACCGAACTCGCGCGGGCGGGTCTTGGTCGCCCGCGGGGCGGTCGTGGTTGCCGTGATCGAAGTCGCGTTGTGGCTGCGCGGGCGGCCGGGGGTGTCCATTGATCACGACGAGTTGCGGGTGGCTCGTCGGTTCTTGGGGGTCAGCGGAAGCGGAAGACGGGGGCTCGGGGGGTGAAGGGGAGGCGGGTGGTTTCTGGGATGAGGAAGGCGTGCTCGCGGCGGACGCGGACGGGGTCGCAGTAGCCGTCGGTGATGATCAGGATTGGGGCGTCGGCGGGGAAGTCCGGGGCGCGTTCCAGGAGTTTGATGGCCGGCTGCAGGATGGTGCCGCCGCGGCCCTTCACCTTGACCCGGCCGGCGATGTCGGCGACGGGGAGGTAGCCGGCGTCGTACGCGGCGGCGTCGCAGAACACGACGCGGGCGGCCGGCACGTCGCGGGCGGTGGCGTAGGAGGCGATCGCGCCGAGGGCCTTGCCGAGCAGGGTGCGGTCCATCGAGCCGGAGGTGTCGAGCACGACGCCGAACGTGGCGTGGAAGGACTCCTCCTCGGGCCAGAGCCAGCCGGGCCGGGGGATGTGCGGCGTGGAGCTCTGCCGGCGGGAGGCGCGGGCGTAGGAGCGGCGCGGGGTGGGGGAGCGGACGTGCTCGGCGAACCAGTTGGCGAGCTGCGCGTCCCACGGCAGCGGCGGGTGGTCCAGGGCGCGGATCTCCTCGACCAGGCCGGACGGCAGGTAGCTGCGGCCGTTGGACTCGTGGAAGGCCAGGCCGGTCGCGAGGGCGCGGCGATAGTACTCGTCGAGCTCCGTGCCGCGGTGGGCGCGGTGGGCGTCGCTGAGGATGTCGCCCAGGCCGCGGCCCCGCAGCGTGCCGAGGCGGCGCAGGCGGCGCAGGTCGGTGGCGATGAGGTCGTACACCTCCTCGGCGCCGGCGTCCTTGAAGCGCGGGTCGTAGAGGACGCCTTCGGGCAGGTCGCCGACGGCCATCTCGACGAGCCAGCCGTTGATGACGTAGTCGGTGGCGACGTTCCACAGGTACGGGTCGCGGTGCGCGATCCGGTCGCCGTGGCGCAGGGCGGCGTGCAGCATCTCGTGCGCGATGACGAAGCGGCGCTCCTCGGTGGTGAGCGGCGCGAGGGGGTTGACGTAGATCTCGGCGGCGGACGGGTCGACGGCGGCGACGGTGATCGACAGGTCGCGGGCCACGGCGACGTCGCTGATGATCGTGAAGCCCGCGGCCAGGCCGGCCAGCAGCGGGTACGACGACACGAACCAGCGCCGGGCGACCTCCCACGCCTCGTCGGTCTTGCGACCCGCGACCGGCCGCAGTGCCCCGGCCTCGTCGACGGCATCGGCCGCGGCCTGGCCGAGCCCGAGCGCGAAGCGGTCCGGCCACGACAGCGTGGCGGGCGGGAGCGGTGCGGACGGGAGCGGTGCGGGCGGCACGAGGTCGGGGCCGGCGCCGCCCGCGGAACAGCCGGACAGGCCGGAAGGAATGCCGGAGATCCGCCAGCGCTCGGCGAGCTGCTCCTCGAAGGCGGTCGGCAGCGACGGCAGCAGCGCCGGCGGGCGGCCGAGCCGCAGCGCCTCCTGGAACCGGGCCACCACGACGCACCGCGCGACGGCAAGCGCGGCGTCGACAGGCGACGAAGCGCCGGACGCAGGCGCAGCGGCGGAGGCAGGCGCAGCGGCGGAGGCAGGCGCAGCGGCGGAGACCGGGTCGGGGGAGAGGTGGCCGAAACCGAGGTGCAGCGCGCAGTGCGCGAACACCCAGACCCACTCGTCGGGCTCCAGCGGCGAGTGCTTGTTGGCGATCACCGTGCCGTCGGCGTGGACCCGGGCGTGGCCGCGGTCGCGGATCAGCTGCGTGTCCTCCGCCCACTGCATCCGCAGCGCCCGCGGGTCGTTGCCGGTCGGGTCGCTGGCGAGGGCGCGGAACATGGAGTTGCCGGCCACGGCGGACCAGGCGTTCTGGGCCGCCTCCAGCCGCCGGTCGACCTTCCTGGCGCCACGAGCGGCGGCGCCACGAGCGGCGGCGCCGCGGGCGGTGCTCATGCCCGGGCGGCGACGAGGCGCGGCAGGTCGCGGGTCACCTCGACCAGGAACCACGCGGGCAGCGCGGGCATCCCGGACTCGTCGGCGGCGATGACGAGCTGCGCGCACTCCAGGGAGATCTCGGCCAGCTCGACCAGCAGCCCCTTGGCCCGCACCGAGAAGCGGCGCACGGACGGCGAGGCGTGCTCGCGGCTGGCCGGCAGGTCCTTCACGAGCCGGGCCCGGAAGGCCTCGGCGAAGAAGTACAGCAGGTCGCGGTCGGTCGGGTCGCGGGGCCAGGACGCGTCGCCGCGGACGATGGCGTCCAGGCCGTAGCGGTGGCGGACGGTCTTGACGTACGCGCAGAACGCCGACGCGTGCGAGGGCGTCAGCGTGCCGGCGGTGAGGACCCGGAGCAGGTCTTCGTCCTCCAGGGAACCGAAGGAGAGCAGCGCGTCCGACAGCATGTGCCAGGAGCGCGGGGTCGAGAACGGCTCCTCGGTCTTCGGCGGCTTGGACCAGAGGTGGTCGGGCCGCTGGGTGAGGTAGTCGGTCACCCACTCGTGCAGGCCGGCGCCGGCCGCCCACAGCAGCCAGTCGTCGGCGCTCGCCCGCAGGTGGACGTGGATGAGCCGGTTGAGCAGGGCGGACGCCATCGGCCGGGCGAGCGCGTTGTCGGAGGCCCGGTTGCCGGCGCCGATCACGATCGATCCGGCGGGCAGCTCGTACGAGCCGATCCGCCGGTCGAGGATGAGCGAGTAGAACGCCTTCTGCACCTCGGGCGAGGCGGAGTTGAGCTCGTCGAGGAAGAGGCAGTAGGGCTCGTCGCGGGCGATCGACTCCGGCGGCGCGAAGCGGCTGCGGCCGTCGCGCAGCTCGGGCACCCCGATGAGGTCCTCGGGCGCCAGCTGCGTGCCGATGAGGGTGACGCAGTCCAGCCCGAGGGCCGCCGCGAACTCCTTCACCAGCGAGCTCTTGCCGATGCCGGGCTGACCCCAGACGAAGACGGGCCGCACCACCGCGACGTGCAGCAGCACGCCGGGCAGTCCCGCCGGGGTCACCGTGATGGTCGATTCCACGGGGCCATGATGCGTTCGCCGCACAGTCGAGCGCGACCGGGTTTCGCGCGGATATGCTGCGGGTCGCAATCCGACGTCAAAGGAGACCGGGATGTCCGACGAGATCCGTGCCGAGATGGTGGCCAACGTCTGGAAGATCACCACTGAGGTCGGTGCCGAGGTCAACGAGGGCGACACCCTCGTGATCCTGGAGTCGATGAAGATGGAGATCCCCGTCGTCGCCGAGTCGGAGGGCACGGTCAGCCAGATCGCCGTCAACGAGGGCGACGTGGTGCAGGAGGGCGATCTCATCGCCGTGATCGGGTGACGCAGCAGCCGCCACTGGTCCGGCGGGCGGACCCGGAGGACCACGCCGGCGTCGCGCGGCTGACGGTGGCGGCGTACCGCGCCGACGGCCAGCTGGACGACGAGCACGGCTATGCCGAGGTGCTGGCCGACGTGACGACCCGGGCGGCGCACTGCGAGGTTCTGGTCGCCGCCGATGGTGATGTACTGCTGGGCGCGGTCGCTTTCGTGCTGCCCGGCACCCGGTATGCGGAGCTGTCGCGCCCGGGCGAGGCCGAGTTCAGGATGCTGGCCGTCGACCCGGCGGCGCAGCGGCGGGGGGTGGCACGGGCGCTGGTCCGTGCCTGCGTCGACCGCGCGACCGTCCTCGGCTGCGGGTCGATGGTGATCTGCACGCGGGACCGCAACAGTGCCGCGCTGGCGCTCTACGACTCCTTCGGCTTCGTCCGCGAGCCGGCGCTGGACTGGACGCCGGTTGAGGGCGTCACACTGCTCGGCCTGCGCCTGAAGCTGCCGACCACCGCGACCTGAGCCCCGCGGCGCAGGCCGGCCACCGCGACCCGGACGTCACTCGCCGGCGGCCGCCAGGCGCATCAGGTCCTCGGCGACCACCAGGGTCGCCTCGCGGCGGTCCTGCGGGCTGAGGTCGTCGTGCCCGCGGAGCACGAAGTGGCCCGCGTGGATGGTGAAGATCGCCATGGCCCGGCGCAGCTGCTGGACCGTGGACTCCGCCGGGTCCATCAGGAAGCCGAAGACGCGCTCCATCTGCCCCTTCATGAGCTTGCCCGCGGGCAGGGTGTTGATGAGCGTCTGGTTGCGCTCGAAGAAGCGGATCACGTGCTCGTGCTTGGCGACGTCGTGCAGCACGAAGTACCGCTGGAGGAACTCGATCCGCGTCGCCTCCGTGCGCGGCTGCGCCTCCGCCCACTCCATCAGCGCGTCGACGGCCGCGATGCGGTGCTCGATGAGGCTGTTGACGATGTCGTCCTTGGTCGGGAAGTGGTAGTAGAGCGCGGCCTTGGTGACGCCGAGCTTCTCCGCGATCTCCCGCAGCGAGGTCTTGTCGTAGCCGTCCTCGATGAACATCTCCAGGGCCACCCGCTGGATGTGCGCGCGCACGTCCTCGGTCTCGGCGTCGGCGGTCCGGATCCGGTTCCGCCCCCGCACGACCCGCGCTGCTGCCTGCTGGTTCTGCTCCATCGGGACCATCCTACGTGAACTGACTTGACGAGCGGCTAGTACGAACTTACCGTACGGCTAGTAAGTCAACTAGCCGGCCGACAAGTAAGGTGAGCCACGATGTCTGACAAGCGCCTCAGGGTCGTCCTGCCAGGACTGCTCATGGCGATGCTCCTGGCGATGCTCGACAACGTGATCGTCGGCACCGCGATGCCCCGCATCGTCGGTGACCTGGGCGGCGTCGACCACCTGTCGTGGGTCGTCACCGCGTATGTCCTCGGCTCGACGGTGTCCACGCCGATCTGGGGCAAGCTCGGCGACCTGTACGGACGGAAGACGGTCTTCCTGACCTCGATCGTGCTGTTCCTGCTCGGCTCGGTGCTGTGCGGCTTCGCCCAGGACATGCCGCAGCTGATCGGCTTCCGCGCGTTCCAGGGCCTCGGCGCCGGTGGTCTCATGGTCGGCGCGATGGCCGTCCTCGGCGAGCTCGTGTCGCCGCGCGAGCGGGGCAAGTACCAGGGCCAGTTCGCCGCGGTCATGGCGGTCGCGATGGTCGGCGGCCCGCTCGTCGGCGGCTTCATCACCGACCACGCCGACTGGCGCTGGGCGTTCTTCGTCAACCTGCCGCTCGGCGGCGCGGCGCTGGCGCTGCTCGCGCTGAAGCTCGACATGCCGAAGAAGCGCACCGAGCACCGGATCGACTGGCTCGGCGCGGCCCTGCTCTCGGCCGGCGTCACCGCGCTGGTCCTGATCACCACGTGGGGCGGCAACCAGTACGCGTGGGGTTCCGCGCAGATCGTCGGCCTGGCCGCCCTGGCCGTGGTGTCGCTCGCCGCGTTCATGATCGTCGAGCGGCGCCACCCGGAGCCGATCCTGCCCCTGGCCATCTTCCGCAACCGCAACTTCAGCCTGGTCGCGGGCATCGGCTTCCTGGTCGGGTTCGCCATGTTCGGCGCGATCACGTTCCTGCCGCTGTACCAGCAGATCGTGCAGGGCGCCTCGGCGACCAACTCCGGGCTGCTCCTGCTGCCGATGATGGGCGGCCTGCTGGTGACCTCGCTGGTGGCCGGCCAGATGATCACCAAGACCGGCAAGTACCGGATCTTCCCGGTGATCGGCGGGTTCGTCATGATCGTGGCGATGGTCCTGCTGTCGCGGCTGGACTCGGACACCTCGAAGACCGAGTCGGCGATCTACATGGCCGTCCTCGGCCTGGGGATGGGCTTCCTGATGCAGACCTCGATGCTCATCGCGCAGAACAGCGTGGAGCTCAAGGATCTGGGCGTGGCGAGCAGCACCTCGACGTTCGCCCGCTCGATCGGCGGCGCGTTCGGCGTGGCGGCGTTCGGCGCGATCTTCAACCACCGGCTGCACGACCTGCTCGCGGAGAAGGTCGGCGACCAGGCGGCGGACCAGCTCGCCGGCGGCGGTGGCGGCGGCGCCTCGATCGGCCCGGCGACGCTCGGCCAGCTGCCCGCGGGGGTACGCACCGCAGTGATCGACGCGATCGCCGGCGCGACGTCCAGCGTGTTCCTCTGGGCGATCGCGGCGACGGTGCTGGTGCCGCTGCTCGCGATCTTCATCCGCGAGGTCGCGCTGCGCGGCCCCGAAGCGGCCAAGGAGCAGGCGGAGAGCACGCTGGTTGCGCAGGAGGGGTAGTTTCGCGCACCACATGCGCGAAGTTGCGATGAAAACTGGCGTCTGGTGCGCGAAGCTGCCAAACTTTGAGCAGTAACGCGCATCAGACGCCAGCACATAGAGGAGTAGCCGTGACCGAGCAGCCCGGTGCCGGGATGCAGGCGGACATCGCCGAGCAGCCGGCCGTGTTCGCGAGGCTCGTCGACGAGCAGGCGGGCGCCATCGCCGCCGTCGCCGAGCGGATCGCGCAGTGGCAGCCCCGCAACGTGATCTTCACGGCGCGCGGCACGTCGGACCACGCCGCGCTGTACGCGGCGTACCTCACCGAGATCCGCCTCGGCATCCCCGTCGGCCTCGCCTCGCCGTCGGCGATGACGCTCTACGGCGCCCGCCCCGACCTGCGTGACACGCTCGTCGTCGGGGTCAGCCAGAGCGGCGGCTCGCCCGACCTGCGCGAGGTGCTGCGGGTCGCCGGCGAGCAGGGCGCGCACACCCTCGCCGTCACCAACAACGCCGAGTCGCCCCTGGCCCAGGTCGCCGAGCTGCACGTCGACGTCGTCGCCGGGCACGAGATCGCGGTCGCCGCGACCAAGACCTACACCGCGGAGCTGCTCGCGCTGCTCATGCTGGTCGAGAGCATCAAGGGCGGCGGCTCGCTGCCCGCCGAGGAGCTCGCCGCGCTGCGCGAGCTGCCCGGCCACGCGGAGCGCGTCCTCGCCGACGACACCGCCGCCGACCTCGCCGCCCGCTACCGGTTCGCGGACCGGATCGTGACCACGGGCCGCGGCTACGCGTACCCGACGGCGCGCGAGACCGCGCTCAAGCTGATGGAGACGTCCTACGTGGCCGGTCTCGCGTTCTCCGGCGCCGACCTGCTGCACGGCCCCCTCGCGATGGCCGACCCCGACGTGCCGGTCCTCGCCGTCGTCGGCGGCGGTCCCGCCGGCGCGTCGATGCGCGACGTCGTCGGCCGGCTCGGCGAGCGCCGCGCCGACGTGGTCGTCTTCGGCCCGTCGAAGGTCGACGGCGCGGCCGGCTGGGTGCCGACCCCCGAGGTCGACGAGCGCTACGCGCCGCTGCTGGACATCCTGCCGCTGCAGCGCCTCGCCCTGTCTCTCGCCCTGCACCGGGGCGAGAACCCCGACGCGCCGCGCGGCCTCAAGAAGGTGACGGCGACGCTGTAACGGCGACATCGACGACGGCGAGGCGGCCTTCGCGCAGCGCCCGCGTCTCGAACGCCACCGGGGGCCGGTCACCGACCAGGATCTGGTAGGTCGGCCGGCTCCCGGACAGGTTCAGCAGCTCGAACGAGAAGTTGCAGTGGTACGTCCCGCCCGTCGCCGCCAGTACACCGGCCGCCAACGTCGTCACGGCCACCACCTTGCCGTCCTGATCAGCCACCTTCACCGTCGCCCCGGAGGCGATGTCCGGCACCGGGGCCAGGCACGGGGTGCCCGGGACGCCGGTCGCCGCGCCCGCCACGCTCACGTAGCCGTGCAGCTGGAACCCGTCGGGCTTGCTGGTCTCGTCGGCGCGGCCCACCCACCCGCAGCCGCCGAGGGTGAGCACTAGGACAAGGGCAGGCAACAGGCGACGCACGGGCCCACCATAGTCTGTAACGGTGTCGACCCTGCGTGACCTCGTCGAGGAGCACACCTCCCTCGCGCCCGAGGACATCGAGCACCTGCACCGCCTCGCCGGCGACTGGCAGATCGTGTCCGACCTGTCGTTCGCCGACCTGCTCATGTGGGTGCCGATCGCGGACCGCGGCGAGTTCCTGTGCGTCGCGCAGGTGCGGCCGACGACCGCCCCGACCGCCTATCAGGACGACCAGGTCGGCCGGGTCGCCGGCGGACCCGAGGTGGCGCACCTCGCGATCGTCCGGGCGCAGGGCAGGATCTGGCGGGAGGGGGATCCCGTCTGGTACGGCGACATGCCCGCCCGCCACGAGGCGATCCCGATCCGCCGCCGGGGCGAGACGCAGGTCATCGCCGTCGTCGGCCGGGACACCAACCTCAGCACCGCCCGGACCCCGGCGCAGCTGGAGCTCAACTACCTGACCACCGCCGACGACCTGGCGCAGATGATCGCCGACGGCACGTTCCCGCCGCCGCGGCACCCCGGCGAGACCACCAGCGCCCCACGCATCGGCGACGGCCTGGTCCGCCTCGACGCGTCCGGCAAGGTCACCTACGCCAGCCCCAACGCGCAGTCGGCGTACCGGCGGCTCGGGCTCGCCGCGCACCTGGTCGGCGAGAGCCTCGCCGAGATCACCGGCCGGCTCTGCGACGACCCCCTCGAGGGCAAGGACGCCACGGACCGGGTCCACTCGGCGCTGCGCGGCGACGCGCCCGCCCGCAAGGAGCTGGAGGCGCGCGGCGCGACCGTGCTCATGCGGGCGCTGCCGCTGATGCCGGCGGGCGTGCCGATCGGGGCGCTCGTCCTGGTCCGCGACATCACCGAGGTCCGCCGCCGCGACCGGCAGCTCATGACGAAGGACGCGACGATCCGGGAGATCCACCACCGGGTCAAGAACAACCTGCAGACCGTCGCCGCGCTGCTGCGGTTGCAGGCCCGCCGGGTCGGGGTCCCGGCCGCCCGGCACGCGCTGGAGGAGTCGGTGCGAAGGGTCGCCTCCATCGCCCTGGTGCACGAGACCCTCTCGATGTCGGCGTCGGACACCGCGGACGAGGCGGTCGAGTTCGACGGGATCGTGGACCGGGTCGCGGCCGCGGCCGTCGAGGTGGCCGCCTCCGACTTCACCGTGGCGCTGCGCCGGGACGGCGACTTCGGCGTGCTGCCCGCGGAGATCGCCACGCCGCTCGTCATGGTCCTCAACGAGCTGCTGCAGAACGCCGTGGAGCACGCGTTCGAGCCGCGCCTCGGCCAGGCCGCCGAGCCCGCCGCCCCCGATGGCGGGCAGGAACCGGAGGTCGTCGTCTCCGTGCACCGCTTCCGCAAGCAGCTGCACGTCACCGTCGCCGACAACGGCCGGGGCCTGCCCGACGGGTTCGACCTGGACAGCAGCGAGCGGCTCGGGCTGCAGATCGTGCGGACGCTCGCGACGGGGGAGCTGCGCGGCACGATCGAGCTGCGCACCCGGGCCGGCGGCGGCACGGAGGCTGTGATGGTCGTCCCGCTGGCGAAACGCTGAAACCTACCGCACTGTGGGACCGCCGGTCATTGCCGGTCGGCGGCCTGCCCATTCCGGTCTATATTTCCTATCGGCTGAGTCTTCTTTGGGTTACGTCCCGGTGACGCGGGTTTGAGACAACCCTCACGCCGACGTGGCGTAAGGACCGGTCGACGTGGAAGACTGCACCCTATGCACGCTGCTTCTCTGCGGCTCGTCAGCCGCCGACACGTCGACTACGGTCGCGTGCGCAGCGCCATGTGTCCGGCTTGCTGAACGCCGCCCGTTAATTCTTTCTTCGGGCGCGCGACTCGCGCCGGATTCTTCATGACATCGACGTCATCCATCGCGCATCTTCCGCGATAGGCCGGCGCAGGCTCGCGTGCTCTCAACCCTGAGAGGACGCCGACATGACGGTGAACACCGTCCCGGCAGACAACGCCGCACCCGCTCCCCGTCCCGCCGCCCGCGGCGCTCGGGCCGGAGCCGGTGGGCGCCCTCGCGGCGAGGGGCAGTGGGCGCTCGGCCACCGGGAGCCGCTCAACCCCAACGAGCGCAGCAAGAAGGACGACAACCCGCTCAACGTCCGGGCCCGCATCGAGTCGATCTACGCGCACCGCGGCTTCGACTCGATCGACCCCGCTGACCTGCGCGGACGGTTCCGCTGGTTCGGGCTGTACACGCAGCGCAAGCCCGGCATCGACGGCGGCCGGACCGCGATCCTCGAACCCGAGGAGCTCGACGACAAGTACTTCATGCTGCGCATCCGCAGCGACGGCGGCCAGCTGAGCCTCGCCCAGCTGCGCACGATCGCGTCGATCGCCACCCGCTTCGCCCGCGACACCGCCGACATCACCGACCGGCAGAACATCCAGCTGCACTGGATCCGCGTCGAGGACGTCCCGCAGATCTGGCGGGAGCTCGAGGCGGTCGGCCTGTCCACGACCGAGGCCTGCGGCGACACCCCGCGGGTCGTGCTCGGCAGCCCGATCGCCGGCGTCGCGGAGAGCGAGGTGCTCGACCCGACCGAGGCGATCAACGAGATCACCGAGAAGTACGTCGGCGACCCGACGCTGTCCAACCTGCCGCGCAAGTTCAAGACCTCGATCTCGTGGCTGCCGGACACCCCGTACGAGGCGAACGACGTCTCCTTCGTCGGCGTGATCCACCCGGAGCACGGTCCCGGCTTCGACCTCTGGGTCGGCGGCGGCCTGTCGACGAACCCGATGCTGGCGGTGCGCCTCGGCGTGTGGGTGCCGCTGCACGAGGTCGTCGACGCGTGGCTCGGCGTCATCCAGATCTTCCGCGACTACGGGTACCGCCGCCTGCGCAGCCGCGCCCGGCTGAAGTTCCTGGTCGCCGACTGGGGCGCGGCGAAGTTCCGCGAGGTGCTGGAGACCGAGTACCTCAAGCGCCCGCTGATCGACGGCCCGTCGCCGGAGCTGCCGGAGAAGCCGATCGACCACATCGGCGTGCACAAGCAGTGGGACGGCAAGTACTTCGTCGGCGCCGCGCCCATCGCGGGCCGCAGCTCCGGCAGCCAGCTCGCCAAGGTCGCCGACCTCGCCGAGCGGTTCGGCAGCGACCGGGTGCGGCTCACCCCGTACCAGAAGCTCATCGTCCTCGACATCGCCGAGGCCGACACCGAGGCGGTCGTGCTGGGCCTGCGGGAGGCCGGGCTGGAGGCCCGCCCGTCCACCTGGCGGCGCAGCACGATGGCGTGCACCGGCATCGAGTTCTGCAAGCTGGCGATCGTCGAGACGAAGGCCCGCGCCGCCGAGCTGGTGGAGCACCTGGAGGCGAAGGTCGCCGAGCTCGACGCCGACATCTCCATCCACCTCAACGGCTGCCCCAACGCCTGCGCCCGCACGCAGGTGGCCGACATCGGCCTCAAGGGCATGCTCGTGCGCGACGACGCCACCGGCGACATGGTCGAGGGCTTCCAGATCCACCTGGGCGGCGGCCTGGGCATGGCGGCGGGACAGAACGCCGGCTTCGGGCGCAAGCTCCGCGGCCTGAAGACCACCGCAGCCGACCTGCCCTCGTACGTCGAGCGGGTCGCCAACCACTACCTCGCCGGTCGCGATTCCGGCGAGTCGTTCGCCCACTGGGTCATGCGGGCTCCGGAGGAGGAACTCCGATGAGCGAGCGAATGGCTCCGTTGTACTGCCCGTACTGCGGGGACGAGGACCTACGGCCACACGAGGACACGCACGGCGCATGGGAGTGCCGCAGCTGCGCGCGGGTCTTCTCACTGAAATTCCTGGGGCTTGCGGCACGAATGTTGGAGGCGAAGCGATGAGCACAGCCGTTGCACGTACCCGAGAAGAGTCCATCGCCCTGGCCAAGGAGGCGTCGGCCCAGCTGGAGGGCAAGACCGCCGACAAGATCGTGGAGTGGGCCGCCGCTGAGTTCGGCGACCGGTTCTGTGTGACCAGCTCGTTCGCCGACGCCGTGCTCGCCCACGTCGTGTCGAAGGTCGTGCCCGGCGTGCCGGTCATCTTCCTCGACACGGGCCTGCACTTCGCCGAGACGCTCCGCGTGCGCGAGGTCGTCCAGCGGACCCTCCCGGTGACGGTCCGCTCGATCCGCCCGCGGCAGACCGTCGCCGAGCAGGACGCCGAGTTCGGGCCGCGGCTCTACGCCCGCGACCCCGACGAGTGCTGCTTCCTGCGCAAGATCGAGCCGCTGGAGCGGGCCCTCGAGGACTACGACGCGTGGGCCGCCGGCCTGCGCCGCGACGAGTCGCCGAGCCGCGCCAACACGCCGATCGTGAGCTTCGAGCAGGCCCGCGGCAAGTTCAAGGTCTCGCCGCTGGCGCAGTGGACGCAGGCCGACGTCGACGCGTACATCTCCCGCTACAACGTCCCGGTGAACGCCCTCATGCGGCAGGGGTACGCCTCCGTCGGCTGCTGGCCGTGCACCCGGCGGACCCCTCCCGGCGGCGACCCGCGCGGCGGGCGCTGGCCGATGTTCGACAAGACCGAGTGCGGTCTCCACGCCGGGTGAAGGTTCGTAGTGCGAAGCATGGGGGGTGTGGGGTGGCGCAGCCCCCCTCGGAACCGCCGGCGAAGCCGGGGGAGCTAGTAACAGCTGTCTTACTGGTGGCGCACGGGTCCTCCGACCCGCGGGCGGCGGCCTCGACGAGAGCCCTCGCCCGCGCGGTCGCGGCCCAGCGCCCGGGGCTGGACGTCCGGACGTCGTTCCTCGACCACGCCGGCCCCCGCCCGGACGCTGTACTGCTCGACATGCAGCGGCTCGGGCATCGGTCGGCGGTTGTCGTACCGCTGCTGCTGACCTCGGCGTTTCACGGCCGGATCGACCTGCCGGCGGTCATCGACCGGGCGGTCGCGGCGGGCCTTCGGTCTCGCGTTTCTATTACCGACGTACTCGGGCCGGTCGGCGGGGTCGTCGATCCGCTGCTGCTCGCGGCGCTGCGCCGGCAGCTTCCCGCGGTCGAGGCGGACGGGGTCGTCATGATCGCCGCCGGTACCCGCGACGACCTGGCCAGGCACACCGTCGACCTGGCCGCCGCCGAGCTCGGGCGGTCGCTCGGGCTGCCGTGCCGCGCGGCGTTCGCCTCCGGGTCGCCGGTCACCGGCGCGGTCGCGGTGTCGGCGCTGCGGGCCGCCGGCTGCGCGCGGGTGGCGATCTCCTCGTACTTCCTGGCGCCGGGCAAGCTGCACGAGGCCGCCGTCGCCTCCGCCGTGTCCGCGGGTGCCCTCGAACCGGCCGCGCCGCCGCTCGGTCGCGCGCTCGACCTGGCCCGGCTCGTCGTCGCCAGGATCGGCCGGGTGTCCCCGGAGACCATGGATCTCGCCGCCTGAAGGTGGCCTTGGAACCCGGCGGCTACCGTGGACGTATGCAGATGACATGCCCGAAGTGCCGCGGCGAGATGCGGCAGTACGAGCGCAGCGGTGTCACCATCGACCAATGCCTGGAGTGCCGGGGGATCTTCCTCGACCGCGGTGAGCTGGAGAAGATCACCGACGCGGAGAACGCCTGGCGCGGGCGTCAGCAGCAGCCGGGCGCCCCCGGTGTCCCGCCCGGCACCCCGGGATTCCCGCCGCCCGGCTCGCCGCAGGCGTATCCGCAGCAGCCGGCCTACGGTCAACAGCCCTACGGCCAGCCGGTGCACGGCCAGCCGGTGCACGGTCAGCCCGGATACGGGCAGCCGGCCTATGGCCAGCCCGCATACGGCCAGCCGCACTACCCGCAGCAGCATGGTCAGCACGGCCACTATGGTCACTACGGGCACCACAAGAAGCGCAAGAAGCACCACCGCGAGAGCTTCTTCGAGGAGCTGTTCGACTAGCCGCACCGGCCGGGTCGCCTGCGGAAACGGCTGATCTCGCGCTTGGTGGCCGAGGGCTACCTTGGGGGTATGCAGATGACATGCCCGAAGTGCCGCGGCACGATGCAGCAGTACGAGCGCAGCGGCGTCACCATCGAACAGTGCCTGGAGTGCCGGGGAACGTTCCTGGACCGCGGCGAGCTGGAGCGGCTGATCGACGTCGAGTCGGCCGCCATGCGCAACCAGGGATACCCGCCCGGCTACCCGCCGCCCGGATACGGCCAGCCGCCCTACGGCGCCCCCGGCTACGGCGGCTACGGGCAGCCCGGCTACCCGCCGCCCGGCTACGGGCAGCCCTACTACGACGGCCCGAACTTCCCGCCGCCCGGCCCCAACGACCCCCATTATCGTGGGTAGGCAGATTGGTCGTGGCCCGCACGTGAAACGCCCCGGCGCATCGGCCGGGGCGTTTTCGTCTTCGCTGCTGCTCGGGTCTTCGATGCGCTTTAGGCTTGGGTGCGCTTCGGTGCCGGGCTGCGATTCTTATGGTGCTGTTATGGCTCAGGCTATGCGGAGTGAGCGCGGACCCGCAGGCCGCCGCGACGCTTCATCAAACGACGCTCGTCTTCGCTCATTCCGCCCCAGACGCCTGCGTCCTGACCGGAGTCGAGTGCCCACTGAAGGCAGTCGCTGGTCACGGAGCAGCGCTGGCAGACCGCCTTCGCCTGCTCGACCTGCAGCAACGCCGGGCCCGAAGTTCCGATGGGGAAGAACAGCTCCGGGTCCTCGTCGCGGCAGAGGGCATGGTGGCGCCAGTCCGACATGGCGGCAACACTCCTTGTTGTTTTCGCGGATCGTTGTTAGTGATTCCCTATGTGCATCTCGCGTAACGTCTCGGCTAGGCGGAGCCTGAAGATCCGTAACGCGTGTGCGGGCAACGCTCAGTGTTCGTATCGCTTGTGAATGCTTTCACGAACTACCGCGATGTCAAGGGGTCCAAACCAAGAAAATCCAAGTCGGTGAGCAAGCTCACGCACTGTTTGTCCGATTTTATTGCGTTTAGGGACCCTGAATCGCAACAGTCAGTTACCAATGTAGTACGGTTCGGTCAACGATCGGAGGGGTTTCGGAGATGCGGTCGCGGTGTCTCTGTCGCGACTCTCTGCAACTTTCTCCCCCTTCGGTGGACCGACCGCCGGGAGTGACTCAACACACTACGCGTAACGCTCCCGGCACGGACGCGAAATCCAACTTGTCGCACTCTCCGAGGTACTCCCCGTCGACCTGGAAAGCGATCGGCTTGGCGGCGGTGAGCGTGAACCCGGCAAGATCGTGCATCCGCAGCACCTGCTTGCCCTTCAAGTCGGCGCCGCGAACCAGCTGCGCCATCGTCCGGGCCGTGCTCCCGGCCTGCATCTGCAGCAGGCCCAGCACGTCGAGCCCCGTGTCGAACGAGGCACGCGGATTCGGATCCACCGGCCGCTCGCCGATGTATGTCCATGGTGCAGTGTTCTGCACCAACATCCACGTTAGCCCGGACTTGGCAGGTTCGCCCGGGAGCTCGAGCGTGAGGAGCGGCACCCGGCGGTTCGTCGTCACGTACTGCTGCGCGATCGACCGGAAATACAGCCACGGCGTCGACGTCGAACCACGGTGCCGGGCCTGATCCACGCGCCGCACGACCTCCGCATCAAGGCCCATACCGGCGCAGAACGTGAAATACCGGTCGTCGGCGCGGCCGAGGCCGACGATCCGCTCCCGCCGGTCCCGCAGCGCCTCCAGAATCGCGCCGGTGCCCTCGGCCCAGTCGCTCGGCAGCCCGAGCGCCCGAGCGAAGACGTTCGTGGAGCCACCCGGCACGACCGCGAGCGCCGGGCGCTCCTGCGCGCGCCCCTCGGCCGGGCCGGCGTCGAAGGTCATCAAACCGTTGACCGCCTCGTTGACGGTACCGTCGCCGCCGAGCGTCACGACGAGGTCGAAGCGCTCCCGGGCGGCGTCGCGCGCCAGCTCCACGCCGTGGCCTTTGCGCTGCGTGTATGCCACCTCCAGGTCGACCTGGCTGCGCAGCGCACGCACCAGGATGTCCCGGCCGCGTTCGGTGGTGGTCGTCGCGTTCGGGTTGACGACCAGGAGGGCTCGCATGGGCGGCACTGTACCCGCTCTCCCGCGCGCTAAGGTGAGGTGCACGGGACAGGGCCAGCTGAAGGGAATGCCAGGTGAGCGGCGCGTGAGCGGCACGGCGGCGGCGGAGCGGGAGCCGGCGACCCTGCGGTGGGCGGTGCGGCTGCTGTTCGCGGAGGGCATCGGGCTGGCCCTGCTCACGCTGGTGATCGTCTATCTGGACGTCACCAGCAAGTCGACGTTCCTCGCCACGGCGCTGTCCTTCACCGGCTACCTGGCGCTCATGACCCTGCTGTTCCTGGGGATCGCCATCGCGTTGCACCGCCGTCAGCGATGGGCCCGCGGCCCGGGGATCGTCACGCAGATGCTGCAGATGCCGATCGGCTGGACGATGCTCACCCACGGCCAGCCCTACATCGGGGCGCCGCTCTTCGCGCTGGGGCTCGCCGGGGCGATCCTGCTGTTCGCCCCGTCGACGCGGATCGCGCTCGGCATCCGCTGAACGTACGACCTGTGGCGTTGCTGGTCCCGCCGATGGCAGGCGTGACTTACGCTCGGTGGTCGTGACGGTCGCACCCGCCTATCAGGTCCTCGCCGACCGGCTCCGCGTGGAGATCATGTCCGGTCAGCTCCTGCCCGGTGCCCGGCTGCCGACGGAGCCGCAGCTCTGTGAGCAGTCCGGGCTGAGCCGGTCCACCGTCCGCGAGGCGCTCCGCCTGCTGAGCAGCCAGCACCTGATCGTCACCACCCGCGGTGTCAACGGCGGCAGCTTCGTCGCCGAGCCCGACGCCCGCACGCTCGGCGAGTCCCTCACCGACGGCATCGGGCTGCTGCTGGCCAGCGGCGCCGTCAAGGGCGACGACTTCCTCGAGGTCCGCCGGATGCTCGAGGTCCCCGCCGCCGGCCTCGCCGCCGCCCGCCGCGAGCCGTGCCACCTGCGCGACCTCGAGGCCGCGATGTTCGATCCCGAGACCGCGACCCTCGACGAGCGCATCGCCGCGCACTCGGCGTTTCACCTGGCCGTCGCCGCCGCGTCGGGCAACACGCTGCTCTGCCTGATGGTGCGTCCGCTGTACACCGTGAGCGACCGCAAGGCCGCCGCACACAACGCCCCGTTGCCGATGTGGAGGATCATCGACCGGGATCACCGTGCGCTGCTGGCGGCGATCGGGGACCAGAACATCGACCTCGCGATGGAGATCGCCCGCGGGCACATCGACCACGTCAGGCCGGCGGAGCTGCCGCCGGAGCACGCCCGCACCCCGGTCCCCGGCGTCGCCGCCCTGAAGGAGCGCCCCCTGTAGGTGCCGCCTCCGGTGGCCCGCTCCTACTTCGGGCGGCGGCGCTTTGGTCCGGGCCTGCTTCGGGCGGCGCTTTGGCCCCGGGCCTACTTCGGGCGGCGCTTGGTCAGGCGGATCCGCGCCTGGAGGCCGTCGACCGACGCCGACACCTCGTCGGCGAGCGCGCTGAGCACCTGCCACGCGAAGGACTCGCCCCCGGGCAGCCGCTCCGTCGGCGACCCGAGCGGCACCGACGTCTCGACCGTCAGCGCGTCCGCGGTGACCGTGAACCGGCAGGCCAGCTCGACCGTGTCGCCGAGCTGCGGCGTCTCGCTCGCCACCGCGAGCAGCATCGCGCACGCCTCGTCGACGGCGATGCGCAGGTCTTCGATCTCGTCGAGCGTGAACTGCAGGCGTGCCGCGAGACCCGCGGTCGCGGTGCGCAGCACCCCCAGATAGGCGGGCGACGCCGGCACGGCCAGCAGCACGACGTCGTCGGCGTCGGATCCGGACCTCTTCGAAACGACCTGAGTCACGCGATGAACCCCCTTGCCCGCGACTCTACGACGTCGCCGCACACGCCGTGGCGGCGAGTGCGTCCCCGGTGAGCCGGTAGGGCAGCCAGTCCGACTTGTGCCGCGCGCCGAGCGCGTCGTAGAAGCCGCGGGCCGGGTTCCAGTCGAGCACCGCCCACTCCAGCCGCGGGTAGCCGGACTCCACACAGATCTGCGCCAGCTTCGCCACCAGGGCCTTCCCGGCTCCGGTGCCGCGGGCGGCCGGCCGCACGTACAGGTCCTCCAGATAGATGCCGTGCACGCCCTCCCACGTGGAGTACGTCCGGAACCACAGCGCCATCCCCACCGTCTCGCCGCCGGTACAGGCGACGTGGCAGAACACCGACGGCGCCGGAGCGAAGAGCGCCGCCCGCAGCTGCTCCTCCGTCAGATGGCACTCCTCGAGGGCCTTCTCGAACTCCGCGAGCTCATACACCATCCCGACGATCGCCGGCACGTCCTCGTCGGTCGCCGCACGAACTTCCACGCTCATCTATGCACCTCATCCATGAAAAAAGCCCTCCACCCCGCCGTGGCGGGGTGGAGGGCACCTCTGGCAGGTCAGGCCTGCTTCGTCTCCCAGAAGATCTTCGCGATCTCGTCGATCTTCGCCAGCAGCTGCTCGGCGACGGCCGGGTCGGCCGAGCCCTTCGCGCCGGACGCGCCCGCGAGCTTGGTCGCCTCGTTGAAGAGGCCGTGCAGCTGCGGGTACTTCTCGAAGTGCGGCGGCTTGAAGTAGTCGGTCCACAGCACCCACAGGTGGTGCTTGACCAGCTCGGAACGCTGCTCCTTGATCACCAGCGCCCGGGTGCGGAACTCGGGGTCACTGTTGGCCTGGTACTTCTCGCTGATTGCTTTGACGGACTCGGCCTCAATACGGGCCTGCGCCGGGTCGTAGACACCACACGGCAGGTCGCAGTGGGCGCTCACCACGGTGCGCGGGGTGAATAGCCGCGACAGTCGCATCGAACCCTCCAGGGTGATTTGCGATGATCCTCAGTTGCTGACCCTACTCCTGTCCAAACTCGGGGATTTCATGCGGCTACCGTGGTTCACGGCACTGGTGCACGGCCCGTCGATGGCACCGACGTTGCGCCATGGTGATCGGATTTTCGTTCGCCGCGTCGGGACAGCGCGGCCCGGCGACGTCGTCGTCGGGTGTTTCCGCAGCCGGCCAGGCCTCTTGGTGGTGAAGCGCGTGGCCCGGGCGGAGGCCGGCGGATGGTGGCTGACCGGCGACAACCCCTTCGGATCCGATGATTCCGAGGCGTACGGGCCGGCCGACGTCATCGGACGTGTGACATTTCGCTGGTGGCCACAACCGGTGCGGCTGCGGCGCGGCGCAGCGTAAGGTGATGCGGATACCGGGTCACCCCCGCTGAATCGCATCATGAGCGCTTTCACCACCCATGCGCTTGGCGGAAACACCAGCATTGTCAGACGTGGCAAAGGAGCCCCCGTGTCTGCACCCGTGACCAATCACGCCCTTGAAGGGCCAGTTTTCGACCTCCATCAGGGCGGCAAGATGTCCGTCCAGTCCAGCGTGCCGCTCGCGACCCGTGAAGATCTCGCCCTGGCGTACACGCCGGGCGTCGCCCAGGTCTGCGAGGCCATCGCCGCCGACGAGGCGCTCGTCCACGAGCTGACCTGGGTCGGCCGGGCTGTCGCCGTGGTCACCGACGGCTCGGCGGTGCTCGGACTGGGCAACATCGGCCCGCGCGCCGCGATGCCGGTCATGGAGGGCAAGGCCGTCCTCTTCAAGCAGTTCGGCGGGGTGGACGCGGTGCCGATCTGCCTGGACACCCAGGACCCCGACGAGATCGTCGCGATCGTCACCGCCCTCGCACCGTCGTTCGGCGGCATCAACCTCGAAGACATCTCCGCGCCGCGGTGCTTCGAGATCGAGCGCCGCCTGGAAGCGACCCTGCCGATCCCCGTCTTCCACGACGACCAGCACGGCACCGCGATCGTCGTGCTCGCCGCGCTGCGCAACGCCGCCCGCGTCCTCGGCCGCGAGCTGCACGACCTGCGCATCGTCGTCAGCGGCGCCGGCGCGGCGGGCGTCGCCGTCACCAAGATGCTCATCAGCGGCGGCGCCGACGCCGGCGAGATCGTCGTGCTCGACTCCCGGGGCTGCCTGCACACCGGCCGCACCGACCTGAACCCGGAGAAGTCCGCGCTCGCCGCGCGCACCAACGCCGGCGGGATCACCGGCGACATCGCCAACGCGCTCCGCGGCGCCGACGTCCTCATCGGCGTCTCCGGCGGCACCATCGGCGAGGCGGCGCTGGCCGGCATGTCGCCCGGAGGGGCGATCTTCGCCCTCGCGAACCCGACGCCCGAGGTGCACCCGTCGATCGCCGCGCGCTACGCGTCGGTCGTCGCCACCGGCCGCAGCGACTTCCCCAACCAGATCAACAACGTGCTCGCGTTCCCCGGCATCTTCCGCGGCGCCCTGGAAGCCGGCGCGACCCGGATCACCGACGGCATGAAGGTCGCCGCCGCGTCGGCCATCGCCTCGGTGCTGGCCGCGGACGAGCTCTCGACGGGCACGATCGTGCCCAGCGCCCTGGACCCGCGCGTCGCCCCGGCCGTGGCCGCCGCGGTCGCCGCCGCCGCCCGCGTCGACGGTGTGTTGAGATAACCGTCATGCGTGCAGCTTTCGCGTCCAGTTTCAACGACGCCGACCCCCTCGCCGGCCTCACGGTCGGCGAGGCCCCGGCGCCTGTCCCGGGTGACGGCTGGGCCGTGGTGGACGTGCGCGCCAGTGCGCTCAACCACCACGACCTGTGGTCGCTGCGCGGCGTCGGCCTCCGCCCCGAGCAGCTGCCGATGATCCTCGGCTGCGACGCCGCGGGCATCGGCCCCGACGGTGCCGAGGTCGTCGTGTACCCGGTGGTCTTCACCCCCTCGGGCGAGGTCTCGATCCTCTCGGAGTTCTACCAGGGCACCGTCGCCGAGCAGGTCACCGTTCCCGCGTACAACCTCGTGCCGAAGCCGGCGGAGCTCACCTTCGCGGAGGTGGCCTGCCTGCCCACGGCGTGGCTCACCGCCTACCGGATGCTCACCACCAAGGGCCGCGTGGAGCCCGACCAGGCCGTCCTGGTCCAGGGCGCCGGCGGCGGCGTCGCGACCGCCGCGATCCTGCTCGCCCAGGCCCTGGGCGCCCGCGTCTACGCCACCTCCCGCGACGCCTCGAAACGCGAGCGCGTCGCCGCCCTCGGCGCCACCGCGCTGGACTCCGGCGCCCGCCTCCCCGAACGCGTCGACGTCATCATCGAAACCGTCGGCGAGGCCACCTTCGACCACTCGATGAAGTGCGCCAAGCACGGCGCCCGCATCGTCGTCTCCGGCGCCACCAGCGGCCACCTCCCGAAGGTCAACCTCCGCCGCATGTTCGCCCTGCAACTGGAGATCCTGGGCACCAGCATGGGCACCCCCGAAGAGCTGTCCGCCCTGATGACCCTCCTGGCCAACACCGGCGTCCGCCCCGTCATCGACTCGATCATCCCCTTCTCCGAAGCCCGCACCGCCTTCGAAAAACTCCACTCCGGCAACGTCTTCGGCAAAATCGTCCTAGACCACACCACCTGACCTCCCGTCCCTCCTCCCACACCCCGCTGCGGGCGTGCCCGGCCCACCCCAGGCACGCCCCCCAGCCCCCCAGCCCGGTCACCCCGTCCCCACCCAGCCACACCAACCTGGCCAGAGCCCACCCCCTGACCGGTGCTGGACCTACCCCCGCCGGACCTGCCCTGCTGGACCTACCCCCGCCCGACCTGCCCTGCGGGACTTGCTCCTGCCGGACCTGCCCCGCTGGACCTGTCCCTGCCGGACGTGCCCCGCTGGACCTGGCCTCGCTGGCCTTCTACCCGGCCGGATCTCGCTGGTCCCGGCCCTGGCTGGTGTCAGCCCTGACCGGCGCTGGACGTGCCCCCGCTGGACCTGACCTCGCTGGACCTGACCTCGCTGGCCTTTGACCCGGCTGGATCTGTCTGGTCCCGGCCCTGACCGGTGCCAGACGTGACCCGCGCTGGCTCTGATCCCACTCCGGTCCTGACCCCGTGACCCGCGCTCGACCTGGCCAGCCGAACCTGACCCGCGCTGGACCTGGCCTGCGGCGCACGCGGCGGCGTCGCAGGTCATGGGCGTGCGGCGGTGGCCTGGCTGGCGACCTCGTGGAACAGGCTGTTGCCACCGCCGTGTGATCGTGGGTGGGTCATCTTGGTGGCGCTCGATTGCGGACTCGAGCCGGAGCGGGTGTGCGATTGCCGGCCTCGGTGCACGCGGTGAGCCTGCCGATCGGTGACATAGGGCTGCGACTTGCGAAGCGACGGGGCGGCCGGCGAATCAGCCCCAGGCAGGCCGCACGGCTGTTGTGGGTTGGTGACGGTGCTGCGGGTGACCAGCCCGGTCGCGATGGTGCGGCCGGACCTGCTGCTGCTCGGACGGCCCGCCCGGTGCGCGATGGCGATAGCGGTGCGGACACTCGGTGCACCGGAGTGGTTTGCAGTCCTGGCCGGGTCGTCGTGACGGACCGCTGTGGCGGCCTATGGGCAGCTGACGGTCGGGCCGGCGGGATGGCTGGCGGTGCCGGGCGGATCGTCGGGCCTCTGGGCACTGACATCACCTCGGGCGGTATCGGCGTTGCTGCCCTGCCGACGGACCGTGGCCGTGGCCGCGTTGCCTCCCTGTGGGTGGGTTGTGGCGGCGGCGTCGCGACCCTGCGGACGGGCTGCGGTGGTGGCGTTGCTCCCCTCTGGGTGAGTCGTAGTGGCGGCGTTGCGCCCGCTTGCACGGGCGGTGGTGGTGGCGTTGCTTCCCTGCGGGTGGGTCGCGGCTGCGGCGTTGCGCCTCCACGGACGGACTGCGCTGGCGGAGGCGTTGCGGCCCTGCGGACAGACTGTGCCGACGGCGGTGCGGCCGGCCGCGGGTGAGGTGGGGCATCCGGAGGCGACGCCCTTCTCACGCTTCCGGGCAGCGCGGTCTCCGGCGCGGGACGGGTTGCCGGGGCGGGAGCCTGAACGGTGGGCCGTGGCGGTGCGGTACAGCCCGGCGACGGCGACCTAATAGCGGCGGCGCCCGGCGGGGTGGAGCGGAGGCTGGCCAGGACGCGGGCGTTGTGCAGGCGGGTCAGCTTGGTCGCGTGACGGGCGGCCAAGCCGTGCCTGCGGGCCTCGGCGAACTCAGTCTTGGCCCGCTGCCGCTCCTCGCGACGGCGGGTGTGCTCGGCGGCCTGGGCTGCCAGGCGGGCGCGCCAGTCGATCTGGCCGGTGGTGCAGCGGCCAGCGTCAGGGGCTTCCAGCGAGAAATATGGACGTGGCACGGCTTGCCTCCCCCCGAGCGCCGAACTCACCGCCTCGATTCCTATGCTAGCATATGACCATAGCGCCTCAGGATCACAGGCGATCGTCGAAGGAGGGGCCTTGCGGGAGTTGTCGGCGGGCCGTGGGGTCTCCGTAGAGCTCGAGTCGCAGGAACGCCAAGGTCACCGAGCGGACCTCGGCGTACGACGTGACGCCTGGGCGGAGGTAGGGGTCGTTGTGATTGCCGCCGGGGACGGTCAGCATGGCCTTCGACCAGGGGACCAACTCGTAGGTGGCCTTGCCGGAGGCGTAGGAGACCAAGGGGTCGGCGTCGCCGTGGACGAAGAGGAGCGAGGCCGGGGTGCCGGTGAAGGCGGTGCCCACGCCCAGGCCGCTGCCGGCCAGGACGATGCCGGCGTGGAGGCGGGCGTCGCGGCTCGCGGTGAAGAGGCCGACGGTGGTGATGGCGCCGGCGGAGTGGCCGGCGGCGGCGAGGCGGGTGTTGTCGATGCGTTTGCCGAGCGGGCCGGCGAGGACCTGGCTCAGCACGAAGCTGGCGTCGGCGGGCTGGTTGAGCACGTCGTAGACGTCCAGGCGGGGGGCGCTGCGGGTGGTGTTGGGATATGCGGGGGCGATCACCGCGAAGCCGGCCGACGCCCACGCGGTGAGCAGCGGCGCGAAGGCATCGGGGGTGCCGTTGAGGCCGTGGCTGAAGACGACCGCCGGCACGCGGGTGGTGGACGAGGGCATCCAGATGACGGTGCGCAGGACGCGGCCTTCACGTTGGTAGGTCACCTCCTGGCGCGACACGTCGAGCGCGGCCTGCGGCACGGGGAGGGGAGGTAGCGGCGTGACGTGGGCGATTTGTGGGGCGACGGTCGCGGCCGGGGAAGGCGACGGCGTGACCCACTTGGCCGGTGCCGGCTGGCCTGTGCAGCCAGCGAGACCCGGGGTAGCGAGGCCGGCGAGGCCAGCGGTCAGCAGGGCCACGACGAGACGGCGCATGGCATCCACCGTACGAGGCGGACACCACGAACAAGGCTGGCCCGGCGGGCGATTTACGGCTAGGTTGCGGCGCATGTCCGTCGTCTTCCGGGTGCTCACCGCGGTGAGTGCGCTGACCGGGATCGTCCTGCTGCTCGACTTCACACACGGCGACGGGGGAGTGTTCGTCTACTTCACCGTGCAGAGCAGCGTGATCATTGCGGTGGTGTCGGCCGTGGCGGCGTTGCGGCCGGTGGCGGGGTGGGTGCGTGGGGCGGCGACGCTGTACAGCTGCATCACCGGCACGGTGTATCACTCGTTGCTGGCGAATCCGTCCAGCCCGTTCCACGTGGTGGACTCGGGGGCGCACGCACCGCACAACCTGCTGCTGCACACGGTGACGCCGATCCTCGCCGCGGTCACCTGGCTGTTCGTCGACAGGGAGCCGGTCCGCTGGTGGTATGCGGCCGTCTGGCTCGGCTACCCCTTGGCGTATCTGGCCTTTGCGCTGGTACGCGGTGCGATCGTCGACAAGTATCCATATCCGTTCGTCGACGCGAACGAGCTCGGCTACGGCGGCGTGACGATCTCGGCGCTCGGCTTCACCGTGGCGTTCTTCCTGCTCGGGCTGCTGCTCATCGGGCTGGGTGAGGGAATCCGGCGATTAACTGGGCAACAGCGCGCCAGGGTTGAGGATCCCGCGGGGGTCTAGCGTGCGCTTCGCGGCCCGGAGCACGTCGGTGAAGAGGGGGTCTCGCTCGAGCCACGGCAGGTGGTCGCGGCCGACCGCGTGATGGTGGGTGATGGTGCCGCCGGCGCTGGTGATGGCCGTGCTGACGGCAGCCTTGATCTCGTCCCAGATCATGACCTCGGCGCCGCGCCGGGCCGGCGTGATGATGGTGAAGTAGGGCGCCGGGCCGTCCGGGTACGCGTGAGTGATTCGGCAGGTGACCACGGCGACGCGGGCCGGGGCAGCGGCCTGCGCGGCGGCGATCACGGCAGCGTGCAGTGCCTCGAAGCGGCTCCATGTGCACGCGGTCTCGACGGTTTCGACGATGAGGCCGAGCCTGATGAGGGCATCGCGGGTGTACGGCGCCCGCAGAAACGACGATCGCCAGCTGCCGACATCGCCGCTTCGCCCCGAGCCACCGCCGCCACCGCCGCCACCGCCGCCGGCGACGCCACTACCGGAACGGCCGGAGCCGGCAAAGCCGCCGCTGGACCGACTGGAGGGGCCGCCGACGAAGCCGCCACCGGAGAGACCGCCGCCGGAGTCGCCCGGGCCGAGGCTGTCGCCGGAGCCGGCAGTGCCGTAGGGGCGTTGAGCAGTGTCTTCGGGGTTGGGGGTGGGGCCGCTGGCGTTGTGGGCGGGGCGGCTGGAGCCACCTGGCCCGAGGCTGTCGTCGGAGTCGGCGCCACCGTAGGGGCGTTGAGCAGTGCCGTCAGGGCGGTGAGCGGTGCCGGCGGGGTTGGGAGTGGGACTGCCGGTGTTGTGGGCGGGGCGGCTGAAGTCACCCGGGTCGAGGGTGTCGTCGGTGCCAGCGGCGTCGTAGGAGCGTTGAGCAGCGCCTTCGGGACGGTGAGCAGTGCCTTCAGGGCGGTGAGCGGTGTCGGCGGAGTTGGGAGTGGAGGTGCCGGCGTTGTGGGTAGGGCGGCTGGAGTCACCCGGATCGAGGGTGTCGTCGGAGTCGGCGGCGCCGTCAGGGCGGTGGGCAGTGTCGTCGGGGCGGTGAGCAGTGCTGGCGGAGTTGGGAGTGGAGGCGCCGGTGTTGTGGGGAGGGCGGCCGGGGCTGGTGGGGTGGGGAGTGTGGCCGGGGGTGGTGGGGGTGCCGCCGTGGTCGGCGCAGAGGGTGAGGGCGTCGTTCAGCAGTGGCACAGTGGGGCCTTCGAAGCCGAGCAGCAGCCGGGCCTGGCCGTCGGTGGCGCCGGCGTTCAGCATTGCCTCCACGGGGTCGAGGAGGCGGCAGTTGCTGGGGCGGAGGCCTGCCTGCAGGAGTGCGCGCATGGCGGCGATGCCCTGGTCGTACGCGGGGAAGGCCACCGACGTCGAAGCCTTGGCCGTGGGGCGAGGGGTGACGCGCAGCCACGCCTCCACGATCACTCCCAGCGTCCCCTCCGATCCGGCGAACAGCCGGTCCGTCGACGGCCCGGCGCCGCTGGACGGCACCCGTAGCGACTCCACCGGGCCCTGGGGTGTGATCACCCGAAGGGCCGAGACGGCGTCGTCGATGCGGGTCGGGCCGGTCGCGTAGTGGCCGGCGGCGCGGGTTGCGATCCATCCCCCGACGGTGGAGAACTCGAAGCTCTGCGGGTAGTGCCGCAGCGTCAGGTCGTGCGGGCGGAGGGCCTGTTCGAGGGCGGGGCCGGAGACGCCGGCCTGCACCCGGACGGCGTGGTTGACGTCGTCGATTTCGAGGACCCGGCCGAGGCGGGACAGGTCCAGCGACACCCAAGGGGCGTCCCCGCGGTATTCGACGCCGCCCACGACGGAGGTGCCGCCGCCGTACGGCACGACGGCCGCCCCCACCGCCTCGGCCCAGTCGAGCGCGGCGACGACGTCGTGCCCGGTCCGCGGATAGCAGACCAGGTCAGGAGGGTTGTCGAGCCGGCCGCGCAGCGCTCGGATCACGTCGCGGAAGGCTTTGCCGTACGTGTGCGACGCCCGCGTCATCGAGTCGGCGGCGAACGCCTCCTGCATGATCGACGGAGGAATCAGGCGCGGCGGGGGCAGGACCGGGTCGTACGGCATCGGCAGCACCGACCCGTCGATGGGCATCCACGGCCGTAGCGACGTCTCGGCGAGGCGCCGGCAGGCGTCGTCGTCGAGGGCCTCGTCGGTCCAGCCCCAGCCCCACCACGACCGTTCCCGCCACGCGGTCATTGACGGAGAGTGCCACAATCCGACACGTTCGGCCACTGTCCGAGGGACAGGTCATCGGTATTCTGGCGGCCATGCCCGATGAGCGCATTGACCCAAGTCACAACACTCAGGCATTTCAGGCATGGGTGGACAACAACAACGAGACGGCTCAGCCCGCCGCGACCGGCTCCAAGGTCGGCTTCATCGTGGGCGGCGCCGTCGTCGCGGTCGTGGTGATCGTCGTCGTGGTGCTCGCGTTGCTGTAGATCCCCACCGATTCGAAGCGGGTCACCCCGTCGAGCCTGGCGTCGTCGTCCAGCCTGGCGTGGGCGATCTCGTCGCCGTCGAGCGCCCAGGCGAGGAAGTTCAGCAGCGTCGCCATCGCCTGGTGGTGCCCGCGCTCCGGGTCGTTGGTGGCGGCGCCGTGCTCACCGCCGACGATCGTCAGGAACGCCTTCGGCCACGGGTCCGCGGCGTACGACGTGCGCCCCTGCTCATACGCCACGACCGGGTCCTTGTCGCCGTGCACGAACAGCAGCGGCACCGGGCTGCCCTGGTACTTCCCGGCCGGTCGGCCCGCGAAGATGACCCCGGCCTTGAGGCGCGGGTCGCGGTGCACCGTGAACAGCCCGTCGGTCGTGGTCCCGCCGCCGGAGTGCCCGATCGCCGCCATCCGCTCGGAGTCGATGCTGTCGGCCAGCGGATTCCCGGGCTGCAGCATCTGCGTGATGACGAACGACGCGTCCAGCGACTGGTTCGGCACGTCGAACTTGTTGAACTTCGGCGTGTCCTTCTTCGTGAACGGGTACGCCGGCGCGACGACCACGTACCCGGCCTCGGCCAGGAACTTGGTCATGCCCTCCTGCATCTGCGGGTTGCTGTAGAAGCCGTGGCTCCAGAGGATCAGCGGCAGCTTCCCCGGCAGCACCTCGGCGCTGACCTGCACCTGCCCCTTGCTCCGCCGGGAGGAGCCGCGCGTCGGATACCACACGGTGGTGGGCAGCGGCCGGTCCTTGCCCCGGGCGAAATCGAAGTGCCGCACACCGATGGCGTGGCCGCTGACCCGGGTCGCCTCGGCGGTGCCGGCGGCGGCCAGGGGCCGCTCCTCCGCTGCCCCTGAGGCCGAAAAAGCGCCGCCCAGAAGGAGCAGGGCGGCGGCCAGGAGCGACACGGTTGCGGATCGGTTGCGACTTCGGGGCACGTACAGAATGTAGGTGCACCATGCGCTACGCCGGGATCACCCGACTGGGGACAATCGATTGTCTTGCCGGACTACACCAAGTTGTTCCCGAACGACCCATTTGGCGGATGCCACATTGATTTGCAGCGCCCGATTGCACTGATAAATCGGATATGTCCGTCATTCCGGCGACCGCCATAGCCCGACCGTTGTGGTCGCTGCGGCAGGTGTACGACCAGTGCCCGCTCGGGCGTGGCAGAAGAGCGGTCAGTCCTCGTCGTCGTCCAGACGAGCCAGGTAGACGGCGAGGCGTTCGATCGGCGTCTCGAACTCGGGGTTCTGGTCGACGAAGTCGCGGAGGCGCTCGGCCAGCCACTCCAGCGTGACCTCCTCCTCGCCCCGGCGCTGGGCGAGCTCCTCGATGCCGCGATCGGTGAAGTACATGGGCACCTCCAAAGGAACCGGGGAGGGCGCGAGCCCTCCCCGGAACGGAACGAACGACAGTTGGTCAGCGCTTCGGCAGCGCGGCCTCGATGAGGGCCTGCTGCTCGGCGTCGTGGAGCTTGGTGGAGCCGACCGCGGGAGCGGCGGCGGCGGGGCGGGAGATGCGGCGCAGGCCGACGCCCTGGAGGTGCTCCAGGAGGTTGAGCGCGATGAACGACCACGCGCCCTGGTTGGCCGGCTCCTCCTGGACCCAGGCGAAGTCCTCCGCGTTGGGGAACTGTGCCAGCGCCGCGCGCAGCTCTTCCACCGGCATCGGGTAGAGCTGCTCGACCCGGATGATGGCGGTGTCGGTGATGTCCCGCTCGGTGCGCGCCTGCAGCAGGTCGTAGAAGACCTTGCCGGAGCAGAGCAGGACCCGCTTCACCGCGGCGTTGTCCAGGCCGGCGCCCTTGATGCCCGGGTCGCCGAGGACGGTGGCGAAGGTGCCGCTGGTGAAGTCCTCGACGGGGGAGACGCAGAGCCGGTGGCGCAGCAGGGACTTGGGCGTGAAGACGACGAGCGGCTTCTTCTTCGGCGACAGCGCCTGGCGGCGCAGCAGGTGGAAGTGGTTCGCCGGGGTCGTCGGCACGGCCACCCGCATGTTGTCCTCGGCGCACAGCTGCAGGTACCGCTCGAGCCGCCCCGACGTGTGGTCGGGGCCCTGGCCCTCGTGCGAGTGCGGCAGGAGCAGCGTCACGGCGGTGCGCTGGCCCCACTTGACCTCGCCGGAGGAGATGAACTCGTCCACGATGGACTGGGCGCCGTTGACGAAGTCGCCGAACTGCGCCTCCCACATGACGAGGGCGTCGGGGTTCTCGACGGAGTAGCCGTACTCGAAGCCCATCGCGGCGAACTCCGACAGCAGGGAGTCGTAGATGAAGAGCTTCGCGTTGTCCTTGATGAGGGCGGACATCGGCATGTAGTCGCTGCCGGTCTCGGCGTCGACGATGCCGGCGTGCCGCTGCACGAACGTGCCACGGCGGGAGTCCTGGCCGGAGAGCCGGACCGTGACGCCCTGGTTGACCAGTGCGCCGAACGCGATGACCTCGCCGAAGCCCCAGTCGATGTCGCCGGCGGCGGCCATCTTCGCGCGGCGGTCCAGCAGCTGCTGGACGCGCTTGTGCGGGGTGAAGCCGTCGGGGAGCTTGACGTGCGCCTCGCCGATCGCATGCAGGACCGAGGCGTCGATCGCGGTCTCGACCACCGGCTCCGGCTCGGGTTCGCGCAGGCGGGTGAGGCGCGACGCCGGGTTGGAGGACGCGTCGCGGGTCGCCTTGAACACCGTCTCCAGCTGCTCGTGGTAGTCCTTGAGCAGGGCCTCGGCCTCGGTGATCGGGATGTCGCCGCGGCCGATGAGCTCCTCGGTGTAGATCTTCCGCACCGAGCGCTTCTGGTCGATGATCGCGTACATCAGCGGGTTGGTCATCGAGGGGTCGTCGCCCTCGTTGTGCCCGCGGCGCCGGTAGCAGACCAGGTCGATGACGACGTCCTTGTTGAACGCCTGGCGGTACTCGAAGGCGAGCCGCGCGACGCGGACCACGGCCTCCGGGTCGTCGCCGTTCACGTGGAAGATCGGCGCCTGGATCATGCGGGCGACGTCGGTGGAGTACAGCGAGGAGCGCGAGTACTCCGGCGCGGTGGTGAAGCCGACCTGGTTGTTGACGACGACGTGGACGGTGCCGCCGGTGCGGTAGCCGCGCAGCTGCGACAGGTTGAGCGTCTCGGCGACCACGCCCTGGCCGGCGAACGCGGCGTCGCCGTGGACCAGCAGCGGCAGGACCGTGTAGCCCTCGAGCTTGAGGTCGATCGAGTCCTGCTTGGCCCGCACGATGCCTTCGAGGACCGGGTTGACGGCCTCCAGGTGCGACGGGTTCGCCACCACGGAGACGGTCGTGGCGTGCTCGCCGTCGGGGTGGGTGAACTTGCCGGTCATGCCCAGGTGGTACTTGACGTCGCCGGAGCCGTGCGCGGACTTCAGGTCCAGGTGGCCCTCGAACTCGGAGAAGATCTTCTCGTAGGGCTTGCCGACGATGTTGGCCAGCACGTTGAGGCGGCCGCGGTGCGCCATGCCGATGACGACCTCGTCGAGGCCACCCTCGGCCGAGTTCTGCAGGATCTCGTCGAGCAGCGGGATCAGCGACTCGCCGCCCTCGAGGGAGAAGCGGCGCTGGCCGACGTACTTCGTCTGCAGGAACGTCTCGAACGCCTCGGCGGCGTTGAGGCGGTTGAGGATGTGCTTCTGCTCGGCGGTGTCGGGCTTCTCGTACGGCTTCTCGACCCGCTCGGCGACCCAGCGGCGCTCCTCCGGGTCCATGATGTGCATGTACTCGACGCCGACGCGGCGGCAGTAGGAGTCGCGCAGGACGCCGAGGACGGCCCGCAGCTTCATCTTCTGCTTGCCGGCGAACCCGCCGACGGGGAAGACCCGGTCGAGGTCCCACAGCGTCAGCCCGTGCTCGAGGACGTCGAGGTCCGGGTGGCGGCGGATGCGGAACTCCAGCGGGTCGGTGTCGGCCATCAGGTGGCCGCGGACCCGGTAGGCGTGGATGAGCTCGACGACCCGGGCCGCCTTGTCGATCTGACCCTCGCTGGTGCGGGCGACGTCACGCACCCAGCGGACCGGCTCGTACGGGATCCGCAGCGCCGTGAAGATCTGGTCGTAGAACCCGTGCTCGCCGAGCAGCAGCTCGTGCATGACCTTCAGGAACTCGCCGGACTGCGCGCCCTGGATGATCCTGTGGTCATAGGTGCTGGTCAGCGTCAGGATCTTGCTGATGCCGAGGTCGGCGAGGGTCTCGTCGGACATGCCGGCGTAGGGCGCCGGGTACTCCATCGCGCCGACGCCGATGATGGTGCCCTGCCCGGTCATGAGCCGCGGCATGGAGTGCACGGTGCCGATGCCGCCGGGGTTGGTCAGCGAGACCGTGGTGCCGGCGTAGTCGTCCATGGTCAGCTCGTTGCGGCGGGCGCGGCGGACGATCTCCTCGTACGCCGACCAGAACTGGCGGAAGTCCATGGTGTCGGCGGCCTTGATGCTCGGCACGACCAGGGACCGCGAGCCGTCGGGCTTGGCGAGGTCGATCGCGATGCCGAGGTTCACGTGCTCCGGCTGGACCAGGTTGGGCTTGCCGTCGATCTCGGCGAAGGAGTTGTTCATCTCCGGGTGCGCGGCGAGCGCCCGGACCATCGCGAACCCGATCAGGTGGGTGAAGCTGACCTTGCCACCCCGGCCGCGGGCCAGGTGGTTGTTGATCACGACGCGGTTGTCGGACAGCAGCTTCGCCGGCACGGCGCGCACGCTCGTGGCGGTCGGCACCTCCAGCGAGGCGTCCATGTTCTGCACGATGCGGGCGGCGACGCCCCGCAGCGGGACGTGCTTCGCGCCACCACTCGGCGGAGCGGCCTCGGCCTTCGCGGGTGCGGCCTTCGGAGCTGCAGGAGCGGCCTTCGGGGCGGCCTTCGGAGCCGCAGGAGCCGCAGGGGCCGCGGGTGCCGCCTTCGCGGGCGCGGGTGCCGCCTTCGCGGGTGCGGGCGCGGCCGGAGCGGTGGGGGCCGGCGCGGTCGTGGTCACGGCCGCCGGCTCAGCCACCTCGGCGGTCGCCGAGGTGCCCTCGGTGCCGTCCCCGCTCGGCTTGTAGTCGGCGAAGAAGTCGTGCCACGCGGGGTCCACGCTGGCCGGGTCGGCGAGGTACCTCTGATACATGTCCTCGACGATCCACTCGTTCGGGCCGAAACCCGCCAAGGGGTTCTCCTGCGAGTTGGTCGCTTGGGTCGACACGGCTGCTGATCGCCTCTTCCAAACGGAGTAGCTGGGGTCACGGATCCGCGTCAAGGCTACGCGCTGCCTAACGCTCGTTCGTCGCCGACGCCGCCGGAGTGACCATGTCGACGACGGCATGGGTCCATCCCATACAACTGTGGCCGCCATTCGGCGGCCACAACTGTCGTAGATCTGCCTGACAGGACGGATCAGGGGATCGGCGTCACGCGATGTCGCGTTTCCGGGTGATCAGCGTGCCGATGGTGCCGAGGACGACCGCCCACACGATGAGCACGACCGCGCCGGCCCAGCGTGGCGGCAGGTCCACCCCGCCGAGCTGGGTGGCCAGTCCGCCGACGACGTGCGACGACGCCAGCGGCGGGATGTAGACCGCGCTCTCCAGGACCCAGTCCTTCTTGATCACCAGCTCGTGGATCAGGGTGAGGACGATGATCGCGGCCCAGGTGCCCACGGTGTAGAGGCAGGCGGCGGTGATCGTCGCGCCGATCTGGCTGCGGATCAGCACCCCGATGCCGATGCCGAAGACCGCCCACAGCACGTACACCAGCAGATTCAGGAGTACTGCCTGCTGCGCCGTCCAGTTTCCGAGGCTGTTGGTGAGGCCCTCGGCGCCGAAGTAGAGCACCCCGCCGACGATCGAGATCGCGGTGGTGATGATCCAGAACAGCACGCCCGCCAGACCCGCGGTGATGAGCTTCGCGGTGATGACCTTGGTCCGCTTGGGGGTCGCGAGGAACGTCGCGGTCGCCGTCTGGTGGTAGAACTCGTTCGTGATGATCAGGATCGCCACGAGCATCACCAGGAGCAGGCCGAAGAACTGGCCCGAGGTGTAGATGTTCGCGGCGAACTTGGCGAGCTGGCCGGCCGCGTGCGCCTTGGCGACCCGGGCCGCCTCCTGCTCCTGGTACTGCCGCTGGTCCGCCTCGAACTGGGCCCGCTGCTCCTCGGTGAGGTTCGGCGGCGGGTCACCCTGCGGGTAGGCGGTGAAGTTGTCGGTCAGCTCCGACTTGGTCTGCTCGATGTTGATCCAGAGCGCCAGGCCGGTGAAGACCAGCGAGATCAGCAGGAAGATCCACCACATGTTCGTGGTGCGCACCTTCAGCAGCTCACTGCGGATGAGCCGGATCATGCCGTCACCTCCGCTGCGCTCCGGCGCCGACCTGATCCAGACACTGCGCTGATGATGACCAACTCCTCGCTCCGCTGCGGGTCGCTCATCGGATGGCCGCCTTTCCCTGGGTCAGTTCGAGGAACACGTGCTCCAGGTCGGGTCGCTCGTTGACCAGCTCGTGCAGCTCGACCCCCGACTGCAGGGCCAGGCGGCCGACGGCCGGGGCGTCCAGGCCGGTGACCACGTGGCTGTCGTTGCCGTTGGGCTGGATCGAGGCGCCCGCGGCCCGCACCGCATTGACCAGCTCCGGCAGGTTGGGCGTCCGCACCCGGGTGCGCGGCGCGCTGGAGCCGCCGCCGACGATCTGCTCGACCGGGCCCTGGGTGACGAGGCGGCCGGCGGCGATGATGACGACGTCGTCGGCGAGGATCTCCATCTCCGACAGCAGGTGGCTGGAGACCAGCACGGTGCGGCCCTGCTGGGCCAGGCCCTTCAGCAGCCCGCGCATCCAGCGGATGCCCTCCGGGTCGAGGCCGTTGGCGGGCTCGTCGAGGATCAGCACCTGCGGGTCGCCGAGCATCGCCTGGGCGATGCCGAGCCGCTGCTTCATGCCCAGCGAGTAGCCGCGGAACTTGCGCTTCGCGGCGGGGGTGAGCCCGACCAGCTCCAGCATCTTGTCGACCTGGGAGTCCGGGAGGCCGGCCGCGGCCGCGACGATGCGCAGGTGGTTGCGGGCGGTGCGGCCCTTGTGCGCGGCCGAGGCCTCCAGGATCGCGCCGGCCAGCCGGAGCGGCTCGGCCACGTCGGAGTAGCGCTGGCCGCCGATGGTCGCGGTGCCCGACGTCGGGGTCACCAGGTTGAGGATCATGCGTAGCGTCGTGGTCTTGCCGGCGCCGTTGGGGCCGAGGAACCCGGTGACGCGGCCCGGCTCGACCACGAACGACAGGTGGTCGACGGCCGTGACGTTCTTGTACCGCTTCGTCAGGTCGGAGACCACGATCTGTCCGTTGGACAACGTGCCGCTCCCTCCAAGAGAGTGAAGTCGTCAATATGGCACGGCACGTCCACCCGCCGCCGCCCGCCCCAGCAAGGGATCAACACGAGGAAAACTCGCTCATTACGGGCAGTGTCCACGTATACACGATAGGTGGCAATTCGGATCGCGATCGTGGCGCTGCTGCTCCTCCCGGCGATCGTCGCGGGTGCGGCGAAAGACGCCGCGGCCGACATCGTCGACGCGTTCCGCCCCGTGTATTCGGTCAACGACAGCGGGTCGATCGTGCTGCGCGGCAACGCCAACCTGACCTGCGCCGAGGACAACCCGGCCTGCGCGGCGGCGCGGAACGGCACCGGCACCGGCGGCCGGCTCAACAACAACGGCTACAAGATGCGCCACGTGGACGTCGACCAGGACGGGGACGCGGTGGCGACGTTCAACTCCAGCACCGCCGACCTCCCGATCCCGGGCGGCGCGACCGTGCTCTACGCCGGCCTCTTCTGGGGAGGGGACACGGCACCGGGCACGGGCACGTCGGCGCCCGACGAGAGCCGCAGGAACACGGTCCGGTTCAAGGTGCCCGGCGGCGCGTACCGGACGATCACCGCGAACCGGCTCACCGACGTCACCACGTTCCCCGGCCACCGGCCGTACCAGGGCTACGCCGACGTGTCGTCGCTGGTCGCGGGCGCCGGCGGCGGCACCTACGCGGTCGCCGACATCCAGGCCGCCACCGGCGTCAACGACCGCTACGCCGCCTGGTCCCTCGCCGTCGTCCTGCACGACCCGGCGCAGCCGGTGCGCAACCTCGTCGTCTACGACGGCTTCGGCTCGGTGCGCGGCATCACCCCCGCCGACGCGACGGTCCGCATCCCGGTCACCGGCTTCCAGACCCCGCCGACCGGGGCCGTCACCACCAGCCTCGGCGCCGTCGCCTACGAGGGCGACGCCGGCAGCGGCGGCGACAGCATCCGCCTCGACGGCACGCCGCTGACCGACGCGCGCAACCCGGCGACGAACTTCTTCAACAGCACCGTCAGCGACCGCGGCGCCGCCGTCACCGCCCGTAACCCCGCCGACACCAACCTCCTCGGCTTCGACGTCGACCAGGTCGACGCGAGCGGCCTGCTCGCCAACGGCGCGACCAGCGCGACGATCACCCTCGAGACCACCGCGGTCACCGGCGAGACGTTCTACCCGGGCGTGATCACGTTCGCGACCGACCTCTACGCGCCGCAGCTCACCGCGGTCAAGACCGCCACCGACGTCAACGGCGGCGACCTGGAGCGCGGCGACGAGATCCGGTACACGATCGAGGTCGGCAACGACGGGCTCGCCCCCGCCGAGGACGCCCAGCTCACCGACGCCCTGCCGCCCGGGACCGCGTTCGTGCCGGGCAGCCTGACGATCGACGGCGCGACCCAGAGCGACCCCGTCGACACCGACCGCGCCGAGCTCAGCGCCGACGTCGTCGTCTTCAGAGTCGGTACGGGCAGCGACGCCACCCACGGAGGCCGCCTGGCGGTCGGCGACAAGGCCGTGGTCGGCTACCGCGTCACGGCGGGCGCCCCCGGCGCCACCGGCGCGACGAGCATCCGCAACGTCGCCCACGCGGCCGCCACCGGCACGGACACCGGGGTGAAGCTGCGCGCCCCGTCCAACCCGACCACGCAGGACCTGCCCGCGGCGGGCCCGGCCGCCGACCTGGCGGTCACCGCCGCCGGCCCGCGGGTCGCGCAGGGCACCGGCCCGGTCCGGATCCCGGTGACGCTCACCAACACCGGCCCCGCCACCGCCACCGGCGTCACCCTGACCGCGGTCCTGCCGGCGGGCGCGACCGGAGACCCCGCGGGCGCCGGCCCCTGCGCCTGGGCCGGGCAGACGCTCACCTGCCCGGTGGGGACGCTCACCGCCGGTGCCACGTTCACCGTCGACGTCGTGGCGACCGTCACCGCCGCCGCCGCGCACCACACCGAGGTCACCGCGGCCGTCACGGCCTCGACCCCCGACCCGGTGGCCGCGAACGACACCGCGACCGCCGCCGTCGTGCGCAACTCGGCTCCCGCGGCGGTCCCGGACGCGGCGACCGTCGCCGCCGGCGGCACCGTGACGATCCCCGCCGCGGCCAACGACACCGAGTTCCTGGCGGTGTTCCCGGGCGGCTGGCGGGTCGTGGCGGCGGGCTGCCAGTCGCGCGGCGAACGTCCGTACC
>NZ_JBFANF010000030.1:0-148002 GCF_040674675.1 Dactylosporangium sp. NPDC049742 | reverse complement strand
GTCGACACCGATGATGTTGCCGGCCCGAGCGGCGATCGCCCGAGTAACTCGACCGGCACCACAACCCACATCAAGAATCCGGCAGTCAGTACCGATGCCCCGCCACCGCGCCGAGCACCGGCGCGAGCGCATCCACCGCGGCCGGCAGGTACACCGCGTACGCCGGATGCAGGCACACCGGGACCGGCGTGCCCTCGCAGATCGGGGTGTAGGGCACCGGCCGGTCGTCGGCGGCGCGGTGCAGGACGGGGATGGCGACCATCCCGTGCGGGTCGATCCGCGCGGTGCCGGCCAGGGCGGCGGCCGACCCGGCGGCGAGGAGCCCGGCCGCGGCGACGGCGGCGGCGGACCGGCGCAGCCACGGCCCGCCGGACCCGGCCGGCAGGCCCAGGACGCCGAGCAGCGCCGCGGTGCACCCGGCGAGGAACAGCAGCTGGGCGATCGGCAGGTCGGGCAGGTACCGGTAGAACGTCGCCACCCCCTGGTCGGCGCCGAGGTTCCAGGGGTTCGCGACCAGCGGCGAGATCTGCCAGTGCGAGCGGTCGCCGTGGATGAGCTGGACGGTGAGCTGCAGCGCGAGGAACACGCCGACGGCGGCGACGGGCGCGGTCAGCCGGCTCGGGCGCAGCGCGCCGGCGGCGAACCCGGCCGCGGCGAACGCCGGCAGGCTGGCGGCGCCGACGACCGCGGGCCACCACAGCGGCCCGCCCCACGCGCCCTGCGCGGCGGTCACGCCGTACAGGACGCCGACACACACCAGGTAGGCCAGCAGCGCCCAGCAGGTGGTGGCGGCCCAGGCGACGACCTGCCGGGCCCACCGCGGCCGGGCGGTCGAGGTCAGCAGGCCGGTCATGCCGTGGCGGCCCTCCCGCGACCCGATCCACGCCGCGACCCCGACGACGCTCGGCGCGAACACCGACACGGCGGCGGTCTGCATGCTCGTCGCGCGGATGTTCCACAGCGGCGGGTACGCGACGCCGCGCCGGAACGCGACGAGCCAGAACAGCAGGCCGAGCAGCGGCAGCATCCACACCATCGCGTTGCGGCGCAGCTCCAGCCGCAGCAGCCGGGCGGTCACGGCCGTGCCTGCGCGGTGTCGGTGCCCGCCTGCGCGGCAGCGGCGAGGACGGCGCTGTAGCCGCGTTCGAGCGGGGCGTCGCCGGCGGCGTCGGTGCCCTCGCCCCGCGCGGTCAGCTCGCCGGGGGTGCCCCGGAAGACCAGCTTCCCCTGCCGCAGCAGCGCCACGTCGGTGCAGGCGGCGCCGACGTCCTCGACCAGGTGCGTGCTCACGACGACGGTGCCGGTCCCGCCGAGGTCGCGCAGCAGCGCTCGGAACGCGACCCGCTGCTCCGGGTCGAGGCCCGCGGTGGGCTCGTCGAGCAGGATCAGGTCGGGCTCGTTGACGATCGCCTGCGCGATGCCGACCCGGCGCAGCATCCCGCCGGAGAGGGTCCGCAGCTTCGCGCGGGCCTGCCCGCCCAGGCCGACCCGTTCGACGGCGGCGGCCACCGCGCGTGGCACGGCGGCGGCCGGCATCTCCTTCAGCAGCGCGAAGTACTCGACGAACTCCACGACCGTGAACCCCGGGTAGTAGCCGAGGTGCTGGGGCAGGTAGCCGAGCCGCCGCCGGATCCGCCGGCGCTCCCGGTGGTCGCCGGGGTCCAGGCCGAGCAGCCGGATCCGGCCCGACGACGGCGGCAGTACCGTGGCGAGCATCCGCAGCAGGGAGGTCTTGCCGGCGCCGTTCGGGCCGAGCAGCCCGACCACGCCGGGGCCGGCGGTCAGCGTCACCCCGGCGACCGCCTGGGTGCGGCCCAGCCGCCGGGTCAGGTCCGTGATCTCGACGTTCATGACGCCTCTCTCGTGAGCCGGGTGGCGAAGAGCGCGACGGCCGCGCAGCAGGCGGCGACCGTCAGGTACGGGACGACCAGCGCGGCCTCGGTGACCGCGGCCGTCATCCGCCCGGCGGCGACCCGCCCCGACAGGACCGTGATGACCCAGCCGGCGACGCCCGCCGCCACGCCGGCGTTCGCCGAGCGGGCGAGGGTCGCGGCGGCGAGGGCGAGGGCGCAGACCGCGGTCATCGGGACCAGCCAGCCGAACGTGACCGCCGTGGCCGTGCCGGACGCGACCGACGCGCCGAGGCCGAGCAGCGCGTTGAGCCCGAAGACGGCGAGGGCCCGGACCAGCAGCACGAGCCGATCGCTGACCGCCATGCTGCACGACAGCTCCCACGCGGGGTCGATGCCCGGCCCGTACGCGTAGGCGATGCCGGCGGCGGCGACCGCGGGTGCGCACAGGGCGACGTACGGCGTCCCGGTCCCGCGCGTCGCCAGGACCCCGGCGGCGAGCACGACGACCGTGGCGATCACCCAGCCGAGCAGCAGCGACGGCGTGGTGACGAGGGCCCGCGCCAGCCCCGCCGAGCGCAGCAGCCGCCCGGCGAGCCGCTCCACGGGGCCCGGCCGTCGCCGCCACACCTGCGCGGCCACACCGACCCAGACGCGACCCAGGTCGACGTCGTCAGGCTCAGTCACTGTGCACCTCCGCCCTGCAGCGCGGCCCGCAGCAGCCGGCGGATCTGGTGCGCGCGGCTCTTCACGGTGCCCGCCGGGACACCCATCAGCTCGGCCACCTCGGCCACGGTGCGGTCCTCCTCGTACATCAGCCGCCACGTCTCGCGCTGCGGGCTGCCCTCAGGTCCGAGGGTCTCGACGGCCCCGGCCAGCTCGACCCTGGACAGCGCCGCGTCGATGGGGTCGGGCAGCTCCCCGACCTGCTCCTCGACTGTGGCGAGGACCGTCTCCGGGCGGCCGCGTCTGCGCAGCCACAGGGCGGCCTGCCGCCGGGCGATGCCCCACAGCCAGCCGCCCGCGCCCTCCCGCCGGTAGCTCCCGGCGCCGCGCCACGCGCCGAGGAACGTCTCCTGCAGCACGTCCTCGACGTCGGCGGCCGGCAGCGCCGCGCGCAGCCGGGCGGCCAGCCACGGCGCGTGCCGTGAGAACAGCACCCGCAGCGCGGTGTCGTCGCCGCCGGCCATCGCGGCGATCAGCGCATCGTCGTCCATCACCCACTCTGTTGCGCCGCGGCGGCGTCTGGTTCGCCGATGCTCTCAGTTTTCCGTTTGCCGTCGCAGGTGTCGTACCGACGACGGCGCCAACGACAGGAGCACGGTGACGGTCATGACGGCCGACGCGACCAGCAGCCACGCGCGTTCGCCGGCGGCGGCCGCTACGGGCCCGGTGAGGGCGAGGCCGAGCGGGCGCATCACGAACGAGCCGACCTGGTCGAAGGCGAACACCCTGGCGAGCTTGTCGGGGGCGACGTGCTGCTGGATGGCCAGGTCCCAGTTCACGCTGAACACCTCGAGGCCGAGCCCGTGCAGGAACGCGCCCGCCATCACCACCGGCAGCGGCACCGGCAGCGCCATGGCGAGGGGGAAGCAGGCGGTCAGCGCGAGGAACGCGGTGCCGGCGAGCAGCATGCGGCGCGGCCGGTACCGCAGGGTGACGACCCCGCCGACCATGAAGCCGGCCATCAGCGCGGCGAGGGCCCAGCCCCAGGCGGTGTCGCCGAACCGGTGGGTCATCAGGACCGGCCCGAGGACGCCCTGCACGCCGCCGTAGACCAGGTGGTAGATCAGCGCCTGGACCAGCAGCATCCACAGCCACGTGTGCCGGAGCACCTCACGGGCGCCGCCGGCCAGGTCGTCGAGCATCGAACGGGCTGGGGCCTTGTCCTGCCCCGTCACCCGCATGGCGGTGAAGCAGGCCGCGGCGGCGGCGAACGTCGCGGCGTCCACGGCGATCGCCCAGCCCGGCCCGAACAGCCCGACGAGCAGGCCGGCGAGGCTGAAGCCGAGGATCATCGCCGTGTTCTGCGACAGGCGCAGCACCGACACGGCGGTCGGCAGCGCCGCGGCGGGCACGGTCTGCGGGACGACGGCGCGGGAGCTCGGGCCGGCGACCGCGGCGAGGCCGCCGTTGAGGGCGCTCATGACGGCCAGCATCGGCACGGTCGCCGCGCCGGTCGCCAGGCTCACCGCGACGACGGCCTGCGACAGGCACGAGAGCGTGGCGGCGACCCGCATGAGCAGCGCGCGGGAGAACCGGTCGCCGAGGACCCCGGCGAACAGGGTGGTGACCACGTCGACCAGCGCGTACGCCGCCACGACCAGGCCCAGCTCGGTGGCCGACCCGCCGAGGTGCAGCACCGCCAGGGCCATCGCCACGGGGGTGATCGCCGACCCGAGCCCGATCAGCGTCCGCCCGGTGAGCAGCCACCGGAACGGCACCGACTCCCACGGTCTCGTCGGGTTCTTCGCCTGCCTGTCGAGGACGTCCAGCATGTCCCCGACGGTATTTCGCTGGCGAATTATTTGTCAACGAACTGTTCGCCAGCGAATGAATGCTAGGATGCCGGGATGGGGCAGGACTTCGCCGACCGCCACGTCGCCCGCTGGCGCGACCACTGGATCGACATCCCGTTCGACGACGCGATCGAGGCCGCCACCGTGCGCCTGGCCCGGATCTCCCGCCACTTCCGCGACACCAGCCAGACCGCCGCGGCGGAGGTGGGGCTGCAGCAGTTCGAGTACGAGACGCTGCACCACCTGATGGTCCGAGACACCCCCGGCCACGCCTCGCCGCGCGCGCTCGCCGACGACCTGGGCGTCTCCCCGGCCGGCATGACCGGCCGCCTCGACACCCTGGAGAAGGCCGGCTACATCAAGCGGACCCCCAGCCCCACCGACCGCCGCAGCGTCGACATCGAGGCCACCACCGCCGGCGTCGCCATCTGGCGCCGCGCGATGATGCTCCGCGGCCGCGCCGAGGAGGAGCTCCTCGGCGCCCTCTCCGAGCGCGAGCTCGCCACCCTCAACCGCCTGCTGAAGAAGCTCACCACCGCGACGGAGACCCAGTAGCGACTCTGCGCCTACGGTTCGGCCCGGTGCTCGGCCGCCGGGGCCGTCGTGAGCTCCTCCTCCGGCACGGGCCTGGCCGGCAGCTCGTCGGGGTTGAGGGCGAGGAACACGGCGCCGGCCACGGCGCCGGCGAGCAGCTGGGCGACGATGTAGAGCACGGCCGTGTACCACGTGAGCAGGCCCATCAGCCAGACGCCGACGGTGACCGCCGGGTTGAACGCGGCACCGGAGATCCGGCCGACGGCGATGGCGCCCGCGGCGACGGTGAAGCCGATCGCCAGGCCGTAGAAGGAGTTGTTCGGGTTCGTCTTGCTCGTGGCCACGTTGAGCATGACGTACACCAGCGCGAAGGTGAACAGCACTTCGACCAGCAGCGCCGTGAACAGCTCCCGGCCGGACAGCTGCAGTGAAGCGACGTTGCGCGGGTTCACCACCCACCGGGTCACGACGGCACCGACCACCGCCGCGACGACCTGCGCGGCCCAGTAGGCGATCGCGTCGGGCAGCGCCAGCTTGCGCCGGACGAGGACACCGGTGGTCACCGACGGGTTGTAGTGCCCACCGGAGACGTGCCCACCCGCGTAGACCATGACCATGAGCACCGCGCCGATGGCCAGCGGAGCGAGCGGCGTCCCGGTCAACACGCTGGTGCCGACCGTGAACACCAGGAAGAACGTCCCGATGATCTCCGTGATGTAGGCGGCGTGCTTGTGCATGACAGCCCTCCTCGGCACAGACGGGTCTCGCTCCGGTGCCGCGACCCAGACAGGCAGGCAGTCGGAGCGTGCTGACCTCCCTGCCCCCGCCGGCCTCAGGTAGGCCAGCCAGCGCTGACGAAATACTGAAGCGGACGACTTCGTCATCGGCTCTCATCTCCTCGGCGATCCGCTCGCTGGCAACCTGCACCCGCAACGCCGGGTAGCTGAGCCGCCGCAGGTACAACGCAGCCACCGATTGAACAGTGCGCCTCTGGGGCGGCCTGGAGCGCCTCGAGGACCGATTCGCGGCCGAACCGGGGAACGGCCGCGGCGGCTCACGTGACGAGCCGCCGCGGCAGCTCACGGTGCGGCGGCTCGTGGTGAGAAGGACAGGCCGGGCACGTTCATCGGTGCTGCTGCGGGGAGGCCAGGTAGGCGCGCCAGCCGCCGTGGGCGGTGATGTCGGGGGCGTCGGCGACGGCGACGGCTTCGCACAGGAAACCGGTGACGGTCGAGCCGTCGTCGAGATGTACCTTGCCCAGCACCATGGGGGAGGGCAGCGCGGCCAGGAACGGGCCGACCGCGGCCGGTGGCAGCTCCCACAGCTCGCCCTCGACGGCGGCGCCGCCGTCGGTGACGCGGACCAGCCCCGGTTTCGGTGGCTCGGTGGTCAGGCAGTGCAGCCGGTACTGCGGTGCGGTGCGGACCTGGCGGAGCAGGCGACCGCCCGCCTCGGTGAGCTGGTGGTTGAGCGGCTGCCCGGTCAGGTGCGCGCCGACCACCATCATCGGCAGGCCCCGCTGGTGCGCGCCCGTCGGAGCCTCGCCGGCCAGCAGCGCGGCGAGGTCGGCGGCGACCGCGTCGGCGAAGCCGCGGGCGACGACCTGGACGCCGAAGTTGGTGCCGCCGGCCTCGCCGGCGGGCACGGCGACGGCGCTGAGGCCGAACAGGTTGCAGAAGTTGGTGTAGGTGCCGACGGTGGCGTTGACTCCGATCGGGTCGGCGGTGACCTCGGCGATCGTCGGGTGGATCGGGCTGGTCGGCAGCAGGAGGGCGTCCGCGTCGCCCCATGCGGTCATGGCCTCGCGGCGCAGGTGCGCGAGCCGTTCGGTGTCGGCGACGAGGTGGTGGGCGGGGATGTCGCGGGCGGCGCCGATGATGGCCCGGACGGTCGGGTCGATGTCGTCGGGGTGCTCGTCGATGAAGGCGCCGACGGCGGCGTACCGTTCGGCGACGAACGCCCCGTTGTAGAGCAGTTTCGCCGCGGCGAGGAACGGCGCGAGCCGGATCGGCCGCAGCCGGGCGCCGTGGGTCTCCAGGGTCTTCGTGGCCTGTTCGAACGCGTCGAGCCACGCCGGTGACAGGCCGGTCAGGTCGTCGCGGTCGGGCACGGCGACGATCGGGTGCGGCGGCGCCGCGAGCGGTGCGTCCGCGGGGAGGACCGGGTCGCTCATGAGGGCGATGGCGTGTGTTCCTTCGGCGACGGTACGGGCGAAGATGGTGACGCAGTCGAAGCTGCGGCAGGCCGGCACCACCCCGTCGGTGGGGACGAGTCCCGGTGTCGGCTTGACGCCGACGATGCCCTGGAACGCGGCGGGCACGCGGCCGGAGCCGGCGGTGTCGGTGCCGACGGCCAGGTCGGCGATGCCGAGCGCGACGGCCACGGCGGAGCCGGAGCTGGACCCGCCGGCGACGCGGTCGGGGTCGCGGACGTCGCGGACCGCGCCGTACGGGCTGCGCGTGCCGACCAGGCCGGTGGCGAACTGGTCGAGGTTGGTCTTGCCGAGGATCAGCGCGCCGGCGTCGACGAGGCGCTGCACGGCGGGGGCGCTGCGTCCGGGCCGGTAGGCGTAGGCGGGGCAGCCCGCCGTGGTGGGCAGGCCCGCGACGTCGACGTTGTCCTTGACCGCGACGAGGCGCCCGGCCAGCGGCAGGTGCTCGCCGGCGGCGAGCCGGGCCTCGACGGCGGCGGCGTCGGCGAGCACGTCGCGTTCGGGTCGCAGGGTGATCCATGCTTCGGGGCGTTCGCCGAGGGCGAGGCGCGAGTAGGCGGCGCGGACGCGGTCGGTCGGTTTCATGCGAGCACCACCAGTGGGCTGCCCGGAGCGACCTGGGCTCCGGGGGTGACGAGGATGTCGGTGACGGTGCCGTCCCGCGGCGCGGTGACGACGCTCTCCAGTTTCATCGCTTCCAGGGCGAGCAGCGGCTGCCCGGCCGTGACCCGGTCGCCGGGGCGCACGTCGACGCGCCACACGCTGGCGACGAACGGCGCCTCCACCAGTGTGCCGCCGTCCGGCACGGACACCGCACCGGCGGCGGGCGGCGCGGGCGGTTCCGGGCGGGGGTCGAACTCGCCCGCCGCCGCCCAGGCGTCGCGTTCGGCGCTGAACGCGGCGGCCTGCGTCGCCCGGAAGGCGGCGATCGAGGCGGCGTTGTCGGCCAGGAAGGCCTCGTGGTCGGCGAGGCGGAACGTGCCGTCGTCGATGCGCAGCCGGTGCCGCCCGGCGGCGACGTCGGCGCGCAGGTCGAGCAGTTCCTCGGCGCCGACCGGGTACCACTGGATGCGGTCGAAGTGGCGCAGCAGCCACGGGTCGCCGGCCTCCCGCCGCCAGCGGGACCAGACCTGCACGGTACGGCCGACGAACTGGTAGCCGCCGGGGCCTTCCATGCCGTAGATGCACAGGTAGGCGCCGCCGATGCCGACGGCGTTCTCCGGGGTCCAGGTCCGGGCCGGGTTGTACTTCGTGGTGACGAGCCGGTGCCGCGGGTCGAGCGGGGTCGCGACCGGTGCGCCGAGGTAGACGTCGCCGAGGCCGAGGACGAGGTAGCTGGCGTCGTAGACGGTGCGGTGGACGTCGTCGACGGACGCCAGGCCGTTGACCCGGCGGATGAACTCGATGTTCCACGGGCACCACGGGGCGTCGTCGCGGACACCGTTGATGTAGCGGGCGATGGCCTCGCGGGTGGCCGGGTCGTCCCAGGACAGCGGCAGGTGCACGGTCCGGCTGGGCACGGCCAGGTCGCGGGTGGCGGGCAGGTCGGCCTGCAGCGCGCGGACCAGGCCGAGGAGCTTGCGCACCGGCAGGCGGGCGGGGTCGGCGTGGACCTGCAGCGAGCGGATGCCGGGGGTGAGGTCGACGACGCCGTCGAGGCCCTCGGCGCGCAGCCGGTCCATCAGGGCGTGGGCGCGCAGCCGCAGGCCGAGGTCGAGGGTCATCGGGCCGTACTCGATGAGCAGGTTGTCGTCGCCGGACCGCCGGTAGGTGACGTCGTCGTCGCGGGCCAGGATGCCGTCGTCGACCGGTTGCACCAGCGGCGTGAAGTCGAGGTCGGACACGGGCACGAACCGCACGGTGTCGCCGGGGGCGAGCTGGCCGAGCTTCCACCGCTCGGCGGTGACGACGGTGGCCGGGCAGACGAACCCGCCGAGGCTGGGACCGTCCGGGCCGAGCAGGATCGGCACGTCGCCGGTGAAGTCGACGGCGCCGACCGAGTACGGGGTGTCGTGGATGTTCGACGGGTGCAGGCCCGCCTCGCCGCCGTCGGTGCGCGCCCACCGCGGCTTCGGGCCGACCAGCCGGACGCCGGTGCGCGCGGAGTTGAAGTGCACCTGCCACCGCGCGGCGTAGAACGCGTCGATGTCCTCGCGGGTGAAGAACTCGGGCGCCGCGTGCGGCCCTTCGGTCACCTTGATCTGCCAGTCACGGCCGATCACCGGTCGCTGCGCCGCCGGGACGGCGACGGCGGTCGCGGTCGCGGCGGCCGGCGGTGCGGTGCGCAGGACGTCGCCCAGGCGCAGGGTCCGGCCGCCGTGCCCGCCGAACTGCCCGAGCGTGAACGTCGCCGCGCTGCCGAGGTACTGCGGGACGGCGAGCCCGCCGGCGAACAGCACGTAGGCCCGCAGCCCGCCCTCGGTCGCCCGGCCCACGTCGAGGACCGAGCCGGCGGGCACCCGTACCGGCTCCCACTGGGGCACCGGGACGCCGTCGAGGCTGACCGGCATCGCGGCGCCGGTGACGCAGATCGTGGTGTCGGCGGTGAACCGCAGCGCCGGCCCGTCGACGGTGCACTCCAGCCCAGGTGCGCCCTCGGGGTTGCCGAGCGCCGTGTTGCCGAGCCGGAACGACAGGTCGTCCATCGGCCCCGACGGCGGCACGCCGACCTCCCACAGCCCGGTGCGGCCGGGCCAGTCCTGCACGGCCGTCAGCGTGCCGGCCCGCTCCACGACGATGCGCGGCTCCGCGTCGTGCACGCCGGCGAGGGTCGCCGTCGAGTGCCGGGCGGCGAGCACGTCGCCGTTGCCGGCCGCTGCCCGCAGCAGGCCGAGGTTCGTCTCGATGCCGTCGACGCGGGTGGCGGCCAGGGCGTCGCGGAGGTTGGCGAACGCCTCGTCGCGGGTCGCCCCGGTCACGATGACCTTGGCGAGCATCGGGTCGTACGCCGTGCTGACCTCGGTGCCGGCCTCGACCCAGCCGTCGACCCGTACGCCCGCCGGGAACGCGACGTCGGTGACGAGGCCGGCGCTGGGCTGGTGCTCCCGGGTGGGGTCCTCGGCGTAGACGCGGGCCTCGACGGCGGCGCCGGCACCGCCCCGGCGCGGGGTGTCCAGGACGTCGTCGTCGCCCTGGGCCAGGCGCAGCATCCACTCCACCAGGTCGACGCCGAGGACCTCCTCGGTGACCGGGTGCTCGACCTGCAGGCGCGCGTTGACCTCGAGGAAGGACGCCTGCTCCCGTTCGGCGTCGTAGACGAACTCGACGGTGCCCGCCGACCGGTAGCTCACCGACGCGCACAGCGCCGCCGCCGAGGTGTGCAGCCGCTCGCGGACCGCACCGGACAGGCCGGGCGCGGGCGCCTCCTCGATCACCTTCTGGTTGCGGCGTTGCAGGCTGCAGTCGCGGTCGCCGAGCGCGACGACGCGGCCGCGGCCGTCGCCGAAGACCTGCACCTCGACGTGGCGGGCGCGCTGCACGAAGCGTTCCAGGAAGACGCCGCCGCTGCCGAAGCTGGCCAGGGCGAGGCGTTCCACCCGGTCGTAGGCGGCGGTGAGCTCGGCCGGCGTGTGGCACGCCTGCATGCCGATGCCGCCACCGCCGCCGGTCGCCTTGACCATCACCGGGTAGCCGATCCGGTCTGCGGCGGCGAGGGCCTCGTCGAGACCGCTCAGCAGGCCGGTGCCCTCGATCATCGGTACGCCGGCCGCGCGGGCCAGCTCGCGCGCGGTGTGCTTGGCGCCGAACGCGGTGAGCTGGGCGGGTGTCGGCCCGACGAAGGCGAGCCCGGCCGCTTCCACGGCGGTGGCGAAGCCCGCGTCCTCGGAGAGGAACCCGTAGCCGGGGTGCACCGCACCGGCGCCGCTGGACAGCGCCGCGTCGAGCACGCGGTCCACCAGCAGGTAGCTCTGCCGGGCCGGGGCCGGGCCGAGCCGCACCGCCTGGTCGGCCAGCCGTACGTGCGGGGCGCCGCGGTCGGGGTCGGAGAAGACCGCGACCGTCTTGAGGCCGAGCCGGGCGGCGGTGCGGATGATGCGGCAGGCGATCTCGCCGCGGTTGGCGACCAGAAGCGTGTCGAACACGCGGCTACTCCTCGGTGACGATCATGCGGACCGGCGTCGGGTCGAAGCCGTTGCACGGGTTGTTGATCTGCGGGCAGTTCGACACCAGCACCAGCACGTCCATCTCGGCGCGCACCGCGACCCGCAGGCCGGGTGCCGAGATGCCGTCGACGATGCCGAGACTGCCGTCCGGGTCGACCGGCACGTTCATGTACCAGTTGATGTTGCTGACCAGGTCCCGCTTGCCGAGCCCCCACCGGCCGCCCTCGATGAGGAAGTTCTCCACGCAGGCGTGCTGGTGCTTGGTGTGCTGCCCGTAGCGCAGGGTGTTCGACTCCCGGCTGCAGGCGCCGCCGACGGTGTCGTGCCGGCCGACCTCGTCGCCGACGACGGTCATCAGCGCCCGGCCCTCGTTGGAGCGCAGCACGCTCCCGGTGGTCAGGAAGATGCCGCCCTGCGCGGCGATCGTGTCCGGCGCCGAATAGCGTTCGGCCGTGTCGCCGGCGTTGTAGAGCAGGCAGTCGACGGCCTGGTTGCCGTGCAGGTCCACGATGGTCAGGACCTGGCCGCGGCGCACGACCGCCGACCAGGGCGCGCGGGCCGCGACGGTCTCGTCCAGCACGATCCGGCCGGCGGCCAGCGCCGGTGCTGCGGTGGTGGTCATCCGATCCCCCGGGCGGTCAGGTAGTCCGCGGTGTTGAGCAGCGCGCGCTCGCCCTCCGGCGACCGCGACCACAGCGCGTCCGCGGGCGCGGTGGGTGCGCCGGGCCGGGCCTGCACGCGGACGGGTGTGCAGGTGTACGCCTCCCGCGGGTCGAGCGGGTGCGGCACGTTGGCCAGCAGCACGATCAGCGGCAGCTCCGCCCGCAGCTCGACCGTCGCCCCGGGCCCGGCCGACCCGAGCCAGGTGAACGTCCCGTCGTCGCCGACGCGGACCCCCTGGAAGAACGAGATGCTCGGCGGCAGGTCCCGGCGGGTCAGGCCGTGCTTGGCGGCGGCCAGGACGAACAGCTCCCGGCCGGCCGGTGTCGCGGTGTGCGGCGCGCCGCCGCCGTAGCGGTGGGTGTTGCTCGCGAGCGTCGAGGTGCCGCAGAAGGTGTCCGAACGGTCCGGGGCGCCGGCCGTCACCGAGGCCAGGACCCGCCCCTGGTCCGACAGCAGCAGGTGGCCTTCGCCGACGTACGCCTGCCACAGGACCTTGACCGTGTCGGCGACGTTGAGGCGCTCCCACGGTTCGTCGGCGTTGAACAGCAGCACCGACACGCAGGCGTCGCCGTACAGGTCGGTCAGCTGCAGCGTGGTGCCGCGGGAGAGCCGCCTGCCGGCGTAGCCGCCGCCCGGGACCGTCTCGGCCCAGCTGCGGCCCTCACCGGCCGGGACGGTCGGCATGCACTCCACGACGGTGCCGCCCTGGGCGCGGGCGTGCGCCCGCGCCCCGGCCGTAGTTGCGGTGCTCATGCCGTCTCTCCCGCGACGACGGGCGCGGTGAACACCGGCGCCGGGCGCAGGGCGGCGACCCGGGTGCGGTGGCGCAGGAACGCCGCGACCCCGGCGAGCAGGGCGGCGCCGACGAACAGCAGCGAGAAGTAGTGCAGGTACCAGTGCTCGCCGGCTGGGTCGTACACCTCCTGCCGGGGCCAGCCGAGGTTCAGGATCATGCCGATGCCGTACACGACGGCGAGGGCGTTGACGACGATGCCGAACTTCCCGAGGGAGAACAGCTTGCCGCCGCGCTCCGTGGCGGCGGCCTCCTCGTTGGCCGGCCAGCCCTTGCTGCGCCGGATCAGCAGCGGGATCGTCACCAGGGCGTAGGCGATGTACAGCATGACGATGCAGACGCTGGTCAGGGCGGTGAACAGCGCGGCCTGGCCGATGTTGACCAGCAGGACCGAGGCCGCGCCGACACCGACGACGATCGCCGGCCACGCCGGGGTCCCGGTGCGCGGGTTGACCTTGCTGAGCGCGCCGGAGAACGGCAGGACGCCGTCACGCGCCATCGAGAAGATCATCCGGCTGCCGGCGGTCTGGATCGCCAGGGTGCAGACCGCGACCGCGATCGCCACGTCGATCAGCAGGATCCGTCCGCCGGTCTCACCGAGGCGGCTCGTCAGCACGTACGGCAGACCCTCGGTGGCCAGCCGGCCGTCGGTCAGGCTCGGCGCGGACATCAGCGCGACCAGCAGCATCAGGCCACCGCCGATGCCGGAGGCGGCGAGCGCCCGCAGGATCGTGCGTGGCGCGATGTGCCGCGGGTCGCGGGTCTCCTCGCTGAGCTCGCCGGCACTGTCGAAGCCGACCACGACGTACGCCGCCATCAGCGCCGACACTAGGAACGGCCCGACGTAGGACAGGCCGCTGCCCATCCCGCCGGTGTCGAAGACCACGCCCGGCCCGCGCTCGATGTTGAACAGCAGCAGGATCACGACGGCCGCCACACCGATGATCTCCAGGGTCACGCCGGCGCTGTTGACGATCGCCATGAGCCGCACGCCGATGACGTTCACCAGCGTGGTCAACGCGATCAGGATCGAGCCGAGGACGACGGCGTTGGTGGCGCCGCTGGTCGAGCTGAGCGCGGGATCGCCGCCGACGAGCTGGAACCCGGACCAGATCTGGGGGAGCACGACCTGCAGGGCGATCGCGGCCGCGGCGACCGTCACGATCTGCGCGACGATCATGACCCATCCGGCGAACCAGCCGACCGTGGCGTTCGACAGCCGCCGCGACCACTGGTAGATGCAGCCGGAGAGCGGGTAGCGGGCGGCGAGCTCGGCGAAGTTGAGCGCCACCATGAACTGGCCGGCGAAGACCAGCGGCCAGGTCCAGAAGAACGCGGGGCCGCCGAAGGAGAACCCGAAGGCGAAGAGCTGGAAGACCGTCGTGAGGATCGAGACGAACGAGAACCCGGCGGCGAACGACGCGTAGCTGCCGATGCTGCGGCGCAGCTCGGGCCGGTAGCCGAAGCCACGGAGATCCGCGGCGTCGGCTCGGTCGCTCGCCGGCGGTGTCGCCAGGGTGGGGGTAGTGGACAAGACCGCCTCCTCGACGCAGGCGGCAGCGGGTCAGGGGGTCCCGCCGCCCGAATACCTGTCGAGTGACAGATTTCGCGACGTGAGATCGACAGGCGTTTCTCCGTCGTAAACGTTCGATTGCCGGACGTCTCGTTGCGGTTACGTCCCGCTCACATCGCCCCGGACCCGGATTGCGTGCGACGATGCGAGCGTGAGCTCCGCACCTTCCGTCGGCCGTCCCCGCTCCGGAGCCCGGCGCCTGCCGGCCGGCACCGCCCGTGAGGAGATCCTCGACGCCGCGGCCGAGCTCTTCTCCGAACGCGGGTACGCCGCCACCTCGACCCGCATGATCGCCGAGATGGTCGGGGTGCGGCAGGCGTCGCTGTACTACCACTTCAGCACCAAGGAACAGATCCTCGCCGAGCTGCTCGAATCCACCGTCCGCCCGTCGCTCACCTACGCCGAGGAACTCGCCCAGCAGGCGCTGAGCCCCGCCGAAGCCCTGCAGGCGCTCGTCCGGTACGACGTCGGGATCCTGCTCGGCGCGCGATGGAACGTCGGCATCCTGTACGCCCTGCCGGAGATCGCGACCGAACCGTTCACCCGCTTCCGCGCCGAACGCGAGCAGCTCAGGTCCGCGTACCGCCGCCTGGTCGCCGCCGTCGCGGGCACCTCCACGGCGGACGTGACCGGCGACCTGGTCTTCGGCATGGTGGAGAGCGTCATCGGCATGCGCCGCGACCTGCCGGTCCTGCCCCCGCCGGACGAGCTCGGCCAGTCGGTGGCCGCGGCGGCCCTGCGCCTCGCCACCCCTCGTTCACCGTGAGGTGCGACGCCCGAGCGGCCGCGATGCGTGCGCCGGCTCCCGTTGCCGCCCTTGAGACCCGCGGCTATGGAGCGGGCGTCCGAGTCGCCGGGTGGTCTGCGTCGTACGCGGCCCGGGCCACGTCGACCTCGGGCATGTGCAGCTCTGCCCACTCCTTGAGTTGACTCTCCAGGAGGAACCAGTGCGTGCACTCATCACCAGTGCCGGAGCCGGTACGCCGGTGCTCACCGACGTCGAGCTCGCCCCGCTCGGCCCCGCGGACCTGCGCATCCGCATCAGCGCGGCGGCCGTCAACCCGATCGACGTGTTCTGGCGACCGAGCGCGGCCGGGCCGTGTTCGGCCTGCCTGGCGGCACCGGACTGGGCTCGGACCTCACCGGGATGGTCATCGAGGCCGGCTCCCAGGTCGACGGGTTCGCCGCCGCGACCGGGCGCCGAGCGGTTCGTCACCGAGCTTCCGGGGGCGGCATACGACGTCGTGCTCGACGCCGCCGCGCTGCAGAACGACGCGATCCCAGCGCTCCTTGTTCCATAGCCCGATGCGCTGCTACTCGGCGCTGCCGGGGAGTGAGATGCGGCGACGCCGAGCGGCTCCGGGTCGGGTGGACGCCTCCCGTACCTCGAACCGCTCCTGAGCGTCAAGGACCGCATCGGCGTACCGCGTGGCCCAGGCACCCATTGCCTGCATCGGCTCCAGCAGCGCGTTGCCCGCTTCGGTGAGCGCGTAGTCCACACGGGGTGGCACTTCCGGGTACGGCCGGCGCTCCATCAGGCCGTTGTACTCCAGCCGGCGCAACGCGTCGTTGAGTACCTTGGGGCTGATCCCGCCGATCCGGGTGAGGAGTGCCGCCGGACGCATCGGACCGTACGCGGCGATGGTGAAGACCACGACGCTGTCCCAGCGGTTGGCGAGCACCTCGAATGCCACCCGGGCCCGGCAGTCGGAGGTGTAGTCGTCGAGCTGGTCAGCGGGATCACCCATGAGCCCATCCTGCCCGATGTATTGCACACCATACGGTGTGCATCGGCCTGCCTATCGTCCTGCACGGCTGCCTGAACCGCGCAGCCGCGGAGCGGGAAACGGAGCAGATGGATGAAGATCGGCATACTCGGCACGGGCGGTATGGCGGCGGCACTCGGCGGCGCATGGACTGTGGCCGGACACGACGTGGTGATCGGTGGCCGGAGTCAGGGGCGGGCGGAGCAGACCGCCAGACGCATCGGCGCCGCCGGGCATGGCAGCCTCGTGGACGCGGCGGGCCACGGCGATGCCGTCCTCGTCGCGGTTCCGGCGGCAGAGGCGCCGCAACTGGTGGGCAGCCTTGCCGGGAGCCTCGCCGGTCGGACGGTCATGGACTGCACCAACTCCCTCGTGCCGACCGGCGACGGGCTGATGCTCGACACCGGTGGCACGTCTGTGGCGCGGCAACTCGCGGGCGCCGCGCCCGACGCGCACGTGGTCAAGGTGTTCAACCTCTGCCACGTCAGCATCTGGACGCTGCGTCCGCCGACCTTCGAGGGCGTACCACTGGCCGTGCCCTACTGCGCGGACCACGCCGAGGCAGCCGCAGCGACGGAGACCCTGATCAGCTCGATCGGCTGCACGCCAGCGCCGTGCGGCGGGCTGGCACGAGCGGCCTACCTGGAGGCGGCAGCGGCGCTTGCGATCGGGCTGTGGTGGGCAGGCCAGCAGCCGCGCACCGCGTTCCCCCTCCCAGCAGAGGCGCCGCCTCGCTGAGGTCGTCGAGCACGGCGGATCCAGCAGGCGCGGGCCCGGGCTCAGCCGGGCGGTTCGGGGAGGCGGGACGTCGCTTCGGCGTACTTTGTGAGGAGGCGGGCGAACTCCAGCCGCTCGGCTTTCGGCCAGTTGAGGACCAGGTTGCGGGTGAGGTTCTTCGGCTCGGCACGTTGTGAGCCAGCTGCTCGAACAGTCCAGGAGACGAGGTACGGCATGGTTACCGCCATCACGAACGCGCGGGTGTTCGACGGTGAGAAGGTGCTCGGATCGGCAACGGTCGTCATCGACGGCACCCGGATCGCCGCGGTGGGCGGGGAACCGCCGGCCGCGGCAGAGATCGTCGACGCGTCCGGGGCGACGCTGCTGCCGGGCCTGATCGACGCGCACACCCACAGCTCCGATGAAGCGCTCGCCCTGGCGCTGCGGTTCGGCGTCACGACCGAGCTCGAGATGCAGGGCATGAACACGCGGCCCCACCGGTCGCACATCGTCGGCGACGACACCCTCGCGGACGTGCGCTCCGCGGGCTTCGGCATCACCCCGCCCGGCGGTCACCCCAGCGAACTGCTCCCGGACGACTTCGACTTCGGCCCTGGACCCGGCGGCGATGACCAGCACGGTGGACACGACGGGCCGGCGCCGTTGATGCCGTTCGCCACCACACCGGAGGAAGCGGCCGGCTTCATTCCTCAGCTGATCGCGGCCGGCTCGGACTACATCAAGTTCATGGTCGACGACGGTTCCGTGGAAGGCCACCCCGGACTGCCGATGCTCGACCAGGCCACCCTCAACGCCGGCGTGGCCGAGGCGCGCCGGCACGGCATGCTCACCCTCGCGCACGCGCTCACGGTCGACGCGACCCGGATGGCGGTCGACGCCGGCATCCACGGTCTCGCCCACCTGTTCATGGACCAGCCACACACCGACGACGTCGTCGAACGGATCGCCACTGCCGGCGTGTTCGTCGTCCCGTGCGTCGTACTGGACGCGTCCATGATGGGCATCACCGCATCAGCGCTGGCCGACGATCCCCGCGTCGCCGCCCGCCTCGGCGAGACCTGGACGGACCTCCTCCGCGGCAGCTACAACCGGTATCCGCAGGGCAGGCTGGAGGACGTGTTGCACTCGGTCAAGGCACTGCACGACGCCGGCGTCGACATCCTTGTCGGAACCGACGCCGTCCCGTTCCCGCTGCCCTTCACGGCCGGAGTGGCACACGGTGCGAGCGTCCACCACGAGCTGCAGCACCTGGTCCGGGCCGGCCTCACCCCGCTCGAGGCGCTACGCGCCGCGACATCCACACCCGCCCGCCGCTTCGGACTCGACGACCGCGGGCGCATCGCCGCCGGCCTGCGCGCGGACCTGCTCCTCGTCGACGGCGACCCCACCACCCGGATCGGTGACACGCTGAACCTGCGTACGGTCTGGCGGCGCGGCACCCCTACCCAGCTCACGATCGACTGAACAAGGCCGACGAGCGCCTCGTCCTCGTCGCGCCGGCCGCCGATGGTGTGTCAGATCACGGCGAGCCGGTCCACCAGCAGTTGCACCCTCAGCTCGGCGTACTCGGGTAACAGGCGGCCCGCCCGGGTCAGGGTCGCCAGGCCGTGCAGGGAAGCCCAGAACACCTCGGTGAACAGCCCCGGGTCGACGCCGTCCCCGGCGACCTCGCTCAGGCTCTCCATCAGCGCGGCGAAGGCGTCCTTCAGGGGTTCGGGGGTGTCCTCCTGCGCGTAGGTCAGGCCGCCGTCGAGCTGGAACAGGGCGTCGTAGACCGCGGGATGGTGCGCGGCGAAGTCGAGGTAGGCGCGGGCCAAGGCGGTGACCCGGGCGCGCGGGTCGTTCTCGGCGGAGGTCGCGGCCCGCATCGCCGCGGCCATCTCGGTGGCGCCTTGCAGGGCGACGGCGCCGATGATCTCCCGTTTGCCGCGGAAGTGGCTGTACAGCACGGGCTGGCTGTATTCGATGCGCTCGGCGAGCCGGCGGGTGGTGACCGCGTCCCAGCCCTGCTGCTCGGCGAGTTCGCGGGCGGTCGCCACGATGAGGCGCTCGCGGACCGCCTGCTCGCGCTGTTTGCGTTCCTGCGTCGACATGACCTGATCCTAGCACTGCTAGACAATCGAGCAGTGGCACTGCTAGCGTTGCTCCATCAGCTAGCAGTGCTAGATTTCGGAGGGTCAGTCATGCTCAACGCACTTACGGTCGTCACCGTCGTCATCGTCGGACTGATGGTGGGGGTGGAGTTCGCCGTCGCCTTCATCATGGGCCGGATTCTGGACGCGCTTCCCGGGGACGCCGGCCAGCTCGGTCACGCCCACGGCGGCCGGATGCTCGGCGCCCTGATGCCGTTCTGGTACATCGGCTCGGTCCTGCTCAGTGCCGTCTGGGCCGTGGCCCGGTGGCAGGACCACGGCGCCGGACTCGTCGTCACCGCCGCCGGCCTGCTGATCGTCAGCGTGGTCATGTCCATCCTGCTGCTCGTCCCGATCAACAACCGGAACAAGACCTGGACCCCCGAGAACCGGCCCGCCGACTGGAAGCAGCAGCTGCAGCAGTGGAACCGCTACCACTACGTCCGCGTCGCCGTCATCATCGCCGCCTTCACCCTGCTGGTCACCGCGCTCGCCTGACCGCGACACCGATGGTGGTCAAACGGCCTGCTGATGATGCGCGAGACCCGTGTGGTCGGGGCAACCCCAGAAACGCCCGCCACCGTCTGACGGTCCGCACGGTGCTGATCACCGCAGGCGGCGGCCGCACCCTCGCGGGTTGTACGGTGCGCGGGTGTCCCCGACATCGCGCACCCCGGTCGCCCTCGGGCTGACCGCGGTGGGGCTCGCCGTCCTCGGCCTGGCGGTCCTGCTTTACGGCACCTACATCGGCGTCCGGGACGCCCACGTCCAGGTGGTCCAGGACCTCGGCCGCTCCCTTCCCCCCGACGTGCTCGAGGACATCCTCACCGCCGACACGCTCGGGGCCATGCTGCCGGCGACCCTGCTGGTGGCGGGACTGCTCGTGGGCGCGGGGCTGGTGCTGGCGGGGCGGGACGCCGGGCGCGCCGCGCTGGTGTGGCTGTGCGGCGTCGGGTCCGTCGTGACCCTGGTGCAGTACGCCGATTGCGTGCGTCTGCTGGACAGGTGGGATGTCGACGCGCTGATCAACCCACCCACGTGGGCCGATGTGCTCGGCGTGCTGGTGGCCATGATCGCGCTGGCCGGGGCGGCGGTCAGCCTCGGCGGCCCGGCCGCCCGCCGGGCGTTCGCGGCGACCGGCGCCGAGCGGGCGGGCATCGGGCAGGCGGGCTGGACCGGACCGCCGGCACCGTTGCGGGCGGCCGTGTCACGGTTCGCGGTGGGCGGCGGGCTCAGTCTTGCCGGGCATGTCTTCATCGTCGGCGACGACCTCGTGGACGGCGACCTGGCGGACCTCACCAGCGCTTTCGGTCTCATCTCCCTGGCCGGCACCGCCGCGATCGCAGTCACGGCCGCCAGCGCGTGCTTCGCGGCGTGGGTCGCCGGGCGCGGCCGGCCGGACGGGGCGGACACCGCCCGGATCGCCGGGGTGCCGCTGCTGCTCCTGCAGGTGTTGTCCCTGTACTGGGCCACCCACATCACCGCCAACGGCCTGCGCATGGACTTCCTGGACAGCGACCTCGAGCTGATCGGCACGCTGATGCTCGTGACCGTCGTGGCCGGCATCGCGGCGACCCTCGGCGGGTTCGCCGGGCTGGCCGACCCGCGCAGCGAGCGGTTCCTGCGACCGGCCGGCCGCCCCCTGCACCAGGGTTGGCAGTCCTGGACGGCGGCCGATCCACGGCCCGCGGACGACCCGGCGCCAGCGGACGGCTACACCGTTCCTTAGTCCGTCAAGTCGGCGGAGTTGCTTCGCCGACTCGGCCGGTTCCGTCAGTGGGCGACCGGATCCGTACGCGGCGAGGTGGTCACCGACCGCGGCGACGTGGTTGGCCCCGAGCGCGAGGACACCGGCGGCGACGGCGGCCACGGTGCCCGCGTCGCGCTCTGCGACCTGGCCCGACTCGATGAAAGCGTCGGCGTACCTGTGGCTGGCTGCACCGGTCCGTGCTGGTCGGCCACTCGTCGTGAGGCGTGTGGGTGTCCGCAGGGGTGGAGCGCAACTGCCGGGGAAGTATTCGAGCAGGTCCGTGCCGGCGCCTGCGCTTGAATGCGCAATAGTTGCGAAGCGGACAAACCTAAAGTTTTCCTTAATTCGGTCTTTACAGTGGTAAAGCGAGCGGGCTATGGTTTCCGGCAGTTGGTGCCGCTCCCGTGCAGTTCGCTGCGGCCGGCATCGACCGCCGCCGCGAAGGCCGGGTGCACTGCGCAGTGACCGCATTGCACGAAGCCGTCGTCCTGCTAGCGCCTCCGCCGCGGCCTCGCGCCCGTGCCCGGGTCGACCGGGCCGGCGACGGCCCCTCGGCCGATTCCGGATTCGATGACGCACTCGTCGTGCGGCGCTACCGCCTGCGTTCCTCGCGTCCGATCCTGCCAGCAGTCCGAACACCTGAAGGAGATCCGATGCGTACCCGCAGGCCCGCAGCGTTGACCGCGCTGATGCTGGGCTGCTTGGCGCTCGTCGCCTCGGTCGGCGCGTGCGGTTCGGTCAAGCCGGGCCAGACGGAGCTCGTGGTCGAGATCTTCGGCGACATGGGCTACCGCGACCTGTACACCAAGTACGAGCAGAGCCATCCCGGGGTCAAGATCGTCGAGCACATCGTCTCGTACGACGACCACCACAAGAACCTGCAGGCGCACCTGCTGGGCGGATCGGGAACCGGCGACGTCGAGGCCATCGACGGCGGCTACATCTCGCAGTTCAAGGTCATGTCCGACAAGTTCGTCGACTTCCGGGACTACGGCGCCGACCCGGGCCAGTGGCTGGCGTGGAAGTCGCAGCAGGCGACCGGCCCCGACGGCAGCCTGATGGGGCTGGGAGCGGACGTCGGCGGCCTGGCGATGTGCTACCGCCGCGACCTGTTCGCGCAGGCCGGTCTGCCGACCGACCGCGACGAGGTGGCCGCGCTGTGGCCGGACTGGCAGTCGTACATCGCGACCGGCAAGCGGTTCAAGGCGAACGCGCCCGACGGCGTCGCCTGGTTCGACTCCGGTTCCAACGTCTTCAACGCCATCATCAACCAGGCTCCGGTCGGCTACACCAACGCCGACAACGAGGTGGTGGTGTCGGACAATCCGGCCGTCAAGAAGGCGTTCGACCTCGCGGTCGAGGCCGTGCAGGCGGGCCAGTCGGCGAAGCTGGCGACGTTCAGTCAGCAGTGGAACGCCGGGTTCCAGCGGGGATCGTTCGCCACCGTGGCCTGCCCGGCGTGGATGACCGACACCATCAAGCAGAACGCGCCGCAGACCAGCGGCAAGTGGGACATCGCCAAGATCCCCGGCGGCAGCGGCAACTGGGGTGGCTCGTTCCTGACCGTGCCGAAGCAGAGCAAGCACCGGAAAGAGGCGGCCGAGCTCGCCAGGTTCCTGACGGCACCCGAGCAGGCGAGCTGGATCTTCCGCACCCAGGGTCACCTGCCCAGCCAGGCCGCGCTCTACGACGACCCGGCCGTGCTCGGCAACACCAACGCGTTCTTCAACGACGCGCCCACCGGCCGGATCTTCACCGAATCGGCGAGCACCCTGCGGCCGCAGTACCAGGGCCCGAAGGACGGCGACATCGGCCCGCTGATCGGCCTCGGGATCAACCGGGTCGACAAGGGCAAGCAGCGACCCGAACAGTCGTGGCGCCAGGTCCTCAAGGACGTCGCGAATGCCACCGAGCCGTAGAAAGGAACGACGAGCCTGATGGCAGTGATCGCACCCCCACCGGTGCTGCCCGAGCGACCGGAGGCCGCGCCGCCGGAGAAGGTCGAGCGGTGGCCGAGCCTGCGCCGCAAGTTCGACGTGAGCGGCACCCCGTACCTCTATATCGCACCGTTCTTCGTGGTGTTCGCGGCGTTCGGGCTGTTCCCGCTGCTCTACACGGGCTGGATGGCCGTTACGCAGTGGAACCGGGACATCCCCGGCAGTGACGACACGTTCGTCGGGTTGGGCAACTTCGTGCGGCTCATCCACGACGACTTCTTCTGGAACGCGCTGCGCAACACCGCCGTGATCGGCCTGCTGGGCACCGTGCCGCAGCTGCTGCTCGCGATGTGGATCGCCCACCTGCTGCAACGCAAGATGCGAGGCCGCACCCTGCTGCGGATGGGCGTGCTGCTGCCCAACATCACCTCGGTGGCCGCCGTCGGCGTGATCTTCGCCCAGCTGTTCGGGCGGGACGTCGGCCTGATCAACTGGGTGCTCAGCCTGGTCGGCCTGGGCAAGGTCGACTGGCAGGCGGGCACCTGGCAGTCGTGGGTGGCTCTGGCAGTCATCCTGACCTGGCGCTGGACCGGCTACAACGCCCTGATCTACCTCGCCGCGTTGCAGGCCGTGTCGGACGACCTCTACGAGGCGGCCGACCTCGACGGCGCCGGCCAGTTCCGGAAGTTCCGGACCATCACCGTCCCGGCGCTGCGCCCGACCATCATCTTCAGCGTGATCATGTCGACCATCGGCACGATCCAGCTGTTCACCGAACCACTGATGTTCAACCCGGGCATGAGCCCGACCGGCGGCGACTCCCGCCAGTTCCAGACCCTCGCCATGTACGTGTACGAGCAGTTCTGGACCCACGGCAAGTACTCCTACGCCGCCACGGTCTCCTGGGCCATGTTCATGATCATCGTGCTGGCGGTCGGCGTGAACTACCTGCTGTCCCGACGTATTCGGAGCTCCTCATGACGACCCTGATCCCGGTTTCCCGTGCCATGACCGGCGGCCGCCGGGTCCGCGGGCGGACTGCGGCGCCGGCCCAGCGCCGCGCTGGAAAGAGGACCTACCTGCTGCTCGGGCTCATCGCCGCGGTGTCGGCGTTCCCCCTGTACTGGTCGGTGGTCGCGGCATCCAACGACAACTCCGTGGCGGGGAGCTGGCCGCCCCGGCTGCTGCCCGGCAGCCACCTGTGGGAGAACCTGCAGCGGGCGTACACCCAGGCGAACTTCAGCCTCGCCCTGCTCAACTCGATCATCGTCGCGACCGTGGTCACGGTCTGCGTCGTGCTCACCAGCACGCTGGCCGGGTTCGCGTTCGCGAAGCTCAAGTTCCGCGGCCGCAACGCCCTGCTCGGGTTCCTGCTCGTGACGATGATGGTGCCGGCCCAGCTGGGCATCATCCCGCTGTACATCATGATGTCGCAGTGGCTGGGCTGGACCGGGCACCTGCAGGCGGTCATCCTCCCGGCGGCCACCTCGGCGTTCGGCGTCTTCCTGATGCGCCAGTACCTCTCCGACGCGCTGCCCGACGCGCTGCTGGAGGCCGGCCGGATGGACGGATGCTCGACGCACCGGCTGTACTGGCACGTCGTGCTGCCGGCGGCACGGCCCGTCGCCGCGGTGCTCGGGCTGTTCACCTTCATGAACGCCTGGAACGACTTCTTCTGGCCGCTGCTGGCGCTGGGCCAGGGCAACCCGACCACCCAGGTCGCACTGTCCACACTGGCCGGTGGCTACTACATGGACTACTCGCTCGTGCTCGCCGGAACCCTGATCAGCACGGCGCCCGTGCTGCTGGTGTTCCTGTTCCTCGGCAAGCAGATCATCGGCGGGATCATGCAGGGTGCGGTGAAGGCGTGACCTGGACGGTCTGGCTCATCCCGCACTTCCACTACGACCCGGTGTGGTGGAACACCCAGTCCGCGTACACCGAGACGTGGGACCAGCCGCAGGATCAACCGGCCCCGGACGACGAGGGCCAGGCGTGCTACGCCTGGCCCGGGCACAGCGCGTTCAGCCTCGTCAAGGCGCACCTGGCGAAGATCCAGGAGGATCCGCGGTACAGCGTGGTCCTCGCCGAGGTCGACTACCTCAAGCCGTACTGGGACACGTATCCCGAAGACCGGGAGCTCATCCGGCGACTGATCGCCGACGGCCGCCTGGAGCTGGTCGGCGGCACCTACAACGAACCCAACACCAACCTCACCGGCATCGAGACGACGATCCGCAACGCCGTGCACGGCACCGGGTTCCAGCGGCACGTCGTCGGAGGCGTCCCGGCCACCGCGTGGCAGCTGGACGTCTTCGGCCACGATCCGCAGTTCGCCCAGGTGATGGCCGGCGCGGGGCTGACCTCGATCGCGTTCGCCCGCGGCCCCTACCACCAGTGGGGTCCCATGCTGACCAGCTGGAACATCCGCGAGCACCGCAAGCCGTTCGCGCCGACGCAGTTCCCCACCGAGTTCGAGTGGGTGTCGCCCGGCGGGGACGGCCTGCTCACCCACTACATGGCCGGGCACTACTCGGCCGGCTTCAGCCTCGACGCCGCCCAGGACCCGCAGACCGCGGCGGGGGAGCTGCACGAGCTGTTCACCCAGCTGAGCCCGGCCGCCGCGACCCGCAACGTCATGATCCCGCTCGGCAGCGACTTCAGCCCTCCCATGCGCTGGGTCACCGAACTGCACGCCGCCTGGGAGCAGCGGTTCCCGCAGGTGCGGCTGCGGTACGGCCTGCCGCGCGACTTCTTCGCCGCCGTGCGGGACGAGCTCGCCGCGAGCGGCCGGCACGCCACGCCACAGACCCGCGACATGAACCCGATCTACACCGGCAAGGACGTCACCGCGATCGACACCAAGCAGGCCCACCGCCTGGTGGAGACGCTCCTGCTGGACGCCGAGAAGTGGGCCACGTTCGCCGCGCTGCACGGCGCCGCCTACCCCGCCGCGGCCGTCGACAAGGCCTGGCGGCTGCTGCTGTTCGGCGCGCACCACGACGCGGTCACCGGCACCCAGTCCGACCAGGTCTACCTCGACCTGGTCGCCGGCTGGCGCGAGGCGCACGACCTGGCCGCCGACGTGGACCGGTCGGCCCGCCGGCACCTGACCCGGCACGTCGACACCCGCGGGGAGGGCACCGCGGTCGTCGTGTTCAACCCCCTGGCGCACCCCCGGACGGACACCGTCAGCCTGGAGATCGACCTCGACCCAGTCGGTGTCACGCTCACCGACGACGGCGGGGTCCCGGTCCCGTACCTCACCGAGGCCCTCACGCCCGCCGCCGACGGCCGGCCGGGCCGGGCGCTGCTGCGGTGGGTCGCACGCGACGTGCCGTCGATGGGCTACCGCACCTACCGCGTGCTGCCCGGCACCACGGAACCGTCGGCGTCCGCGTGGCACGTCGTCTCGCAACTCGCCGACGCGACCGGCATCGCCAACGACCGCTACCGGGTCCGTGCGGATCCCGCGCGGGGCGGCGCCCTGACCGAGATCACCGACCTCGCCGCCGGCCGGGACCTCCTCCCGCCGAGCCGGGTGGGCAACGAGCTGGTCTGCGTCGCCGAGCACCGCGACCACCCCGAGTTCGGCGAAGGCCCGTGGCACCTGCTCCCGCACGCCGTCGCCTGGCGCAGCGCGGACGCCGCGGCGACCGTCACCGTCGAACGCTGCCCGATCGGCGAGCGCATCACGGCCACCGCGGACATCGACGGATGCCGCTACACGCAGCGGACCACCCTGTGGCACGGCATCGACCGCATCGACTTCGCCACGGACATCGACGGGTTCGCCGCCACCGACCGGCTCCTGCGGGTGCGCGTGCCGTGCGACGTCCCCGGCGGCATGCCCGTCAGCGAGACCGCGGCCGCCGTCATCGGCCGCGGCTACGCCCTGCTCGACGTCGACGCGGCAGAGCACCCCCGGACCCTGGACAACACGGCGCACCAATGGTTCGGCCTCGGCGCGGCGTTGACCGTCCACTTGCACGATCCACAGCAGCGTGCCGAGCGCTCGCGAGCGGTGTCCATCGCCGAGATCGTCGTCCCCGACGGCGACGAAGGCCGGCCGTCGACCCGGCGGCTCGCCGTCGAGCTGGCGCGGGCCGGTGTCACCGCCACCGTCACGAACGCGACGGGAAATCGGTACGGCGCGCTGGACACCGACTCCAACCTCCCCGATTGCCGCGTCGCGGTCGGCACCCCGCAGCGCAACGGGTTCGTCGCCGAACTCCTCGACCGGGCGCCGGCGCCGTACGCCGCCGAACTGGCCGCCCAGCTCGCGGCCACCGGCACGGCCCGCCTCTGGATCCCGGCCGAGCGGCCGCTGCGTGAGGTCTGGCGGCCGGGCGCCGACGTGCGCTCGATCCGGGACCTGCCCGTCCTGCTGATCGCCGGCACCGACGCGGACGCCGAGCGGCAGGCCCTCACCGAGCTCCTCGACGACCTCGGGGACGCGAACGTGCACGTCACGCAGCCGTCCGACCTGCACCACAACGAGGCAGCCGTCGAGGACTACGCCGTCGCGCTGCTCAACCGCGGCACCCCCGGCTTCGCGGTCGAGCCCGACGGCACGCTGAACATGTCGCTGACCCGCGCGAGCACCGGCTGGCCCACCGGAACCGCGATCAACTTCCCGGACCACAACGCACCGGGCGGGCGCAGCTTCCAGCACCTGACCAGCAGACGCTTCGAGTACCACCTGGTCAGCGGCGCCGGCGGATGGCGTACCGCCGGGTTCGTCGCCGCCGGCGAGTCCGTCAACCATCCGCTCGCCGCGACCGCCGCCCCGGCCGGCGACGGGCCGCTGCCGGCCACCGGGTCCCTGTTGAGCGTCGAGCCCGCCGGGGACTTCGTCGTCACCACGGTCAAGCCGTGGGGCGAGCCGCTCGCCACCGGCTCCGCGGTGCCCGCCGACCCGTGCGACCGCCTGATCGTCCGCGGCTACGAGCCCCACGGCCGCTCCGGCAGCGTCGCGATCCGCCTCGCCGCCGGTGTCGCCTCGGCCGCGACCGCCGACCTGCTCGACCGCCCCGGCGCGCCCGTCGAACACGACGGCCGGCAGCTGCGGCTGGACGTCGAGGGGTACCGGATCACGTCGCTGGCCCTGTCACCGGCTCGCGCCGGACGGGGCGGGACCGCACTCGTGTCGGCCACCGAACCGGTGCAGCCCGTGTTCACCCGGTACTGGCTGCACAATTGCGGCCCCGCCCCCATGGGGAACCTGCCGGTCACGCTCACGCTCCGGCCGGACGACCAGCCGGGGGACGGCGTGCGGATGTGCGCGCAGATCGTCTGCGACGACACCGACGCCGGCTACGACGGGGACCTGCTCGTCGAGGCGCCGGAGGGGTGGACCGCCACCCCCGGGTCGAGGTCGGTGACCGTCGCCGCGGGTGGCCACGCCGGGGTGCCGGTCACCGTCACGGCTCCCGACGCCGCCGAGCCCGGCTGGTACGCGGTCACGGCGAGCATCACCCACCAGGGCCAGCAGCTGCAGGACGCCCTCGTCGTGCCCGTGGGCCGGCCCGCGCCGGGACCGTTGCTGCACGCGAGCGCCGACTGCACGGAGCTCACCCTGGCCCCCGGGGCGCGGGGTCACGTCCGCGTGCGGGTGAGCCACGACCTGCGTACGCCGCTGCGGGGGCACGCCCAGCTCATCACCCCGCACTACATCTGGCCGCTGACAGGCGAGCCGATCCGGGGCTTCACCGTCGCGCCCGGGTCCACGCTGAGCGTCGAGTTCCCCGTCGCCGTCCCGGTCGGCACGCCACCGGGGGAGTTCTGGGCCCAACCCAAGATCAGCGCCTACGGCCGGATCGCCTACACCGAACCCGTCCGCATCGTCGTCCGTGCCGCCCCCTGATCCGGGCGGTCAGCGGTCGGCGCCGCCGGGGGGAGCCACGACGGCCGTGGAGGCGCGGGGGACGAGGCGGCAGGGCAGGGCGCGCTGGCCGTGGACCGGGTCGCCGTTGATGGCGGCGAGCAACAGCTCGGCGGCGGTGCGGCCGATGCCTTCGAGGTCCATGTCGACGCTGGTGAGCTGTGGCCGGCAGCCTTCGACCATGACGTCCCAGTTGTCGAAGCCGACGACGGCGACGTCGCGGGGGATGTCGCGGCCCGCTTCGCGGAGCGCTTCGGTGACGCCGCGGGCGATCTGGTCGCTGCCGCAGAAGACCGCGTCGATGTCCGCGGACAGCAGGATGCCGGCGGCGTGGCGGCCCCAGGCCTCGCTCCACTCGCCGTGCAGGGTCGGGGTGACGAGGGCCAGGCCTTCGGCGGCGAGGGTGTCGGCGGTGGCGGCGGCGCGGACCTTCGCGGAGTGGTGGTGCTCGGGGCCGGTGACGTGGGCGATGCGGCGCCGGCCGATGGCGAGGAGGTGCTGCACGGCGCGGCGGGCGCCGTCGGCCTCGTCGGGCACGACGGAGCAGTCGTCGGGGTTCGACGAGCTGATGAACGCGTAGACGACGGGGGCCGGGAGGTTGGTGCTGATCGGGGGGCGGGCCTGGGTGCGCCGGCCGGTGACGATGATCCCGTCGACCTTCCGGCTGAGCAGGGTGCGCAGGTAGTACTGCTCGCGGATCGCCCGGGACCTGCACGACACGGTGGGGCACGCGATCGCCACCATCACCGTGCAGTCCGCCGCCGCGCTGCGGCTGCTGGCTTCCTGGTCAAGGACGCCGACCCGGACGAACTGGTGCAGGCGGTGCGCGTGGTGGCCCGCGGCGACGCGCTGCTGTCGCCGAGCGTCACCCGGGCGGTGATCCGACGCTCGGTCCAGTCCGGGCAGCCCGCGGCCAGGCGGCGGCCCGAGCCGCCGGAGCTGGCCCTGCTCACCGCCCGGGAGCGGGAGGTGGTGCAACTCGTCGCGGCCGGACTGAGCAACGACGACATAGCGGTCCGCCTGGTGGTCAGCCCGCTCACCGCGAAGACCCACGTGGCGCGCGCGATGGCGAAGGTCGGTGCGCGGGACCGGGCGCAGTTGGTGGTCTTCGCCTTTCAGAACGGCCTGGTCACCCCCGACGGGTTCGACGCCGGGAGCACGAGCCGGTAGCAGGCCGCTCCGGACCGTGTTCCGCCGGCCTCCAGCGCTGGCAGTACCGCGCCCACGTGCGGGGTTGCCGCCGAGGGTGACGATCTCCACACGCCATTGGATACCCCCGGGGGTATATTGGGCCAACGCGGACGTGCGTTCCGCGCATACCCCCGAGGGTATGTTTGAGGAGTTCTGGTGACCGTTCGCGAGAACAGCGTCGGGGCGCTGGATGTGCGCCGGACGCCGGCGGAGACACCCGGCAACGACGAAAGGTGACAAACGCAATGACGATCGACGTCGAGGTCGTGGCGACCTCGTCCCTGGGTGACCGCAGCTACCTGGCCCACGACGGCCAGGTCGCGGTGGTGGTCGACCCGCAGCGCGACATCGACCGCGTCCTGGCGCTGGCCGGCCGGCTCGGCGTGCGCATCACGCACGTGGTGGAGACCCATCTGCACAACGACTACGTCTCCGGCGGGCTGGCCCTGGCGAAGGTGACCGGCGCGGCGTACCTGGTGGCGGCGGCCGACGCGGTGGCCTTCCACCGGGTGGCAGTGACCGACGGCGACGAGATCACCGTGTCCGGGCAGTTGCGGCTGGCCGTGGTGGCGACGCCGGGACACACGTTCCACCACCTTTCGTACGTGCTGCACGGCCCGGCCGGACCCGTCGGGGTGTTCACAGGCGGATCGTTGCTGTTCGGTACCACCGGCCGCACCGACCTGCTCGGCAAGGAGCACGCCCACACCCTTGCCCTGCATCAGCACGCCTCCGCCCGTCGGCTGGCCGACCTGCTGCCCGACGGTGCGCAGGTGTGGCCCACGCACGGGTTCGGCAGCTTCTGCTCGGCCACCCAGTCCGACGCGTCGGAGTCCACCATCGGCAGGGAACGGTCCGCCAACCCGGTGCTGCGGCTGGAGGCCGACGACTTCGTCACCACGACCCTGGCCGGGCTGGACGCCTACCCCGCGTACTACGCCCACATGGGCGCCCGCAACGCCGACGGCGCCGACGCGATCGACCTGACCCCCGTCCGGCCCGCGAGCGCCGACGAGCTGCGGGCCCGGATCGCCGCGGGGGAGTGGGTGGTGGACCTGCGCTCGCGCAAGGCGTTCGCCCGCCAGCACCTGACCGGCACGCTGAGCTTCGGCCTGGACGGGCCGATGTCCACCTGGCTGGGCTGGCTGGCCCCGTGGGGCGCCCCGATCACCCTGCTCGGGGAGTCACCGGAGCAGGTCGCCGCCGCACAGCGGGAACTGGCCCGGATCGGCATCGACCGCCCCGCCGCCGCGGCCACCGGCACCCCGCGGCAGCTGGCCGGCGGCGACGCCTCGCGGCTGGGCGAGCTGACCACCGCCACCTTCGCCGACCTGGCCGCCGCCCGTAACGGCCGTCCCCCGCGCGGACTGCCCGCCCCCGACGTCGTGCTCGACGTGCGTATGAGCAACGAGTGGCGCGCCGGCCACATCGACGGCGCGGCGCACATCCCGCTGCCCGACCTGCCGCACCGCCTCGACGCCGTGCCTGACGGGGTGATCTGGGTGCACTGCGGCTCCGGCTACCGGGCTGCGGCGGCGACCAGCCTGCTCGTCCGCGCCGGCCACCGCGTCGTGCACATCGACGACGCCTACGCGGAGGCCGCTGCGGCAGGCCTGCCCACCGTCACCACCGACAAGGAAGACATCTGATCGTGGCCAGCACCTCCACCCTGCCCGTCGACGACCTGCGCCACCTCGTGGAATCCGGCGGCACGCCCCGCCTCATCGACGTGCGCACCCCGGGCGAGTTCGAGACCGCCCACATCCCCGGCTCCTACAACGTCCCCCTCGACCTGCTCCGCGAGCACCGCGACGAGCTGCTCGCCCACCTCGACGAACAGGTCGTCCTGGTCTGCCGCTCCGGACAGCGGGCCGGCCAGGCCGAACAGGCCCTCGCCGCGGCCGGGCTGCCCAACCTGCGCGTGCTCGACGGCGGGATGACCGCCTGGCAGGCCGCCGGCGGGCCGGTTCGCGGCGGCCGGGCCCGATGGGACCTCGAACGCCAGGTCCGGCTGGTCGCCGGCTCGATCGTGCTCGTCGCGGTCCTGCTCAGCGTGGTGGCGGAGCCGGTGAAGTGGATCGCCGGTCTGGTCGGCGCCGGGCTGACCGTCGCCGCGCTGACGGGCACCTGCGTGATGGGGATGCTGCTGGCCAAGCTGCCCTACAACCGAGGCCCCCGCACCGACCTGGACAGCGTCATCAGGTCGTTGGCCGCCGACCGGCCGTGACCGCCACGAGAGCGGCCACCGCCGCGGCCGGCCGTACCGGCGGGCACACCCCGCGCGGCGCCGCCGGCGGCCGGCCGATCCCGCAGAGGAGTCCACGATGATCGCGGCACTCGGCCTGGGCGCCGTGATCGGCGTCCTGCTCGGCCTGCTCGGCGGCGGCGGCTCGATCCTGGCCGTGCCGGCCCTCGTCTACGGCGTCGGACTGCCGCTGCGCGCGGCAGTGCCGACCTCCCTGCTCGTGGTCGGGATCTCCTCGGCCGCGGCCGTGCTGCCCCGGCTCCGCGCCGGACAGGTGCGCTGGCGCATCGCCGCCGTGTTCGGCGCCGCCGGCGCGGTGTCGGCGTTCGCGGGCGCGGCGGTCAACCGGCTGCTGGACCCTCGGGTCGTGCTGATCGGGTTCGCGGTCATGATGGTGGCCGCCGGGGCACGGATGCTGCGCCGGCAGGGTGCCGAGGGCGGGGACTGCGCCCTGCCCAGCGGCGGGGTGAACTGGCGCGGCTGCCTGCCCAAGTCCGTCGGTGCCGGCGTCGCCGTCGGGTTCCTCACCGGCCTGTTCGGCGTCGGCGGCGGGTTCCTCATCATCCCCGCCCTCGTCCTGCTGCTCGGCCTGCCGATGACCGTCGCGGTCGGCACGTCGCTGGTCATCATCGTGATCAACTCGGCGGCCGGGTTCGTCGCACACGCCGGCGACACCACCATCGACTACGGGATCGCGGCCGGTTTCACCGTCGCGGCGATCGTCGGCTCGCTGGTCGCCGCCCGCGTCGCCACCCGGCTGCCCGCCGACCGGCTGCGCCGCTGGTTCGCCTACGTCGTCTTCGTCATCGCGGCATTCGTGGTGACCCAGACCCTGCTCCACCCGGCCGCCGGCTGAGGTCGCGTCGTCAGGCCAGGGACAGGAACAGCTTCTCCAGCTGGGCGACGTCGATCGCCGGCTCCCGGTCGTCCGCCTCCGCGGTGACGCACTGCCGCAGCCCGGTGGCGATGATCTTGAAGCCGGCCCGGTCGAGCGCCCGGGACACGGCCGCGAGCTGGGTGACCACCTCCGCGCAGTCCCGGCCGTCCTCGATCATCGCGATCACGCCGCGGATCTGGCCCTCGGCGCGCCGCAGCCGCTTGATGACGTCGCCGAGGGCGTCCTGGTCGATCTGCATGCCTGCTCCTCACCACGCTGTGCCGTTCAGGATACCCCCTGGGGTACGCCGCGCGGCGTGTCGGCGATCACCGCAACATGAGGTCGACCCTGGGTGGCCGAACGTGGTTTGGGGGGCGCCCATACCTGGAATGGGCGTCAGTACGGTAGAGGTGGGGATTCGACCGTCCGTGGAGGTGTCCGGATGGGGGCAGGCGAAGTGCTGCCGGGCGGGGTTCCACCTGACCGCGTACTCCACGAGAGCGAGCGCACGCGGATCAGTCGGGTGTCGGTCGGTGGGCGCGTCGTCATCCGCAAGGAGCCGCTGGGGCCGGGTGCGGCGCGGCGGGTGCAGCACGAGGTGGCGATCCTCGAGCGCCTGCGCGGTGTCCGGGGCGTCGTCCAGGTGGCGGATACGCCATGGTGTCCGGGGGCGGTCAGCATGGCCGACGTCGGCGGCACGAGTCTGAGTGCGTTGGCGAAGCCCGTGGCGGTCGCGGACCTGATCACGCTGGCGACGGGGCTGGCCCGCGCGGTGGCGGGGATGCACCGCCGGGGTGTGCTGCACCGCGACATCACGCCGGCGAACGTCCTGGTCTGCCGGGACGGTGCGCCGTGCCTGGTCGACTTCGCCCTGGCGTCGTCGTTGGCGCAGATCCGCCCCGAGTTCACCCACCACAGCGAGATCGTGGGGACGCTGGCGTACCTGGCGCCGGAGCAGACCGGGCGCACCGGCTGGCCGGTGGATCAGCGGGCCGACCTCTACGCGTTGGGTGCGACGCTGTACGAGCTGGCGACTGGTGAGCCGCCGTTCGGCTCCGGCGACCCGCTGCGGCTGACACACGATCACCTCGCGCGGGTGCCGGTGCCGCCGGCTCAGGTGAACCCGGCCCTGCCGGAGCCGCTGTCCGAGATCGTCATGCACCTGCTGGAGAAGGAGCCGGGCAACCGGTATCAGACGGCCGACGGCCTGGTGTACGACCTGGAGCGGCTGCGCGACGCGGGCCCGGCCGCGGCGGGGCTGCGGGTCGGCGAGCGTGACGTGCCGCTGCGGCTGATGCCGCCGTCGCGGCTGGTGGGACGCGACGCGGAGGTGGCGACGCTGACGGTGGCGTTCGAGGAGGCGCTGACCGGCCGGTGCCGTGGGGTGCTGGTCAGCGGGGCGCCGGGGGTTGGGAAGACGTCGCTCGTCGATGCACTGCGCCCGGTGGTGACCGGCGGCGACGGCTGGTTCGTGCGGGGCAAGTTCGACCAGTACCGGCGCGACCTGGAGTTCGACGCACTGCATCAGGCGTTTCGCGGGCTGGGTCAGCTGTTGCTGGCCGAGCCGGAGGAGGAGCTGGCCGAGGTCCGCGAGCGGATTCTGCGTGCGGCCGGGTCGAACGCCGGCCAGCTGGCCGCGGTGGTGCCGGAGTTCGCGGCGCTGCTGGGGGTGCCGCCCGAAGCGGGCGATCCGCTGACCGCGCAGACACGGGTGCAGCGCACGTCGGTGGAGGCGTTGCGGGCGGTCGCCTCGCGGAAGCGGCCGATGGTGGTGTTCGTCGACGACCTGCAGTGGGCGGGGCGCACGCCGCTGGGCATGGTCGACCTCATGCTGAGCGAGGAGCCGGTCGAGGGCCTGTTGCTGGTGGCCGCCTATCGCGACGGCGAGGTGGACGAGGCCCATCCGCTGGCGGCGCCGCTGGCACGGTGGCGGGACCAGGCGGGAGTGCGGCACCTGCGGCTGGTCGACCTGCCTGTCCCCGGCACGGTCGCCATCGTCGCGGACATGCTCCGCGTGCCGCGGGCCGAGGCGGCCGGCCTGGTGCGGCTGATCGACCCGTTCGTGTCCGGCAATCCGTACGAGACGGTGGAGCTGCTCAACTCGCTGCGGCGCGACGGTGCGCTGACCGCGACCGCTGCCGGGTGGCGGTGGGATCCGGCGGCCGTCCGGGCCCGGCTGGTCCGCTCGGAGGTTGCCGGGTCGCCGCCGGCGGGTGTCGCGGCGGTCCCCGGGCCCACGCGGCGGGTGGTGGAGGCGATGGCGTGCCTCGCCGGGCGGGGCGAGCTGAGCCTGTTGCAGGCCGCCACCGGTGTACCGGCAGGCGTGCTGGAACAGCGGCTGGCGCCGGCGCTCGCCGAAGGTCTTCTAGTGATGGAGCCCGGTGCGCATCAGGGCGTGCGGTTTCGTCACGACCGGATCCGCGACGGGGTCCTGCGCGGGCTGGCGCCTGGGCGTCGAGCCGCGTTGCAGCTGGACATGGCGCGGCGGCTGGCGCGCGTGCCGGAGCTGTTCGCGGCGGCGGCCGAGCAGTACCTGCCGGTGATCGACGCCGTCGAGGATGCCGCGGAGCGCCGGCGGGTGGTGGGCCTGCTGCGGCGAGCCGCCGGCCAGGCGGCCCTGATCGGCGACTACGTCCTGGTCAACGCGCTGCTGGCGGCCGCGGTGCCGCTCGTCGATCCCGGCGACGTCACCACGCTCGTCGAGGTCAGCACCGCACGCCACCGCGCCCTGTACAGCGTGGGCCGCCTGGAGGAGGCGGACGAGGAGTACCGAACGATCGAAGGGCTGTGTCCCACGGCCCTGGGTCGGGTGGACGCGACGGTGGCGCAGGCGCGCAGCCTGATGCACCGCAACCGCAACCGGGAGGCGGTCACGCTGGGCCTGGAGTCGCTGCGTGAGCTCGGCCTCGCCGTCCCGGCCGCGGATCGGCTCGCCGAGGAGGTCGACCGCCAGATCACCCTGCTGTACCGGTGGCTGGAGCACACCGAAGACGCCGACGAGCTGGTGCGGCCGGACCTCAGCGACCCGACGCTGCTCGCCGTGGCCCGGGTGATCAGCGCGATCCTGGGGGCGGTCTACTTCGCCGCCGACAAGGCCACGTTCGACTGGCTGAGTCTGGAGTCGCTGCGGATCTGGATCGAGCACGGTCCCGCCCGTCCTCTGCTCGGCCCGGCCAGCCACACCGCCTTCACCGCCATGGCGACCTTCAGCGACTACGCCGCCGGGTGGCGGGTGATGCGGCGGGTCCTGGCACTGGGGGAGGCGCGCGGCTATGAGCCCGAGACCTCACAGGTGCGCTTCCTGTCCTCGCTGGTGGGCTGCTGGTCCGAACCGGTCGAACGCACCGTCGAGGAGGCTCGGCGGGCCCGGGAGGGGTTGATCGCCGGGGGTGAGCTGGCCAACGCCCTGCACTCGTACTTCGTGGTCAGCGGGGCCCTGCTGGACTGCGCACCGCTGGACACCTGCCTGGCCGAGGTGGACGCCGGGCTGGCCTTCGCGCAGCAGACCGGCGGCGCGCACATCCGCGAGACGCTCGACAGCTACCGGTGGCTGGCCGGCGTGCTGCGCGGCGACCGGTCCAGCCGGGCCGGCTGGGCACTCCCGGCGGACAGGTACGCCGACAATCCGCTGGCCGAGCTCCACGCGCATGCGACCCGCGCGCTCGCCGCGGCCGTCTTCGGTGACGCGGCCCGCCTGACCCGGCACGCCACGGCGGCGGTACCACTGCTGCCGGCGTCCCCCGGTGTCTACATCGCGGCCCTGGTCCACCTGCTGCACGGGCTGGCGCTCGCCGAGCAGGTCCGCGCCGCAGGCGGGGGAGAGCGGGACGGCCCGCTGCGGGAGCTGGACGAGGAGGTGCGCTGGATGGCCGCCCGAGCCAGGGACGTGCCGGTCAACTTCCAGCACCTGCTGCGGCTGCTCGAGGCCGAGCGGGCCTGGGCCGTCGGTGACTTCCGCGCCGCCGTCCTCGCCTTCGACGCCGCGCTGCGCCACGTCATCGAGCGGGAGCGCCCATGGCACCGTGCCCTGATCTCCGAACGCGCGGCCCGGTTTCTCCTCGACCACGGCGTCGAACGCGCCGGCTACGGCCTGCTCGTCGAGGCCCGCAAGGACTACCTCGACTGGGGCGCCACCGCGAAGGTCACGCAACTGGACTGGGCCTACCCGAAGCTGCGGCTCCAACCCGGCCCGAGCGTCGGTCCGGCGGCCGACCTGTCCCGCCGCCGCGCCACCGTCACGACCGGAACGATCGACCTGCTCGGTATCCTCTCCGCCTCCCAGGCACTCAGCTCCGAGACCAGCATCGACGGACTCCACACCCGCCTGGTCAAGGTCCTCAGCGCGATCGCCGGCGCCACCGGCGTCAGTCTCCTCATGAGCAGTGACGACCAATGCGAGTGGCTCCTGCCCGCGCCCGGCCGAGTCACCCCCGTCACCGGTACGGGCCACGAACAGCTCGCACCACTGTCCGTCCTGCGATACGCCCAACGGATACCTGCCCCGCTCGTCGTCGACGACGCCACCCGCGACGACCGCTTCTCCCGCGACCCCTACTTCACCGACGTCACCTGCTGCTCCCTGCTCGCCGTGCCGATCGTCAGCCGCGGCACGCTGCGCGCCGTGCTCCTGTTGGAGAACCGCCTCATCCGCGGTGCGTTCACCACCGAACGGCTCGACGCCGTCGAGCTCATCGCCGGTCAACTCGCCGTCTCCCTCGACAACGCCCACCTCTACGCCGAATACCGCCGCATCGCCAACGAGCAGGCCGCCCTCCGTCGGGTCGCCACCCTCGTCGCCCACGGCGTCGGCCCCGGCCCCGTCTTCACCGCGGTGGCCGAGGAGGTCGCCGCCCTCTTCGGCGCCGACAGCACGGCGATCGTCCGGTTCGAGCCGGACGGCGAGGCGACCGCCATGGGCGGCTACCCGTTCGAAGACCCGCCGTCAGCTTCACGCGCCAAGCTCGACGCCGACTCGGTGCTGGCATCGGTGCAGGCCACCGGCCAGGCGGCCCGCCGTGACGCGGGCCGGTCCAGCTGGGTGGACCTGCCCATCCCGTGCCGCTGCGCGGTCGCCAGCCCGATCGCCGTCGAGGGCGCGCTCTGGGGCGCCATCGGCGTTGGATCCGGGCATCAGCGACTGCCCCAGGACACCGAACGCCGCCTGGCCGACTTCACCGAACTCGTGGCCACCGCGATCGCCAACGCCGAGAGCCGCACCGAGCTCACCACCTCCCGCGCCCGTATCGTCGCCACCGCCGACCAGACGCGCCGGCGTATCGAACGCGACCTGCACGACGGCGCCCAGCAACGCCTCGTCGCGCTCGCCCTGCAGCTGCGCGCGATCCAGGCGACGCTCCCACCCCACCTCGACACGGTCGCCCAGCAACTCGAACAGGCCGTCACCACGGCCACCACCGCCGCCGACGAGCTCCGCGAAACCGCGCACGGCATCCATCCCTCGATCCTCACCGCCGGCGGGCTCCGTCCGGCCCTGCGGTCACTCGCCCGCCGCTCGACGATCCCCGTCGAGCTCAACCTCCAGATTGTGGGACGGCTCCCGGAACCCATCGAGGTCAGCGCCTACTACATCGTCGCCGAGGCACTCACCAACGCCGCGAAACACGCCCACGCCTCGACCATCACCATCACCGTCACCACCGACCGCGTCCTGCGTGTCAGCGTCCACGACAACGGCATCGGCGGCGCCGACTTCGCCCACGGCACCGGCCTGCTCGGCCTCAAAGACCGTGCCGAAGCACTCGGCGGCCGCATCACCCTGTACAGCCCGCACGGCGGCGGCACCCGTCTCACCGTCGAGATACCGCTCACGGCCGTGGACGGCGACGCCGGTCAGTGACGCGCCGGTCGCACCGGGGTGCCTGCCGCTTCAGGTGCCACCGAACGACCAGTCGGCCTCCGAGTTCTGGCGGTCGTGGCCGCCCATGGGCAGCCGCGCGTGGACCGTCGTGCCGCGGTGGGCGGGGCTGGTCAGCGTCAGCGTGCCGCCGAGTGCCTCGACGCGGTCGCGCACGCCGGCCAGGCCCGGACCCGGGTCGGGGCGGCCGGCACCGTCGTCGCGGATGGTCACGGTGAGGACCTCGCCCTGGACGGCCGTGCCCGTCGCCGGATCCTCGGTGACGATGCCGACCTCGATCTCGATCGCCGAGGTGCCAGGGTGCTCGGCGGAGTCGGCGAGCGCCTCGGAGACCACGTGGTAGGCGGCAACCTCGACGAAGTCGGGCAGGCGGCGCTGCGGCCCGCTGCGGACCGTCACCGGGACCGGGCAGCGGCGGGCGAGCGCCTTGACCGCGGGGACGAGCCCGCCCTGGGAGAGCAGCGACGGATGGATGCCGCGGACGATCCGCTGGAGGGCCTCGAAGGCGCCGTTCAGTCCCGCGGTGGTGTCCGACAGCCGGGACCGCAGCTCGCCGAGCTCCTCGGGGATCAGCGCCTCGGCGACGCGCAGTTCGAGCCCGAGCGAGATGAGCCGCTGCTGCACGTGGTCGTGGAGTTCGCGTTCGATGCCGCGGCGGGCGTCGTCCGCGGCGAAGACGAGCCGGACCCGCGACGCGGTGAGCTCCGTGCGGCTCTCGGTGTTGGCGATCGCGGTCGCGACGAGGTCGGTGAACTGGGCGAGCTCGTGCTCGGTGCCGGACGGCGGCGGGCCCTGGCCCCAGTGGCCGATGAGGACACCCCAGACCTGGCCGTCGACGATGATCGGTGCGCCGACGGAGGCGCGGAAGCCCTCGGTGCGGGCGATGTCGACGACCAGGCCGTTGGTGTCCTGGTAGGAATCCAGGCGAGCCGGACGGGCGTCGCGCAGCACCAGGTCCGCGACCCCGCCGGAGGCGTCGAGCCGCTTGCCCAGCAGCAGCTGGACTCCCGGCCTTCGGCTCCACTCGGCGACGACGCTCACCGTGCTGATGCCTTCCCGGCGCAGCACCCGGACGGCGTCGGCGTTGAACAGCTCCGCCGCCTCGGCGGCGACCGCGGCGACCAGCTTGGCGGGAGCGACGCCGTGGGCCACGAGCTCCGCCACCCGCCGCAGCGCCGCCTGTTGCGTGAGCAGTGCCTGCAGTTCCGTCCGGCTCGCCTGCAGCGACCTGCCGGCCCGTAACACGGTCGCCAGCCCGGGCACCACACCGTCGCGCAGCCGACCCATGACCCGGTCCGGCACATCCGCGGACACGACGAGCGCGCCCGGTTGCAGCGGCAGCTGCACCCGGCCCTCGTGCGGCGGGACGGTGTCGAGCTCGATCGCCGCGTACGGCAGGCGCATGGCCTCCGCGATCCGGGCGGCGGCCTCCGGTAGGACCGCTCGCACGTCGTCGGCGCCGAGGATGAGCCGGGTCAGCTCGGCGACCGCGTCGCTCTCCCGGCGCCGCTTGATGGTCTCGATCGCCCCCGAGCGGGCCAGCTGGGCCACCGAGCTGGCGACCCCGGCCACCATGAGGTACACGGAGAGCCCGAGCCAGTCCCGCCAGTCCTCCGTCTCGAAATGCCAGAACGGCGGGGTGTAGAAGAAGTCGAACGCGAGTGTGCTGACGATCGCCATCGCCACGCCCAGCCACAGGCCCCACACCGTGGAGACGACGAGCACACCGGGCAGATAGACGATGGCGACGGCCTCCACGGCGGCGAGGTGCCGGAGCGGGTAGACCAACAGCGTCTCCACGACGATGAACCCGACGCCGACCGCGATCCCTGCGGCGAGGGGCGGCGGACCCAGCCGTACCAGCCACGCCGCCAAGCGTGCCTGCATCATCGGTCCCCTTCTCCAACGGTCCCGTGTGTCGGATCGGACGGAACCGGTCGAGCGGAGGCAACCATTCGATCGTAGGGCGGGCACGCACCGGACGTTCGCCCCGGTGACGGTCCGGGCGCCGCGGCTCACCCCCTGAATCACCCCTGTTCACCGGCGTGCGGTGCCGGTCGCTCGCACAGGTGGCGTGACCATCTGGTCAACCATTCAGGGCGGCTGTACAGTCAGCTCGATTGTGCTTGCACCGGTTCGCCAACCCCCCTCGGCGAATCAGCACGTGGCCATGCGGCGCAGCCCACGCCCCCCGGGGTGCGCCGCACGGTCACCTCCAACCGGGCAGCCCACGCCACCGCGGCACACCCGGGGCAAAGCGGGTGCATCGACGAACTGCCAGTTCTAGAGTGCGTGGGATGGATCTTTCACGTCTCGGCGCGCCGATCGGTCCGATGATCCGTGTCCACGGCGGGTTCGCCAACCGGATGTACCGGCTCGACACCGACCAGGGGTCGTTCGCGGTGAAGGAGTTGAACCTCGCCGACCGCCGCTCGGCGTACCGCGTCGAGGACGTGTTCAGGTTCGAGCGGGCGGCGTTCGCCGCCGGCATCCCGATGCCGGAGCCGATCTCGGCGGGTCACGACACGCTCGTCCACCGGTGGGCCGAGGGCGAGAAGATCCCCGAAGCGCCGGTGCCGGCGGCGTACGCGTTCGAGATCGGTGAGATCCTCGCGCGCATCCACGCGCTCGACGTCGCGTGGACCGACGTCCCGACCGAGGAGCCGGTGGCACGGGACTGGCCCGAGCTCGCCGAGCGGGCGACGGCGACCGGACAGCCGTGGGCCGGCGAACTCGCCTCCCGGGTCGAGACGTTCCTCGCGATCGCCCGCTTCGTCGACACCTGCGAGCGGCCGGGCCCCGTCGTGCTGACCCACCGGGACATCCAGCCGTGGAACCTGCTCGCCCACGAGGACCGGCCGGTGGTGCTCGACTGGGAGCTTTCGGGGATGCTCGACCTGTCCAGCGAGCTCGGCTCGACCGCGCTGAGCATCGCGAAGGGGCCCGGCTTCGACGGCATTCAGCCCGCCGTCTTCCGTGCGGTCCTCGACGGCTACGTCGCAGGCGGCGGAGCGCTGCCGCCGTGGGGTCCGAGCTGGTTCGTGTTCATGATCGGTGGCTGGCTCGGGCACACGAGGTGGAACATCCTGCGCTGCCTCGCCGGTGTCGAGGCGGGCACCGGCCCCGAGCTCGCGCTGTCGCACGAGTCCGCGCGCAACGGCGTGCGCGGCCTCCCCGACCTGTTCGGCCGGCTTCCGCAACTGCAGGAGCTGCTCAGGTCCCCGTGACCGAGGCCGGGTTGCCGCTGCAGGGGTGTGCTGTCAGGCTGCCCGCCACGGCCGAGGCCTGATCGCCGCGTTGTCAGACCGCTCGGACTTCGGCGAGCCGCTTGATCGAGTAGTCGTCGTCCCAGCAGACGGCGGCCTCCCATGCTGCGGAGGCTTGGGTGGCGATGTCGTACGCGCCGTCGTCGAGGCCGGCGGCGTTGTCGGGCAGCGCGAGGTCGAGGTCGGGGACGTCGACGTGCGCCTCGTCCCAGTCGATCAGCGCGACCTGGTCGGCGGTCATGCGGACGTTGCGGGGGTTGGGGTCGCCGTGCACGACGCAGGTCTGGCGTCCGGCGAGCCGCGCCCACGCCGCCCGGCAGCGGGCCACGCCCTCCGGCGGCATCGCGCCGAGGTCGACCTTCGTCCCGGTCTCGGCGTGCAGGAGGTCGGTCGAGGATCGCCAACCCGGGCGCTGCGGCCAGCCCCGCGTCAACCGGTGCAGCTCGCGGAGCGCGCCGGCCACGCGACGCCAGTCGGCCTGCGTCTCGGGCGGTCCGCCTTCCAGGTAGGTCATCACGACCAGACCATCGGCGAACAGCCGGCCGTCCGTGGTCGGGATCGGCACCGGCACGGTCAGACCTTCACGGTCGAGGTGCTGGAGCAGCCCGGTCTCCCACGCGAGATCGGCGTCGCTGCGGCGGCCGAGACGGCCGACCGCGAGCTGCCCGTTGACGCGCACGCTCCACACGTCGTTGGCGACACCACCGGCGAGCCGCTCGATGCGGGCGACGTCGTCACCCCACTGCCCGAGCGCCTCCCACCCCATTCGCCACACTTTACAGTTTCCGGCATCACTGTTCGGGTCCGACCGAGGCCGAACGGCGTCAGGCCGCCGGCCTCGGCGCCGGCGACGATGGGGCGGGCGACCACCTGTGCAGGATCAGCCGACGTGGACCAGAGGGCGGCGCTCCGGGTCGCGTTCCGCCTCGCGCAGGACCTCGCGGGTGACCGGGGCGATCTCGCCGTCACCGAGGAAGAGGTAGCGCAGCAGGTACACGACCGGGTTGCCCTCGGTCCAGTTGAAGTAGATGTGGGGCAGGTCGCCGGTGTCGTCGCGCAGGTGCAGCAGCAGGGCGGCGATCGCGTTGGCGATGGTGGGACTGTTCATCTTCAGGATGCGGTAGCCGAAGCGTTCCTCGCCGGTCACGTGCAGCGCGGCCTCGAAGTCGGACGGGTCGGCGACGGTCACTTCGAGGAACAGCGGCCAGCAGCGGGCCGGGATGTGGTTGTGCTTGCGTTGCTCGAATTCCTTGTCCCGGTACTCGGCCTCGTCGCGGGCGTCGGGCTCGTTGGCGATGATGCGGATCTCGCCTTCCTCCGCGGCCTCGTCGACGAAGCGCTGCGCGAGCGGGTCGAGACGGACCTCGGTGACCCGCAGCTCGGTGACGCGCAGGATGCGCGACAGCAGCGAGGTGGCCACGATCGCGAGGATGAACAGCGACGCGATCTTGACGCCGTCCGGTCGTTCGATGACGTTGTCCACGGTGGTGTACGCGAAGACGGCCGTGACGACGGTGAACGCGATCGTCGTCTTGCGGTGGCCGCGGCGGCGGGCCGACATGGTCACCGCGACCGCCGCGGAGGTGATCAGGACGAGGACGCCGGTGGCGTAGGCGCCGCCCTGCGCGTTCACATCGGCAGCGAAGATGACGGTGATGAGGAACGCGATCAGGGTGAACACGACGACCAGCGGCCGGACCGCCCGGGTCCACTTCGGTGCCATGCCGTAGCGGGGCAGGTACTGCGGCACCAGGTTCAACAGTCCGGCCATGGCGGAGGCACCGGCGAACCACAGGATGAGCACGGTGCTGACGTCGTACACGGTGCCGAATGCGTTGCCGAGGTACGAGTGGGCCAGATATGCCAGGGCCCGGCCGTACGCCTTGCCGCCCTCCTCGAACTCGGGCTGTGGGATGAGCAGCGTGGTGACGAAGCTGCTGGCGACCAGGAACACGCTCATGATCACGGCGGCGGTCGTCAGGAGCCGGTGTGCGCCGCGGATCCGTCCGCGGGGTTCCGCCGGGTCGTCGCCGGGGTCACCCTTGATCAGTGGCATCACCGCGACGCCGGTCTCGAACCCGGAGAGGCCGAGCGCGAGCTTGGGGAACACGAGCAGGGCGACCAGGGCGATGCCGAAGGCGTCGGGGTGTTCGGTGCTCAGCAGCGCCCGCCAGTCGGCTACCACGTGTGGGTGGGCCGCGACGTGCTGCAGAGCCACCGCGACGACGACGGCGTTCAGCGTCAGGTACACCACGACGATCCCGACCGCGATCCCGATCGCCTCTTTGAAGCCGCGCAGGAACACGGCGCCGAGCAGGGCGATCAGGATCAGTGTCACGATGACCTGCTCGCCGTGCAGGCTCTCCGGCAGGTACGGGTTCTCCAGCACGTGCGCGGTCGCATCGGCGGCCGACAGGGTGATCGTGATGATGAAGTCGGTGGCGGCGAAGCCCAGCAGCGCCAGGACGAACAGCTTGCCCGTCCAGCGGGGCAGGATCCGCTCCAGCATGGCGATGGAGCCCTGCCCGTGCGGGCTTTCCCTGGCCACCCGCCGGTAGACCGGCAGCGCGCCGAGGAGCGTCAGCAGCACCAGGATGAGCGTGGCCAGAGGTGAGACGGCGCCGGCGGCGAGTGCGGCGATGCCCGGCTGGTAGCCCAGGGTGGAGAAGTAGTCCAGGCCGGTCAGGCACATCACCTGCCACCACGGCCGCTGATGCGCGGTGCCCGGTTTCGCGTGCGGGCCGCCGGAGTGCTCGGCGTTGAGATCCTGTAGTAGCCATCCGCGGAGCCGACGCCGGAACATGTGCTGTTGTGCCGGCTGCCCCACGACGATCCCCTTCGCTGCGCACGCTTGCCGGTCCATCCTCACCCGGCGCCGATCGGTTGGCTCACATCGAGGGCGTTAAGAACGCGTCAAGATCCGCATGAGCGGATGTGCGAACCTGAGGGAAGGTGCTCTACCCGGTTGTAGGACACTGCTCGGAACGGGAGGCCGGGTCTCGATCAGGTCGCCCGACGCCGCGGCGCCCGGCCCGCGGCGATGAGGGAGAGTCCCGGATCCAGCAGTTGCCGCCGGTGCCGCGGCGGAGAGGGTGAGCCGTGACCCGGATCCTGATCGTCGACGACGACGAGCCGTTGCTGCTTGCGCTGCGGATCAACTTCACCTCCCGCGGCTACGAGGTGCAGACGGCCACCGACGGCGCCGACGGCCTGGCCGTTGCCGGTCATCACTCGCCGGACCTGGCGATAATCGACCTGGGTCTGCCCGACGTCGACGGCATCCAGGTCGTCGAAGGGCTGCGTGGCTGGAGCCAGGTTCCGATCATCGTGCTGTCGGCGCGGCATTCGGAGGCGGCCAAGGTCGCTGCCCTCGATGCCGGCGCCGACGACTACGTCACCAAACCGTTCGGCGTCAACGAGCTCCTCGCGCGGATCCGGGCCGCGCTGCGGCGCGGAACACCCACCGTCGAGACGGCGGTGATCACCATCGGGGCGTGCACCGTCGACCTGTCCGCGAAGCGGGCGTCCGGCCCGGCCGGGGACGTCCGGATCACCCCGACCGAATGGCACCTGCTGGAGATCCTTGCCCGTCACGCCGGCAAGCTCGTCGAGCACCGGCAGCTGCTGCGTGAGGTGTGGGGACCGCGGTACGAGACGGAGACGAACTACCTGCGTGTGCACTTCGCCAACCTGCGCCGCAAGCTCGAGCAGGACCCTGCCCGGCCGCGGCACCTCATCACCCAGCCGGGGATCGGGTATCGGCTGGACCTTTGACCGGCGGGCTCAGTCGACGTGCACGGACGGTCGTCTGCCCGGATCCGGCTCCGCCTCGTGCAGCAGGTGCCGGGTGAGCAGCACGGTCTGGCCGGAGCCGAGCAGCACGAACCGGACCCACTGCGTGAGCGGATGCCGCTCCGGCCAGCCGAACCGCACACCGGGCGGCAAACCGGTCCGGTCCCGCAGATGGAGCAGCACCGCGGCGACGGCGTCGGCGACGTCCCAGGACTCCGTCCGCAGCACCGTCTGCCCGTCGCGGCGCTGCCCGGTGACGATGAGCACGGCGGCGCGCCCGGCGTCCCGTGGAAGTGCGACCTCGAACACCAGCGGTGACCCGGCATCCGGCGGCGCCGCGACCGGGAGCCCGCCGGGTTCCCGCGCGATGAGGGTCAGCCGGCCGTCGGACGCCGCCTCGTCGACGTAGCACGCCGCCGCCTCGTCGAGCCGGACACCCGGCAGTCGGGGCGCGTGGAGGCGGCACAACCGCGCGCCGACCCAGACGAGCAGCAGCAGGACGAGCGTGCCGCCGGCGACGACGACCTGCACGGCTCAGCCCACCGGCCGCGGCCGGCCGGTGGGCTCCAGCCGCAGCGTGATGGTCGTCCAGCTGCCGAGCAGTGCTGGAGCGGATCCGTGACCTTCCCCGGTCGGCACGTCACGCTCCGCAGTGGTCGGCGTCACGGGACAGCAGGTCGGCGAGCGACTCGCGGCGGACCAGGGTGCGGGCGTGCCCGCCGGCGACGCCGATCAGCGGCGGCCGGCCCACGAGGTGGTAGTTGCAGGCCCGGGAGTGGTGGTAGGCGCCGGTGCCGGCGACCGCGAGGAGATCGCCGGGGTGCACGTCGGCAGGCAGGACCAAGGTGGGCACGACAACGTCGTCGATGTCGTTGTGCCGTCCGACGACGGTCGCCGGTGCCAGGTCGGCGCGGCTGGCGCGGCCGATGAGCGCGGCGGTGTGGGCGCCGCCGCACAACGCCGCGACCGGGCAGTCGGTCATGCCGCCGTCGACGGCGACGACACGACGGCCGTCCTGCCCCCGGATCACCGACATGATGCGGTACAGGGTGAGCCCGGCGCGGGACACGATGGCACGGCCCGGTGACACGGTCAGCGCCGGCTCGGCGATCCGGTGCCGGTCGAGTTCGAGGTGCAGGACCGCGCGGATGCGGCCCGCGAACGCGTCGAGGGCGAAGCCGAGGTCGGCGCCGGAGTAGACGACCGCGTGTCCGCCGCCAAGGTTGACCTGGGTCACGGCGGCGCCGTGGCGGGCGTGCATGGCGGCGCAGAACTCGACGATGCGGCGTACTTCCCGTTCGTACACGCTGAAACGGCTGACCTGATGCCCGACCGAGCAGTCGTACCCGACGAGCCGTAACGATGGCTGACCGGCGATGCGGGCGACCGCGGCCTCGGCCTCGCCGGTGCCGATCCTCGGCCCGAACCGGTTGTCGGAAAGGCCGGCGGGCTCCGGCCCGGCGAGCACCCGCAACAGGACCCGCTGCCCGGCGGGTGCGGTCGCGGCGAGCCGGGTGATCTCCGACAGGGACTCCACGACGATCGTGCCGACCCCGGCGGTGTAGGCGGAGTCGAGGTCCTCCGGGGTTTTCGCGCTGCCGTACAGCACGACCCGGTCCATGGGGAAGCCGGCCGCCTGCGCGACCCGGAGCTCACCGGCGGAACCGACGTACAGGTTCAGCCCCTCGTCGGCGATCCACCGCGCGACACCGACGCTGAGCAGTGCCTTGGCGGTGTAGGCGACCCGCTCGGCGCCGAAGGCGGCGAGGTACTGCCGGCAGCGCAGCCGCACGTCGGTCTCGTCGATGACGTAGGCCGGTGCGCCGTGTGCGGTGGCGAGCCCGGTCAGGCTGACACCGCCGACGACGAGGTCGCCATGGTCGGCCCAGCGCGCGCCGGCCGGCCAGACGTCGCCGTTCAGTGCCGGCGGCAGCGACGCCCGCAGCGACGGGATGATCTCGACCAGGGTCATCGCCCGGCCCTCCGCAGCGAGCGGTGGCGGCGGGTCGCGGACTGCGGAGCCTGGAACGTGACGGCGGTCCCGGCCGGGTGCCACGGCAGCCGCGGGCAGTGCAGGTCCGGCGCCGGGGCCAGGTCCGCCTGCCGGACGACGAGGTGGGTTGTCGTGCTGACCGCGCCGCCCTCGGTCCGCATGCGGGTGAGCAGCCGGTCGAGGGCGACCAGGTCGGGGCAGTGCACCTGGACGGCGAGGTCGACGTCGCCGATGACGTGCCAGGCGGCGACGACGCCGTCGGTGCCGCTGAGGAACCGCTCGAACGGGACCGGGGTCGGGTCGGCGAGCCGGACGAACACCAACGCTTGCAGAAGTTCGTGCGTGGTCATGCCGTCCACGCTGGCAGTGCAGGTCAGGTGCGCCAAGGCCTCCATATGCAATCCCTACGCGCCTTGACGTTTCCCGGACGCCCATCCGCGCGGGGGACGGTCAGGGCTGGAAGCGGTACCCCATACCCGGTTCGGTGAGCAGATGCCGGGGCCGGGCGGGGTCGTCCTCGAGTTTGCGGCGCAGCTCGGCGACGAACTGGCGCAGGTAGTGGACCTCGTTGACGTAGGTGGGTCCCCACACGTGCTGGAGCAGTTCGCGATGGCCGATGAGCCGGCCGGGATTGCGGGCGAGCCGTTCCAGCAACCGCCATTCGGTGCGGGTCAGGTGCTGGCGTTCGCCGTCGTCGCGGCGGGCGTCGAGGTCGGTCAGGTCGACGGTGTACGGGCCGATGCGGACCTGGGCCGGTTCGTCGGCGGTGCCGTGGCGGCGGGTGATGGCGCGGAGCCGGGCGAGGAGCTCGCCGATGTCGAACGGTTTGGTGACGTAGTCGTCGGCGCCGGCGTCGAGGGCGTCGATCTTGTCGGTGCTGCTGCGGCGGCCGGACAGCACGATGACGGGCACCGGCGTCCACGCGCGCAGGGCCCGGATGACCTGGACGCCGTCGACGTCGGGCAGGCCCAGGTCGAGCACGACGACGTCGGGGTGTTCCGCCTCGACGGCGGCGATCGCCTGGGTACCGTCGGCGGCGGAGACGACGTCGTAGTGGCGCGCCTGCAGGTTGATCCGTAGGGCGCGCAGGATCTGTGGCTCGTCGTCGACGATGAGAACGCGGGTCATCCGGTGCCTTCCGCTGTGCTGTGGTCGTGGTGAAGCTCGTCGAGCCGTTGCGGCAGGGCCGGGTCGGCGTGCTCGTCGGAGGACGGTGGGCGGCGGTGCGCGCTTGCTGCCACGTCGCGGCCGACGTCCGGCCGCATCCGAAGTGAAACCCCGGCTGCCTGCCGTGCCCAGGTGCGTTGATGAAATCCACACGCCCATCACCCGGACCTTGACGCCTTCTTAACGCCGCCGCCCGGCTCGGCATCCGGTTCTGATGGAGACGAGCATCGAATGTGCCCTGAACGCTTGACCCTGACGCTGGGTCAACCCTCCATACTCCCGTCATGAACACCCACGTTCCGGAACCCGCGATTCACGTGCAGGGTTTGGAGAAGTCGTTCAAGGAGCTCCGCGTGCTGCGTGGGGTGGACCTCGACGTGGCGAAGGGCAGCATCTTCGCCCTGCTCGGCTCGAACGGCGCCGGCAAGACCACGGTCGTGAAGATCCTGTCCACGCTCCTCAAGGCAGACGCGGGCACGGCCACGGTCAACGGCTTCGACGTCGTCACCCAGGCCGGCGACGTCCGCGAGTCGATCAGCCTCACCGGCCAGTTCGCGGCCGTCGACGAGATCCTCAGCGGCCGGGAGAACCTCGTCCTGGTCGCGAAGCTCAGGCACCTCAAGGACCCTCGCGCGATCGCGGACGACCTGCTGCGCCGCTTCTCGCTCACCGACGCCGGCGGCCGCAGGGCCGGGACCTACTCCGGAGGCATGCGCCGCCGCCTCGACATCGCGATGAGCCTCATCGGCAGCCCGCCGGTCATCTTCCTCGACGAGCCGACCACCGGACTCGACCCCGAGGCGCGCATCGAGGTGTGGCAGGCCGTCAAGGCCCTCGCCGCGGGCGGCACGACCGTGCTGCTCACGACCCAGTACCTCAACGAGGCCGAGCAGCTCGCCGATCGGATCGCGATCCTCCACGAGGGCAGGATCATCGTCAACGGCACCCTCGAGGAGCTCAAGAAGCTCCTGCCGCCCGCCAAGGTCGAGTACGTCGAGAAGCAGCCCAGCCTGGAGGACGTCTTCCTCACCCTCACCGGAGGACAACGATGAGCAAGCACTTCGTCGGCGACACCGCGGTCCTGCTGGGCCGGTCGCTGCGGCACATCCTGCGCAGCCCGGACACCATCATCACGACGCTGGCGATGCCGATCGCGTTCATGCTGCTGTTCGTGTACGTCTTCGGCGGCGCCATCCAGACCGGCACCGGCTCGTACGTGAACTACCTGCTGCCCGGCATCCTGCTCATCACGATCGCCTCGGGCATCTCCTACACGGCGTACCGGCTGTTCCTGGACATGCAGGGCGGCATCTTCGAACGGTTCCAGTCGATGCCCATCGCGCGGTCCTCCGTGCTGTGGGCGCACGTGCTGACCTCGCTCGTCGCCAATCTGATCTCGGTCGTGGTCGTCGTCCTCGTCGCCCTGCTCATGGGCTTCCGCTCCGGCGCGGGCGTCCTGGGGTGGCTCGCGGTCCTCGGCATCCTGGTCCTGTTCACGCTGGCGCTGACCTGGATCGCCGTCATTCCCGGCCTCACCGCGAGCTCCATCGAGGGCGCGAGCGCGTTCTCCTACCCGCTCATCTTCCTGCCGTTCATCAGCTCGGCCTTCGTGCCCACCGAGACCATGCCCGGCCCGGTCCGGGCATTCGCCGAGCACCAGCCCGTGACGTCCATCGTCGACGCGATCCGCGACCTCTACACCCAGCAGCCGGTGGGCACCGACATCTGGATCGCCCTCGGCTGGTGCGTCGCCATTCTCGTCGTCGCCTACATCTTCGCCAACATGTCCTACCGGCGCAGGATCTCCTGAGCCGGTCATGCTGACGATCAGCCAACTGGCGGCGTACGCCGGCGTCACGGTGCGGGCCGTGCGGCACTACCACCAGATCGGACTCCTGCCCGAGCCGGCCCGGGACGCCTCGGGCTACCGGCAGTACGGCGCCACCGCCGTCGTCGCCCTCATCAAGATCCGCACCCTCGCCGACGCCGGCGTGCCCCTCGCACAGATCGGTCAGCTGCTCGAGGCCGACGCGCCGGCGTTCGCCGAGGCAGTCCGGAGGATCGACGGCAACCTGCGCCACGAGATCGAACGCCTCAAGAGCAGCCGCAAGCAGATCGCGCGACTCACCGCCGGCGACAGTCTTGCGCTGCCACCGGAGGTCGCCGCCTACCTCCAGCGGCTCCGGGAGATGGGCGTTTCGCCGCGGCTGGTGCAGACCGAACGGGACGCCTGGATCCTGATGGCGGCCCGCTGGCCCGACCGCGTCCGCGAATGGATGCCCGCGAAGATCGCGCAGCTCGCCGACCCACGCGTCGTGCGGCTCTACCACCTCGCGTCGGAGCTCCTGGACAGCGACGCCGTCGAGGACCCGCGCCTGCACGAGGTCGCGGACATTCTGGCCGACCTGGCCGAGCAGGGGTATGCCGCCCACGAGATCCTCGACGAGGAGGCCGCCGACGACCTACCGTTCGACCTGCTGGACGCGCTCGCTCTCGAGTCCGAACCGCGCGTGCAACTGCTGCTGGACCTGATGCGGGAGCGTGGCTGGGCTCGCTGGACCCGGCTGGAACGCCTGGCGGCGCCGGACTCTTGACGCGGCGGCCCGCCGCCCACGGCTCCGGCTCGGACCCTTCACGGCCGGGACCGGCTGCGACACCCCACCAGCCTCGACGCCGCGGTGCCCGGGAAGCGCGGAGCGCACCGCATCGCCATCACTGCCCTTCACCAGGTCGGCGACCGGATGACGCCGGCCGCCACCCCGATCACAGCGCGTGCCGAGCGGCGGGACCAGTGCTCTTGACGAAACCAATACGCGCTCGTCCACGGCGGCCGCCGCTCGGCCTGGTTGTTCGAAGAGAGGGGGATGCATGGGACACCACGGAGGAGCACGCGGTGAACGTCAGCGGTCACCGCGCTACAGCACGACCCGGGGGTAGAGGTGTGCCGCCACCGCGACGAGGACCAGGAGCGTCCCGGTCAGCACGGCGAAGTCCAGCGGCAGCCCGAAGGCGCTGGTGCCGCCCTGCAGCATGAGGGTGCGCAGGATGTCCGTCTGGTACGTGAGCGGGTTGGCCTTGGCCAGCCACTGCAGCGCGGTGGGCATGATGGCGATGGGGTAGATGGCGTTGGACGCGAAGAACAGCGGCATGGTGAGGATCTGCCCGATGCCCATGAACCGTTCGCGGGTCTTGACCAGGCAGGCGATGATGAGCGAGAAGGTGGCGAACACCGCCGCGCCCAGGATCAGCGCGACGACGACACCGGCCAGCGGCGCCAGGGCGACCGCCAGGTTCACGCCCAGCGCGGCCGCGATCAGGTAGACGATGGCGGCCTGGGCGAGAGCCCGTACCCCGGCCGAGAGCGCCTTGCCGAGCACGAGTGATGCCCGGGAGGCGGGGCTGACCAGGAACTTGTTCAGCACCCCGAGGTCGCGTTCCCAGATCACGGCGATGCCGTAGAAGATCGCGACGAACAGGGTGCTCTGGGCCAGGATCCCGGGTGCCAGGAAGTCGAGGTACGGCAGGTCCCCGGTCGGGATCGCCCGGGCGTGGGCGATCACCTTGCCGAACACGAGCAGCCACAGCACCGGCTGGACCGCTCGGGTCAGCAGCTCGACCGGATCGTGGCGCAGCTTGCGGATCTCGACGTCGACGATCGTGGCGGTGTCCTGAGCGAACAGCAGCGGCACGGCCAGGCGCCGCATCACCGCCTGTGCCGGGTACGGGAACTGGCGTTCAGCCGAGGCGCCGTGCGGTGCGCCGGGTACGTTGGACATCGCGGAGCGCTCCTTCCTCCGTCTCCTCGGTCGCCGCGCTGTACGCGACGAAGACGTCATCCAGGTTCGCGTGCGGGCCCAGCCGGGCCTTCAGGTCCTCAGGGGTCCCGTGGACGACCACCGTGCCGCGGTGCATGATCGCCACCTGGCCGCACAGCGCGTCTGCCTCCTCCATGTCGTGCGTGGTGAGGAACAGGGTCGTGCCTTCCTGCGCGATCAGGTTGCGCAGTTGCTCCCAGATGCCGTGACGGGCGACCGGGTCGAGCCCGATCGTGGGTTCGTCCAGAAACAGCACCGCTGGACGGTGCAGCATCGACTGGACGATCTCGAGCCTGCGGATCATCCCGCCGGAGAAGTCGCGGACCAGCTTGTGCGCCGCGTCCTGCAGCCCCACCGACACCAGCGCCGCATCGATGCGCGTCCGCCGCTGCGCCCGGGGAATGTGGTACAGGCGGGCGAAGACCAGCAGATTCTCCAACGCGGTCAGGGCACCGTCCGCGGAGAGCAGCTGCGGCACGTAGCCCACCGCGCGGCGTACCCGCGCCGGCTGGGTGCCGATGTCGAAGCCGGCGATCCTGGCCGTGCCCTCGGTCGGGGCCAGCAGCGTGGTCAACATCTTGATCGTCGTGGTCTTGCCGGCGCCGTTGCGTCCCAGCAGGCCGAACACCATGCCCTGCGGCACCAGCAGATCAAGATGATCGACCGCGAGCAGATCGCCGAACCGCCGGGTCAGGCCCCGGGTTTCCACCGCGAGATCCGGGTGACACCCCACCATCCCAGCATACGAAGCGTTCACCGGCCTCATCCTTGCGCCGTCTCAGCGGAGCAGCAGGGGTGCCACCACGATCGCGAGGAAGTCCAGCAGGAAGTGCATCACCATCGGCGCCACCAGACTGTGCCGCCAGACGTAGACGGCGGCGAGGGCCAGGCCGGTCGCACCGACAGTCAGGACTCCCGCGCTGCCTTCGTATCCGTGCCCGACGGAGAAGATCACCGTGGACAGCAGCACCGCCGACGTACGGCTGCGGAGGACACCGGCGATCCGCAGGATCAGGTACCCGCGGAAGACCGTCTCCTCGGCGACGGCGACCACCGCGACCAGCGCCACGGCGAGGAGCAGCTGTCCGACCCCGGGCGCGGGCTGCAGGCTCGCGCTGGACGGCCGCGGCCCGGACAGGCCCGCGCCCCGAAGGACGGCGTCCAGCACCTGCGCCCCGACCAGGACGGGCACCGTCAGGGCGACCCCCCAGGCGACCTCCCGCCAGGCGGTACGGCCGGTCCAGCCGATGACCGCGACCGGTTGCCGGGCACGGGCCAGCAGCAGCAGGATCAACGCGACGAGACCCGCGTCGCGCGCGATCGTCGCGCTGGCCAGCAGGGTGAACGGCACGGCGGCCTGCCCGGCCGCGAAGTACGACAGCACCAGCGGCGGCACGAGCAGCAGCAGGAACACGCCCAACTCCGCCAGTTCCTGCCGGCGGGACAGGGTGCCGGCGAAGGCCCGATCGTCCATCGGCGCTCCACCTACTTCGCGCTACCTCGTGCTACCTCCCACACAGCCGGACACGCACCCCGGCAACGGCACCGGGCCCGGGCCACCCCGGAAGGTGGCCCCACGCCGGCTCGGCGGTGGCGCTACATGCCGGATGGCGCTGGTGTCGCGCCTGGCGACGGCTGCATGCCGGTGTGCTCGTGCAGCCGGATGATCCGGGCGGTGTACTTCTCGCTGGTGCCGGTGCCGGTGCCGGTGCCGCTGGTCGTGCCGGCGATGGTGATGTTCGTGCCGGTGGTCAGGGCGCCGGGCTGCAGGGTGTGCCGATGCTCGACGACCCGCAGGTTGTCGCCCATGGTCCACGTCCTGGTCCACCCGTCGGCCGACTTCACGGTGACCGCCGACGCCGAGACGGCGGTGAGCGTGCCGTTCTGCATGGCCACGTTCACCTGTCCCTGTTTGGTCTGGACGACACCCTCGCCGTGCTCGACGTTCCTGAGCATGCCCGCGTGCCGGTGACCCTGCGCGCAGGCCGTCGACTCCGGGCTCGGCGCCACGGTCTCCGTGCCGCCGCCCGGAGCCGCCGGACTGGGTTGGGCACCCGCCACCGCCGGCACGCCCACCGCGCCGACTCCGGCGAGCACAGCAGAGCTGAGTGCGAGTCCGATTCGATGGAGTTTCATGGCCCCTCCTCACTTGGACCAGAACTGTCGATACCACCGCCGGACCGGCGACAAACCCGCTCCCGGCAGGTCACAGGCAACTCCCAGCCGCGTCGGTACGCCGCCCAGCTGGGAGACGTACGCTGGAGGCGGTTACCGCTGGGCGAAGAGGCAGGCGGTGCACGACGCTCAGCCCCCTCAGCCGGGAACGGATCGCGCTCGCGGCGGCGATCTTCGGGCCGTTGGCCGTCGCCGGAGTCCTGATTCCCTTCCGCACCGCGATCTCCGGCGCGAACCTGGCGCTGGTCCTGGTGGTGGCTGTCGTCGCGGTGGCCGCCATCGGCAGCCGCCTGGCTGGTGCGGTCGCGGCCTTGTCCGCCACGGTGTGGTTCGACTACTTCCTGACCGAGCCGTACGAGCGGTTCGCCATCGCCGCGAACACCGACGTCCTCACGGCGGTCCTCCTGCTCGCCGTCGGCCTGGCGGTGTCGCAGCTGGCCGCGCGGGCCAACCGCCTGCACCTCATCACTGTCACCGACGCCGACCAGCTGTCCTGGATCCACCGGACGACGCAGCTGGTCCAGTCCGGCGCCGCCCCCAACCAGGTCGTCAACCAGGTCCGCCCCGAGCTGGTCGACCTGTTGCACCTGCGCGGATGCCGATTCGAGCAGGGACGCCTGCTCGGCCGTCCACCGCGGCTCGAACCCGACGGCAGCATCACGCCGAAACCCGTTCACTGGTCGTCGCAGGCGGCCGAGCTACCGGATGAGGACGTCGAACTCAGGGTCTGCGCGGACGGCGTCTACTACGGGCGGTTCATGCTCACCCCCACCCCTGGCCACGCCGTGCCGCTCCAGTCCCGGCTTGTCGCGGTCACGCTCGCCGACCAGGTCGCCGAGGCATTCGACGCCGTACATGCCACCAGGCCCGACCGCCGAACCTGACCGGCTGTGCGATGTTCGGGCCGGAGACGCCGACGGTGCCGTCACCGGCGGCCTTGGCCTGACTGATCGCGCTGGCAACCCCGTCGTGGACGAACGCGACCAGCCGGACACCGGCCAGGTCGACGCTCAGCCGCGGCCTGGGGGTCGGCGAGGATGCCGTCGCGGACGTGGGCGTAGGTGGAGCGCCACAGCTGGGCGGCGTCGGGTGAGACGGGTTCGTAGCCGGTGAAGCGCAGCGGCCGCTGGATGCGGGCGGGGGGCGGTGTAGACGCTGGCCAGCACGTGCCCGGCGGCTGCCATGTCGGTCGCCGCGAAGACCTCACCCATGACCGGCTTTCCTGTCAGGTCCGCACGGTGTGGTGTGGCAGGGCGAGACGCCGAACCGCTCACGGCACGCGGCGGCGAACTGGGCCGGGTCCACCCATCCCAGCGGCCGGCGACCGCTTGCACGCTGTTGAGCCCATTGTCGCATCCATGGCAGCCAGCCCGACACTGCCTGACCCGGCGTGTCCGTCATGAGCTGGTGGTCTGAGGCCGTCGAGAGACGGCCCGTTGCCACTGACGAACAGGAAGAGGGCCGGGGTCAGGCGGCCAGCTGGCGGGAGATGGCGCGGGCGACGGCCTGGACGGCCGGGATGTAGGACGACGTCGCGAAGCCTGGGCTGGGGGCGACGACCGACACCGCCGCGACGACGCCGGACGGTCCGCGGACGGGGGCGGCGACGGTGCTCATCGGCCACGGGGAGCTCTGGCGGGCGTACGCGTAGCCGCCGCGGCGGATCTCGGCAAGGGCGCGGCGCAGGTCGGCGGGGGTGTGGATGTCGTCGCCGCCGTCGTCGGGCAGAAAGGCGGCGATCGTGTCCTCCTGTACCTGCGGCGGCGCCTCGGCGAGCAGGACGAGGCCCACGCCGGTCGAGGTGAGGGGCAGGCGGCCGCCGATGCGGTACCGGACGGGGCTGGCGTCGCGGGCGGACAGCCGCTCCACGAGCAGCGCCTCGCCCTCGTCGCGGACGGCGAGCAGCACGTGCTGGCGGGTCACGTGGAACAGGTCCTCCAGGTAGGGCATGGCGACGGCGCGCAGCCCGTGCCCGCGCGGTGCCAGCGACGCGATCTCCAGCAGGCGCAGGCCCACGACGAAGCGGCCGTCGGTGAGCCGCTCCAGCGCCCCGACGTCGACCAGGGTGCGGGCCAGGCGCAGCGCGCTGCTGCGCGGGAGGCCGCTGCGCCGGGCGAGGTCGGCGAGCGGCAGGGAGCGGTGGTCGGCGTCGAACGCGCCGAGCAGCGCGAACGCCCGCTCGATCACCGCGTCACCAGGCCTGGCGGCCGGTGCCGCGGTCGGTGTTCCACTCACCGGCACGGCCAGTTCCGCTGGACGGGTCACCGACCTACTGTCGCACACGGCTCCGGCGAACGCGAAACCCCGCGAAACCCCGCGAAACCTCCGGACGCCGAACCGGACAGCGGAACGAGGACTTTCCAGATGGCACCCACCGGTCTGATCGACTTCCACGCCCACTTCGTGACCGGCGACTACGTCGCCGCCGCCCGCGCCGCCGGGATCGAGCACCCCGACGGGATGCCCGGCTGGCCGTCCTGGAGCGCGGAGGCGCACCTGGAGCTCATGGACCGCGGCGGCATCGGCAGGTCGTACCTGTCGATCTCCTCGCCGGGCGTCCACTTCGGCCACGACACCGCCGCGCGTGCCCTCGCCCGGGACGTCAACGAGTTCGGCGCGGCGGTGCGGTCGCGGCGGCCGGAGCGCTTCGGGCACTTCGCGACGCTCCCGCTGCCGGACGTCGACGGGGCCCGGGCCGAGGCCGCGTACGCGCTGGACACACTCGGCGCCGACGGCATCGTCGTGGAGAGCAACCACCACGGCATGTACCTGGGCGACGGCCGGCTCGAGCCGCTGTGGCAGGACCTCGACCGGCGCGGCGCGCTCGTCTTCGTGCACCCCACCTCGCCGCCGCACGCGGAGTCGGTCGCGCTGGGCCGCCCGCGGCCGATGCTGGAGTTCCTGTTCGACACCGCCAGGACCGCCGCCGATCTCGTCTTCAGCGGCGTACTGGTGCGGCATCCGCGGATCCGGTGGCTGCTGACGCACGGCGGCGGGGTGCTGCCGCTGCTCGCCGACCGCATGGACATGTTCCGCGCGGCGTTCCCGATGGGGGCCGCACCCGACGCGCCCACCGTGACGAGTCAGCTGCGGCGGCTCTGGTACGACATGGCCGGCACCCCGTTCCCGCGGCAGATCCCCGCCCTCGACGCGGCGTTCGGCACCGCGCGGCTCGTCTACGGCAGCGACTACTGCTGGACACCCGCCGCCGCGGCCCTCGCCCAGATCGCCGCCGTCGACGCCGCACCGCCACCGTCGGACACGGCCACCTGGCGCGACCTGACCACGCGCAACGCGCACGAGCTGACCGGCGGCGCGCGGTGACCGCGCCGCTGCTGCTGCGCCGCGGCACCGTCGTCGACACCCGCGACGGCTCGCTGCGGCCGGGCACCGACGTGCTCGCCGAGGGCGGCGTCATCACCGCGGTCGGCGAGGACCTCGAGGCGCCCCGCGGCGCCACCGTGGTGGACGTCTCCGGCCGGTACCTGGTCCCCGGCTACAACGACATGCACGCCCACCCGCTGGGCCACGGCGACCCCGCCCCGACCCTGGAGCTGATGCTCGCGCACGGCATCACGGGCTTCCGCCAGATGCACGGCGACCTCGGTCTCCTGCGCGCCCGGGCCGCCGGCGACCTGCGCCTGCCCGCCGCGTCGCCGGCGCTGCTGGCGATGCCGGGGCCGCTGCTGACGATGCTCAACACCGGCACCGCCGAGCAGGCCGTCGCGACCGTCCGCGAGCAGGTCGCCGCCGGCGCCGACTTCGTGAAGTCCGCCGCCATGTCGAAGGAGCGCTTCTTCGACGCGCAGGTCGAGGCGCTGCGGCTCGGCGTGCCGATCGTCGGGCACCTGCCCGCCGGGATCGACGTGCTGCGCGCCTCCAGCATCGGTATGAAGTCCGTCGAACACTTCGGGTCCGGCCTCGGCGTCCTCGCCTGCTGCTCCACCGACGAGCCCGCCCTGCGCGAAGCCTCCGGCGCCCGCTCGCGGCTGCGGCTGCCGCCGGCCTGGCTGCCGTTCATGGACCGGGTCGTCGCGGCGGTCATGCGGCGAGTCGTGCTCAACCCGGTGCTGCTCAACAAGGCCGAGGACGTCGAGATCCTGGACCGTGCCGTGCGGACCTTCGACGAGCACCACGCGCACGACCTCGCCGCGCGCTTCGCCGCCGACGGGACCTGGCACGTGCCGACCCTCATCCGGCAGAAGACCAGCAAGCTCTGCGACGACCCGTCGTTCGCCGCCGACGAGGACCTGCGGTACATGGCGGCGGCGACCCGCAGGACGTGGGACCGCGTCGCCGCGCGCTTCGGCAGGTTCACCCCGGCGCAGCGGGCGACCCTCGCCGCCTCGCACCGCTACGAGTACCGCATGGCCCGCATCTTCGAGGAGGCCGGCGTGCGGATGCTGGTCGGCACCGACTCCTCGGGCGCGGTCTGGGTCGTGCCGGGCGCGGCGTTGCACGACGAGATCGACCTGCTCGCCGAGGCCGGCATCGCGCCGCTGCGCCTGCTGCAGATGCTGACGCTGGACGCGGCGTCGTTCCTCGGTACGACGGCGACGATGGGCACCGTCGAGCCGGGGCGCGATGCCGACCTCGTGCTCCTGGACGCGAACCCGGTCACCGACGCCGCGCACCTGCACCGCGTCACCGGAGTCGTGCGGGCCGGCACGCACCTGTCCGCGGCGCACCTGGCCGCGGCGAAGGACCGCCTCGCCGGGACGGTGGTCACGTGAGCGACGTCGCCGCGGCCGGTCAGGTGGTGCTCCTGGAGCGGCAGGCCCGCGACCGCGGCTGGTGGGACCAGATGCGCGCCTGCTACTGGCCGGACTCGACGGTCGCCCTCAGCTGGTACACCGGAGACGGCCCGGGCTTCGTCGACGCCTCCCGGGCCATGGCCGCCGCCGGCAACGCCAGCGTGCACCGCCACGTCCCGCCGGAGGAGCTCGCGCCGTTCCGGGCGCCGTACGCCCTCCTCGGCTGGCTCCTCGCCGGCCGCGGCTACCCCGTCGGCGCCGACCTCCTCGGCGACGACCAGCCCGACCGCACCGCCGCCTTCTACGCCGACACCCTGCGCTGGCTGTCCGGCTGACCGGCGGCGGGTCAGCGGTCGGCGGCGGTGAGCGTCTGCTGGCGGGCGAGGAGGGCGGACACGCTCTCCGCGGTCATCGGGCGGGCGAGGTGGTAGCCCTGGCCGACGGTGTAGCCGAGCTCGCGGAGCACCGCGGCCTGCTCGGCGCTCTCGATGCCCTCGGCGACCGTGTCGAGGCCGAGGGTGTCGGCGAGCTGTACGACGGCGCGGGCGACCGCCTGGCGGGCGTTGACGGCGGCGGGCTGGCCGTCGTCGATCTCGACGCCGTCGACGAAGGACTTGTCGAGCTTGACGATCGCGGCGGGGAACGCGCGCAGCAGGCTCAGCGACGACTCGCCCGTGCCGAAGTCGTCCAGCGCCAGGCGGATGCCCATGCGGTCGAGGTCGTACAGCGTCCGCGACACCTGCTGCCCGCGCAGCACCGCGGACTCCGTCACCTCGAGGACGAGCCGCTCGCAGGGCAGGCCGCTGTCGGCGAGGGCGGCGGTGACGTCGGCGACGAAGTCGGGGTCGTGCAGCTGCCGCGCGGAGACGTTGGCGGCGGCCCGCAGCGGCGCGTCCGGCCCGAACTCGGCCAGCCACTTCGCCGCCTGCCGGCAGGTCTCGCGCAGCACGAACCGGCCGAGCGGGACGATCAGCCCGGTCCGCTCCGCCGCCGGGATGAACTCGGCGGGGCTGATGACGCCCCGGGTCGGGTGGTGCCAGCGGACGAGGGCCTCGACGCCGACGAGCCGGCGGTCGTCGAGGCGCAGGATCGGCTGGTACAGCACCCGCAGCTCGCCGCCGTCGAGGGCCCGCCGCAGCTCGCCGCCGAGCTGCATGTGCGCGAGGACGGGCTCGCCCATGCCGTCGACGTAGCGCACGAAGCCGGCCTTGCCGCGTTGTTTCGCGGTGTACATGGCGACGTCGGCGTCGCGCAGCACCGCGTCGACGGTGGCGCCGGGTCGCACGGCGGCGATGCCGATGCTGGCCTGCACCAGCAGCCGGTGTTCGCTGATCGGCTGGTCGAGCGCGGCCAGGATCCGGGCGGCGAGGTCCTCCGGGTCGGCGCCGGGACCGGTGAGCAGCACCGCGAACTCGTCGCCGCCGACGCGCACCGGCAGGCCGGCGGTGCCGGCCTCGGCCTGCAGCAGCTGCGCGACGGAGACCAGCAGCCGGTCGCCGACGCCGTGGCCGAGCAGGTCGTTGACGGCCTTGAAGTCGTCGAGGTCGACCAGCAGCACCCACGCCGGGTCGGGCGAGGTCAGCGCCGTCGCGATCCGGCCCCGGAAGAGCGCCCGGTTAGCGAGGCCGCTCAGGGCGTCGTGGCTCACCTCGTACCGCAGGCGCTCCTCCTGGTCGCGCATGTCGGCGAGCAGCCGCGTGTTGTCCTGGAACGTGAGGTACTGCCGGGCCGTGACCAGCGCCGTCACCAGCACGGCGGCGATCACGACGACGCGGCCGGGCCACTCCAGCGGCGCGCCGAACGCCATCGCGACCAGCGGCAGGTCGACCGCGACCACGGCCAGGTACGGCAGCCACTTGCCGCTGCGGGCGCTGTCGCGGCGCAGCCCCAGGTTGGCCCGCCACTGCGCCGCGACGCTCAGCGTGGCCAGCACCGGCGTCAGCGGCATCACGACCGCCTGCGCGGGCACGGCGGCGATGAGCCCGAACCGCACGGCGAGCACCGCGACGATGCCGGCGGTGACGCCGCCGCTGGCCGCGATGAGCCGGATCGCGGTCCGGTCGACGGGGCCGCCGGCGACGTAGGACACCTTCGTCGCGGCGCCGACCGCGGCCACGAACGCCAGCCCGACCAGCACCATCGCCTGCCGGCTCCACGGCTCGCGGGCCGACAGCATGGGGGCCAGCCCCGCGTACCAGAGGACCGCCGCGCAGCCGAGGAACCCGATCGTGCGGTCCAGCAGCATCCGCCACCACTCGACGCCGCCGGTCGGCATCACCGGCACCCGGGCCACCGCCCACAGCGCGGCCAGGAACCCGATCCCGACGCTCACGGCCGCGAGGACCGGCATCGTGCGCGTGTGGGCCTCGTCGGCGTGCGTGAGCATGTCCAGCGCCAGCCACGCGTACCCGATGGTGATCAGCGCCATGGCGCCCCGCAGCCCGCGCCAGAACCGCCGGGCGACGGGGTCGAGGGCGCCGCCGAGCAGCATGTGGTGCACCGACGCGGTGGCCAGGACCCCACCGACCGGCACGAAGACGTAGGCGAACGCCTCGGAGTCGACCCAGCCGGCCAGGAACGCGGCCCACCAGACGGTCCCGAGCAACAGGACGGCCACGGCCGCCTGCACGTACCGCCACGCGGCCACCCCGGCCTCGGGACCCGCCGACCGAAGCGCCTCCCGCGTCACGGGCACGAGACTATCCTGCCGGTTACGTACCTGATCTCACCCGAACGTTCGAGGTTCACCGATTTGCGCCCCCCGTCACGGTCAGCCGGTCGTCACGGCGCGGCGGTGGATCCCCGCACGACCAGCTCGGTGGCGAGCTCGACGTGCAGCGCGTCGAGCCGGTGCTGCTGCACCAGCCGGATGACCAGGCTGACGGCCATGCGCCCCATCTCCCGCAGGGGCTGCCGGACCGTGGTCAGCTGGGGCGTGGTCGCCGTGGCCAGATCGATGTCGTCGAATCCGGTGACGGACAGGTCGGCCGGCACGCGGAGGCCGCGCCGCGCCGCGGCGGCGAGGATGCCGACGGCGACCTTGTCGTTGAAGCCGATGATCGCGGTCGGCGGGTCGGCGAGGTCGAGCAGCTCACCGGCGGCGTGCTCGCCGTAGTGCGCCGTGGGCTCCGCGGACCTGGTCAGGGCCGGGTCGGCGAGGATCCCGATGTCGGCGAGCGCGGACGTGTGCCCGGCGAGCCGGGCCTCGCCGGCGAGCCAGTTCTGCGGGCCGGCGAGGACGCCGATGCGGCGGTGGCCGAGGTCCAGGAGGTGCTCGGTGAGCGTGCGGGCGCCGGTGAAGTGAGCCGCGGACACGACGGGGATGTCGCGGGGCGGCGGCGTGCGCGGGTCGACGACCACGAACGGGAACCCCTGCTCCCGCAGCCGCTGGAGCGCCTCGCCGGGCTCGGGGGGCAGGATGAGGATCGCGGCGTCGACGCCCGCCCGCCCGGCGAGGGTGGGCTTCGGCGCGTCGATCACCGACTCGTCGGCGGCGCTGCTCTACCGGCTGCCGGCCGCCCAGCGCGACCAGGTGATGACCTCGCTGTTCCACCCGGTCGACGGCATCGGCATGAGCCTGCTGCGCCAGCCGATCGGCGGGTCCGACTTTGACGACGAGCCGCACTACACCTACGACGACCTGCCGGCCGGGCAGACCGACCACCAGATGACCCGCTTCAGCGTCGCGCACGACGAGGCGCAGATCCTGCCGCTGCTGCGCCGGGCCCTGCAGCTCAACCCGAACCTGCGGATCCTGGCGTCGCCGTGGGGTCAGCCGGCCTGGATGAAGGCCAACAACTCCCTCGTCGGCGGCCGGCTGAAGGACGACCCGGCGATCTTCCGGGCGTACGCGCTGTACCTGGTGAAGTTCGTCCAGGCGTACCAGGCCGCCGGCGTGCCGGTGCACTTCCTCACGGTGCAGAACGAACCGCAGAACCGGACCCCGGACGCCTACCCGGGCACCGACATGCCGGTCGCGCACCAGGCCGCCGTCATCAACGAACTCGGCCCGATGCTGCGCGACGCGGGCCTCGGCAACGTGAAGATCATCTCGTACGACCACAACTGGACGCAGCACCCCGACGACGCCGCCGACGCGGCCCGGCTGGGCGTGCCGCCGGAGCCGAACTACCCGTACGACATCCTGCGCACCTCCGCCGCGCAGTGGATCGCCGGCTCGGCGTACCACTGCTACTCCGGCGACGCGGGGGCACAGACCGGCCTGCACAACGCCTTCCCGAACAAGGACATCTGGTTCACGGAGTGCTCCGGGTGGCACGGCGTCAACGACTCGCCCGCACAGGTCTTCTCCGACACGCTGAAGTGGCACGCGCGCAACCTCCAGGTCGAGGTCCCGCGCAACTGGGGCAAGTCCGTCATCAACTGGAACGTCGCCCTGGACCCCCGCGGCGGCCCGGTCAACGGCGGCTGCGGCAACAACCCCGCCGGCATGTGTTCCGGCGTGCTCACCATCGACGGCACCACCGTCACCCGCAACGCCGAGTACTACACGATCGGTCACCAGTCGAAGTTCATCAAGCCGGGCGCGGTGCGGCTCGGCACGAACAACGCGGGCGACCTGTACAACGTCGCCTACCGCAACCCGGATGGCTCCACCGCCCTGTTCGTCGCCAACATCGGCGGCGGCACGCAGACCTTCGGCGTGTCCTGGAACGGCATGGTCGTCAGCTACACCGTCCCCGGCGGCGCTATCACCACCCTGACCTGGCCCGCCGGCAGCACGGGCGGCGACACCCAGGCGCCGTCCGTGCCGGGCGGCCTCACCGCGTCCGGCACGACGTCCTCCACGACGAACCTGTCGTGGCAGGCCTCGACGGACAACGTCGGCGTGACCGGCTACCTGGTGTTCCGCAACGGTACGCAGATCGGGACGACCACCACGACCGGCTTCACCGACAGCGGGCTGGCCCCGTCCACCGCGTACACGTACACCGTCAGGGCCCGGGACGCGGCCGGCAACCAGTCCGCCGCCTCGAACCAGCTGACCGTCACCACCACCGGCGGCACCGGCGGCGGAGGCATCAACCCGGCCGCCTGGTATCAGGTCGTGAACGTCAACAGCGGCAAGTGCGTCGACGCCGCCGGCGGCTCGACCGGCAACGGCACCGCGGTGCAGCAGTGGACGTGCGCCGCCGGCAACAACAACCAGCTGTGGCAGTTCCAGCCCACCACGGACGGCTTCTACCGGGTCGTCAGCCGCAACGCGGCCACCGCGGCGTGGGACGTCACCGGCGGCCCCGGCAGCACCGGCAACGGCGCGAAGATCCGGCTGTGGGCGTACGGCGGCGGCACCAACCAGCAGTGGCGAGCGGTGGCCGGCGCGAACGGCACGTACACCCTCAACCCGCGCAACAACACCGGCCAGTGCTTCGACGTCACCGACGTCTCCACCGGCGACGGCGCCCGCCTGCAGCAGTGGACCTGCTCCGGAGGCCCGGCCCAGTCCTTCCGCCTGGTCGTCCAGCCGTAACGCCCCGCCCCAGCGGGCCCGGCGTCACGGGGACGCCGGGCCCGCACGATCGTCGGGCCCGGGGTCGGCCGTTCGGTGCCTGACGATGCACGCATCGGACGGGGGTCATCGCCCTCCGTGTCGGTGGCGGCTGGCGATCGGCTGTTTTCAGCGCGCGGTGATCGCGTGTTGGCGGTGCGTGTCGGTACCGTCGCGGCGGAGGTGGCCCGATGGTGGTGGCGGCGTTGGTGCGGGGTGCGAACACGGCGATCGGCGAGACGGTCGTGCGGGTGCAGGTGGCGTGGGGGACCGGATCCGAGGTGGACCCGTGCGCGCTGCTGCTGGACGCGGGCGGCAAGGTGCGCTCGGACGCCGACTTCGTGTTCTACAACGAGCCGAGCGGGGCCGCCGGGGCGGTCGAGCTGAGCACCGACGGGCAGTGCGCGGCCACCATCGCGGTCGATCTCGGGCGGCTGCCGTCCGATGTGGACAAGGTGGTCATCGCGGGTTCCATGGACGCCGGCACGTTCGACACCGTGCCGGGGCTGAAGGTCACCGTGACCGGGCAGCACGGCCACGAGCTGGCGAGCTTTCCGGTCCTGGACGTCGAGCGGGTCGCGGCGGTCGTGTTCGGCGAGCTGTACCGGCGCGGCGGCGGCTGGAAGTTCAGGGCGGTCGGCCAGGGCTGGGACTCCGGGATCTACGAGGTCAGCGACCCCGAGTACGTGGCGGCCGTGCTCACCGGCGCGATGCGGAAGGCGAGACGCACCGCCGTCATACCGGCCCAGCGCGACTCCCGGTCGGTGCCGGCCGCGGTGCGGACGGAGGTGTGGCAGCGCGACGGCGGCGCGTGCGTGGAGTGCCAGGCCACCGAGTACCTGGAGTTCGACCACGTCATCCCGTGGAGCCGCGGCGGCGCGACCAGCGCCGGCAACCTGCAGCTGCTGTGCCGGGGCTGCAACCTCAAGAAGGGCGCCCGCATCTGAGCGTAGGGTGTCGCAATGACTGCCGGGGAGCTGGCCGACGGCTCGCTCGAGGAAGCGGAATCGGCCTGGCGGCGGGCCGCCGCGGACACCGACACCGCCCTGGCCGGCGGTGGGGCGGCGCCGAGCCTCGTCGACGAGATCCGGCACGGCCTGGTCGTGTCCAGCCTGCTGAGCATGACCGAGAACGTCCCGGCGCACCTGGTGGAGCGGCTCGTCGCCGCCGGCCTGTGGTCCGCCCCGCGCGGCGTCGCCCACGCCGACCGGCTGAGCTCCCCCGAAGGGCGGGCCGGCCTGCTCAACCGTCTGCTGCCGTACCTGGACCCCGCCGAGCGCCCCGCCGTCGCCGCCCGGATCCTCGACGGCCTGGCCGGCTCCGTCGGCAGCCACCGCGCGGACCAGTACACCGCGATGGCCGCCCACCTCACCCCGGACGAGCTGGACCCGGTGATCGCCGCCGCCCGCGCCATCGACCCGCCGGACTATCGGGCCCGGGCCCTCGCCGGCGTGGCGCCGCGCCTGCCGGAGCCGCTGCGCGCGGAGGTCGTCGCCGAGGCGTTCGCGTCGGCCCTGCTGGCGCGGTACCCGTCGCAGCAGGCCGACGCGCTGGCCGCGGTCGCGCCGCACCTGTCTCCCGCGCAGCTCGCGAGCGCCCGCGCCGCCGCCGGCGCCGTCGAGGAGGGCGAGCACCGCGTCGGTGCCCTCGCGGGCGTCGCCGCCCACCTGCCCGAGCCCGACCGCACGGCCGTGCTGAGCGCGGCCTTCGCCAGCGCCGACGCGCTCGGCGACGCCGGCGCCAGGGCCAGGGCACTGAGCAGCCTCGGACCGTACGCGCTGGACGAGGCCCTCGACGCGGCGACGGCCGCGGGCTCCGCGACCGCGCTCGACCGGCTGGTGCCGCACCTTCGCGAGGATCAGATCGAGGTCGCCTTCGCCGCCACCCTCGCGCTCGGCTGGACCGACCGCGCGCTCGTGCTCCGCAGGCTGGCGCCGCGTCTGTCGCCCGGGCAGCTCGACCGGGCGCTCGCCGCGGCCGATGACATCACCTCGCCGAGGTCGCGATTCGACCTGTACTGCACGCTCGCGCCGAGCCTGCCGGCGTGGCGGGTGGCCCGGCTCCTGGAGGCCGCCGGCGAGCTGCGCGGCGACCACGACCGCCGCGACGCGTGGTCCGGGCTCGCACCCTACGCGCCAGAGCCGGCCGGCCGCGACGCGCTCACCCGCGCGCTCGCGGTGACGACCGCCATCCACAGCCGGATCTACCACGCGCACGCGGTCGCGGCGCTCGCCCCGTACCTGCCGGAGAAGCGGCGGTCGACGGCCGTCCGGCGGCTGCTGGCCGGAGACGCTTCCGGCGACCGGTTCCGCGCCGCGGCGGCCGCCGCCCTCGCGGCCGCCTTCGCCGAGCCCGGGAGCTGGGCCGACGCGCTCGTCGCGCTCATCCCGCACCTGCCGCCCGACCTGCGGGCCGGCACCGCCGCCGATGCGCTGCGCGAAGGCCGCCACCGGCCGGACGCGGTGATCCGGCTCCTGCCGCACCTCGCCGCGGACCTGCGCACCGCCGCGGTGGACAAGGCGCTCACGCGGGCGCTGCACGCGGCGCAGGAGGAGTACGGCAGCGCCGAGTCCCTGCTCCTGCTCGCCCCGCACCTGACCGCCGGGCAGCTGCGCGGCACCCTCGACGCCGCCGCCGCGATCAGGACCGAGCGCGTCCGGGCCGAGGTCCTGGCGGGTCTCGCCCCGCACCTGCCCGGCGAGCTGCTCCTCACCGCCGCCGCCACGGCCGGCCGTGCCCGGTCCGCGTCGCAGCGGGCGAAGGCCCTGACCGCGTTGGCGCCCCACCTGCCCGCCGGGGAACGCGCCGCCGCGCTGGAGCAGGCCCTCGCCGCCGCCCGGGGCGACCGCTCCGAGGTCGACCTGCTGGCCGGTATCGCCGCCCACCTGCCGTCCGACCAGCGGTCGGCCGTCGCGGCGAGGGCCACGGAGCTGGCCCTCGCCCTCACCGCGCCCGACAGCCGCGCGAAGGCCCTGGCCAAGGCCGTCCGGCACCTGCCGCCCGAGCGGCGGGAGGCGACGATCGCCGCCGTGCTGGCCGAGGACGGCCCACGGCCCCCGTCGGTGCTGCTGGCCGCCCTGGCCCCGTACCTGCCCGCCGACCTGCAGCGGCAGGCGGTCGCCGCGGTCGCCGCGGTCCGCCATCCGGAGACCCGGGCACAACGGTTCGTCGAGCTGGCGCGGCGGTTGCCGGACGAGCTGCTGCCCGACGCCGTGGCGGCCGCCGGTGCCGATCCGAGCCGGTTCTGGCGCGCCGAGCTCCTGGCCCGGCTCGCCGACCGGCTCACCCCCGAGCTGCTGGCCGCCGCCCTGCCGGCCGTGGGCCGCGGACGCTTCCCGGCGCGGGCGTTCGCCGGACGGGCGCAGGCGCTCGTCGACGCCGACCCGTCGCCGGAGCGCGTCCGGCTCGCGGTCGAGGTGCTGCGCCGCGCGCTGCCGGAGCACCGGACCTACGGCTCGCTCGCCGCGATCGGCGCGCTCGCCGGCACCATCGTCCGGGTGGGCGGGCCCGGCGCGGCGCAGGGGGTGCTCGACGCGATCGACGAGGTGCAGGCGCGGTGGCCGTAGCCGAGCCCGCTTAGCGCATCGGCGCGGCCGGCGCAGGCGGACTTGCGACAGACCGCCGCCGCAACCGCGGGGCGGTGCTGGTCGTCTGACCCGACGTCCGTGTAAACGATCATTCGGGTAGGTGTACGGCCATGGCAGATCCGCGGTTCGGGGTCCTGGGACGGCTGGAGGTGACGATCGCCGGCGAGCAGGTGGACCTCGGCGGTCTGCGCCCGCGGATGCTGCTCGCGTTGCTGCTCAGCACCGGTGGGCAGGAGGTGCCGTTCCACCGGATCGTGGAGGTGCTGTGGGGCGCCGAGCCGCCCGCGACCGCGCTCGGCACCGTCCACAGCCACCTCGCCCGGCTCCGGCGCGCGCTCGAACCCGACCGGCCGCCCAGGTCGCCGTCGCGGGTCCTGGTGCGGGTCGGCGGCGGCTACGCGGTGCGTCCCGCACCCGGCGCGTTCGACGCCGACCTGTTCAGCGCGCTCGCCGCCGAGGGGCAGGACCTCATCGCGAACGGGCAGCTCGAGCCGGGGCGGGCCGCGCTCGACCAGGCCCTCGGGCTGTGGCGCGGCGGCGCGTACGCCGACTTCCCCGACGCGTCGTTCGCCCTGGTCGCCGGGCGCCGCCTCGAAGAGGTGCGGGTCCAGGCCCGGATCGGCCGGGTGACCGCCGACGTTGGTCTCGGGCGGCACGAGGCGGTGATCCCCGAGCTGTCGGGGCTGGCCCGCGAGCACCCCGGCCGGGAGCAGCTCTGGCAGCTGCTGGCGGTGGCGTTGTACCGGTCTGGCCGCCAGGTCGACGCTCTCGACGTGCTGCGGGAAGCCCGCGAGACACTCGCCGGCCGGTTCGGCGTCGACGCCGGGCCGGGGCTGCGCGGTCTGGAGACGGCGATCCTGCGGCACGAGCCGCTGGCCTCCGGCGGTCCGGTCGTCGAGGTCGGCTCCGACGTACCGCCGCAGGAAACGGACTTCGTGGGGCGTGCCGCGGATCTGGTGGCCGTCGCCGACCTGCTGCGGTCGGCCCGGGTCGTCACCGTGACCGGCCCGCCGGGGGTCGGCAAGAGCCGGCTGGTGCTGGAGTACGGACAGCGGCACGCCGACCTGACCGGGGTCCCCACCGTGCGGTGGCCGGAGGAGCCCGGCCCGGCGACCCGGCTGCTCGTGGTCGACGGTGCGCCCGGCCCGCGGGACGTCGTCGCCGCCCTGGAACGCGCCGCCGCCCCCGGGCTGCGGGTGCTCCTCGCCGCCCGGGAGCCGCTCGGCGTGCCCGGCGAGGCGCTGCTGGAGCTGGCACCGCTGCCGGTCGGCGAGGCGGTCGACCTGTTCCTCACGCGGGTCCCGGGCGCTGCCGCGCGGGCGCCGGGCACCGCGGACCGCCGACTGGCCGCCGCGGTCTGCGTCGCCGTCGGGTGCCTGCCGGCGGCGGTCGAGCGGGCCGCGACGCTGTCCCGCTCGCTGCCGCTGGCCGTGCTCGCCGCGCACCTGCGGGACGACCCCACCGCGCTGCTGGGGCCCGCCACCGACCCGCTCGGCGGGGCGCTCACGCCGGCGGACGCGACGCTGCTCGGGCAGCTCTCGGTGTTCGAGGGCGGGTTCGACCTCGACGCGATGGACGCCGTCGCACCGGGCCGGCGCGGCCGGCTGCCGGGGCTCGTCGACCGGTCGCTGATCCAGGTCCACCGCGACGGCGGGACCGCGCACCGCTACCGCATGGGCCGGCCGCTGCGCCAGTACGCCAGACACCTCATCGACGAGGACGAAGGCGCCCGCGCCGCCCGCCGGCACCGGGAGTGGGCGCGGCGCATGGCCGGCGAGGCCGCGACCGGGCTGCGGACCGCCGCCGCCGACGACTGGCTGCGCCGCCTGCACGCCGAGCGCCGCAACGTGCGGGCCGCGCTGCGGGGCGCGCTCGCCGACGGGGACGGCGCCGCGGCCGTCGACATCGCCGGCGGGGTCGCCTGGTACTGGTTCCACGACGCCGCGACCGCGGAGGGCACCGCCTGGCTGCGGGCCGCGCTCGCCGCGGGCGGGCAGGACAGGTCCGCGACCGGCCAGTCGGCGCGCAGCCGGGCACTGCTCGGCCTGTCGGCGCTGCGGTCGATCGCCGGTGACGTGCCCGACGCCGTCGCCCAGGCACACGAGGCGGTGTGGGACGCCGAACGGGCCGGCCACGACTACCTGCGCGCCGACGCGCTGTGCTGCCTGTCGTTCGTGGCGGCGGCGTCCGGCGAGGCGACCTTCGCCGGCGAGGCCGCCACCCGGGCGCACCGGGCCGCGGAGCGGGTCGGCTGGCCGGACCTGCTCGCACAGGGCCGGATGGTGTCCGGGCACGCCCGGTACCTGGCCGGCGACCTCACCGGCGCGGCAGAGCTGCTCGCCGAGGCCCGCCACGCCGCCCGCGACTGCGGCTACGGCTGGGTCGTGACCGTGGCCAGCTGGCTCGGCGTCGAGGTCGCCCTCGACCAGGCCCGCTACGACGACGCCCGGCACGCCGCACTGCGGCTCACCAGCCGCCTCGCCGACGCCCCGACGGTGAGCTCGTGGCTGGTGACGTCGCTGTCGCTGGCCCGCGCCCTGACCCTCACCGGTGACGGCGAGGCGGGCGCGCTGCTGTGGGGCGCGGTCACCGGCATCGGCCGCCGCGTCGGCCTCACCGCCCAGGCCATCGGCCGCGCCAACGCCCACCGCAACCGCCACGGCGCCCCGGCCCCCCGCCACGCCGACGCCTACGTCCGCGGCCTGGACATGTCCCGCACCGAGGCCGGCGCCCTCATCGCCACCCTCACCCCATGACACCCCGGCGCCGTGTCACGCGGTACGTACGGGTCCGCGGGCGAGCGCGCACGAGCAGGGTGTGCTGCACCTGGATGTCAAGCCGAGCAACATTCTGGTGACGACGGCCAATGAGCCCGTGCTCGCCGACTTCGGGACCGCGACGATCCCCGGGCAGCGGGCCTTGGCCGACGAAGGCAACGTCCTGACCCTCGCGTACGCGCCGAGGGAGTTGCTGGAAGGAAGGGAACCGACGCCGGCGGCCGACGTGTACTCGCTCTGCGCGACCCTCTACGCGATCATGTCGGGGAGACCGCCTCGATGGCGGCCCGATCAGGCACCGCGGCTCGAGGAGATCGGGGCGCTGTACGACCAGCCGATCGATGCTCTGGATTCGATGCCGGACTGGCTGACGGACCTCATTCGACGCGGTATGTCGAGGGTGCGCGGCAATCGACCGACCGCACGAGAGTTGCAGGCGGGGATCCGGTCGAGGAGCACGCGGTCTCCGGAGGATCGCATTACCGAACTGCTCCGCCGTGAACTGAGAACGGCGCGAAGCGCCGCCCTGGAGGGCGGCGCGGACCCCAACGAAACCACCAATGACCTCACAGACGGGATCGCCCGGCTCAGGCGGTTGAGGGAATTGGGATGGCGTCCGTGATGAGCGTGCGATCGGCGATCCGCGCATCGGGCCGTCCGCGTCTCGCGGACGCGGGATAGGTCCGGGTCGGGACGATGTTGCGGAGGCTCCGCCGTTCGATGACGTCGTGGATCGCGGTGACCGGGGGTGTCGGCGCCCTGGTCGCGTTCGCCGGCGGCCCGGCGGCATTGTCCGCGATGCACGTGCAGCTGCCGTCGTGGGCGCCGCCGCTGCTGGTCGCGGCCGCGGGCGCCATCACCTCCCTGGTGATCACGCCGGTCATCACCGCCCGGATGTCCGTGACCGGCCGGCGGATCACCTCCAGGGAGGAGAACCGGGACAAGCGGGCCGACGTGCTGCTCCGATCCATGGGCAGCACCGACGACCTGCCACTGGTCCGGGACGTCACCTCGCGGAGCGCGCTCGGCATCCATCCCGCCATTCCGCTGCCCGTCGACGCCGACCCGCAGCTGTACTCCGAACTGCCGACCTACGTCCCCCGCGACCGGGACGCCGACATCCGGACGGCGTTGACGAGGATGTCCGGGCCCGGTGGGTTCCTGCTGGTCGTCGGCCCGCCGGCGGCGGGGAAGACCCGCTCGGTCGTCACCGCGATGCAGCAGCTGCTCGGCGACTGGCGGCTCTACATCCACAGCTCGACCGCCAACCTCGCCGAGGTGCTCGAGACCGGCCTCGACCTGCGCCGTACCGTCGTGTGGCTGGACAACATCCACGAGGTCCTCGACCCGAGCGACGACGCGAGCGGCACGCAGCCCTCCGGCGCGCCGGACCGGGCGCACACCTGGCTGACCTCCGACCTCATGCGCCGGTTGATCCTGCCGAGCAACGGGCCCGTGATCGTGATCGGCATGACCTGGCCCGAGCACCGCGACCGGTACACGTCCCACTCGCGGCTCTCGACCACCGGTCCGCACGCGGACGCCCGCAAGATCGTCGACATGGCCGACCAGATCGACCTGTCGCCGACCTTCTCCGACGCGGAGTGGCGGCGCGCCACGCAACTCAGCGCCAGCGACCCGCGGATCGCCGAGGTCGTGCAGCTGACGCACGGCCGGGACCTCGCCGCCATGCTGGCCAACGCGCCCGACCTCATCCGGCGGTGGCGGCACGGCGGTAACCACTACGGCCGTGCGGCGCTCACCGCCGCGATCACGGCCCGGCAGTGCGGCCATCCGGAGCCGATTCCCGACGGTGTGCTCGAGGCCCTGGCGGCGCGGGACCTGACCGGCCTCCAGCGCGCCACCGCCGACGCAAACGGATGGTTCCGCGACGCGCTGGCGTGGGCCTGTTCGCCGATCAGGGGTGACATCGCGCCGTTGTCGCCCGACTCCACGGTCGTCGGCCGGGTCGAGGGGTACAGCGTCAGCGACATCCTTCTGAACCACGCCAACAACGACCCTGAGCTCCCAGCGCCGGACGAGACGGCCTGGGGGATCGTCGCGGCGCACGCGCGGTCCGGGGCGTGCGCGGCCGTCTGCGCCGCGGCGCGCCGGGCCCGCAGGTACGCGGCGGCCGAGCGGGCCGGGCGGCGCGGCGCAGACGTGGGCGACGGTCAATGCCACTACTACCTCGGCCTGACCCTCGGTGACCTCGGCCGGAGCGACGAGGCCGAGCGGCACTACCGTGAGGCGATCCGGCTCGGCGAGCCGTTCGCCCGCAACAACCTCGCCAACCTGCTCGCCCAGAAGGGCGCGGACGACGAGGCGGAGGCGATGTACCGCGCCGCGATCAGCTCGGGCTGGCCGGACGCGGCGTACAACCTGGGCGTGCTGCTCACGAGACGTGGCCGCGTCCAGGAGGCCGAGGAGTGCTACCGCACGGTGGCGGGCTCCGGGCACGCCGCGGCGATGAACAACCTGGCGCTGCTGCTGGTCGACCGCGGCGAGGAGCAGGAGGCCGAGCAGCTCTACCGCCAGGCGATGGAGCTGGGCAACCTCGGCGCGGCCAACAATCTCGGCAGGCTGGTCAGTCGCCAGGGGCGGCTGGAGGAAGGGCGCCGTCTCTACCGTACCGCGGCCGAGGCCGGCCACATCCAGGCCTCGAACAACCTGGCGGCCGTCCTGGCCGAGGACGGCGAGCACGCGGAGGCGGAGCGCTTCTACCGCTTCGCGGTCGCGGCCGGCAACGCCGTCAGCATGGTCAACCTGGGCGGGCTGCTCGAGGTCCTCGACCGCGACGACGAGGCCGAAGCCCTCTACCGGCAGGCGGTCGCGGCCGGCAGCCCGGAGGCGGTCAGGTATCTCGCGCTGCTGCTCATCCGGACCGGACGCGACGCCGAAGCGGTGGCGACGTACCAACTGCGCCCCGACGCCTTCGGCGGTCGTGGCACCCCGCCGGTCTGACACCGTCCTCGACGCGGCTCCCTGCGGCGAACTCGGAAGAACACGACGCCGCCAGGCCCTCGGCTACGGCCGCCTGCCGGGGCTGTGGTGAGCGGGCCAGCGGGCGACGAACTCGGTCCGGTTGGTGCACTGGGTCTTGGCGAGGATGCTGCGCACGTGTGACTCGATGGTGCGCTCCGACAGCACGAGGCGGGCGGCGATCTGGCGGTTCGTGAGTGCCTCGGCGAGCAGGCCGGCGATCTCCCGCTCGCGGGCGGTCAGCGGATCGGCGCTCGTGTTCCCGCCGGCGGCCGCGGCCGGGCCGGGCATGCCGAGGCGGGAGGCGAGGTCGGCCGCGTCCCGGGCGAGAGCCGTCGCCTCCGGCCCGGCGGGCAGGACTCGGGCCAGGGCCAGGCCGGTGAGCGCGAGGTCGGCGCGGGCGCCGATGGCCCGGTTGCGGGTCAGCGCCTCGCGCAGCAGCTCGACGGCGCCGGTGGTGTCGCCGGCCACCGCCGCGAGCTGGCCGAGGAAGCGGCTGACCGTGCCGTGGAAGAAGACCGTCGCCGTGCCCAGGGCGCCCGGGTAGGGGCGGAACGGCAGCAGCTGGCGGTGGACGATCGCGGCGGCCTCGGCGTCGGCGAAGTGCTCGATCAGGCCGGTCAGCTGGGTCAGGACGGCGGGCCAGGCCGGGTGGTCGGCCGGTAGCGGCAGCTGGGCGCGCAGCCGGTCGTACACCTCCCGGGCATCGGTGAGGGCGCCGGTCAGCAGGGCCACGTTGGCGCGCTGGACGTCGATGAGCGGGTCGAGGGGCGCGGCCGCGAACGCCGCGTCGAGCCCCTCCGGCAGCGCCGCCGGGTCGCCGCGGAGCACGGCGACGTGCACGCCGTGGGCGAAGTGCATCACGGTGGCGCTCGGGTCGCCGGACGCGAGCGCGATCGCCGTCGCGTGGCGGCTGTGCGCGACCGCGTCGTCGAACCGGCCGGCGAGCGTCGCCCGGCTGGCCAGCATCCGGTTGCGGTGCCACTGCAGCACGGGCAGCGGCGAGCGGCCCGCCAGGTCCTCGATCGCCGCGGCCGCGGACTCGACGACGTCGAGCCGGCCGGTGAGGTACCCGCACTGCATCCGCCACTCGTGGCCGATGAGCGCCGCCAGGGGCTGCCCGAGCGCTTCGGCCTGGTCGGCGACGAGGTCACCGAGGCGGAGCCGCTCCGGGGTGTCGGCCGGGTCGACGAGGGTCATCTCGCGGGCCCGGGCGGCCTCGATCTCCGCGTGCGGGTCGCCGCACGCCGACGCGAGCGCGAGCGACTCCCGCGCGGGCGCCGCGGCCTGGCCCACCTGTCCGGCGTCCGCGGTCATCACGGCCAGCTGCGCGAGCACCCGGGCCCGCAGGCCGTCGCCGAGGTCGGGGTACGCGAGGGCCCGCTGGCACAGCCGCGTGACGACGCTGCCCGCGTGCGCGTACGTCACCCCTTGCAGCACCAGGGCGCCGGCCGCGACGAGGTCCCCGCGGCCCGCCTCCGCCGCCGCCCCGGCCGCGTCCACGCAGTGGTCCAGGCACCGGTCGTAGCGGCCGGCGAGGTACTCCGCCTGTGCCAGCTCGACGAGCAGCTCGGCCCGCTCCGCCGGCGGAAGCTCCACAGTGGACGCGGCGGACAGGTGGGCGGCCGCGTCGTCGTACGCGTGCGCGGCCCGGGCCTGTGCCGCCGCCCGCCGCGACCAGGCCGCCGCCGCGTCGGGCACCCCGGCCTGCCGCCACAGCGCCGCGATCCGGGCAGCCGGCACCGTGCCCCGCCCGCCCGCCGCGGCCGGCGACCCCGAGGCCGACTCGAGCGCGACGGCGGCCGACCGGGCCAGCTCCCGCAGCGCGGCCGGCTCCAGGCCGGCGACGATCGTGTCGCGGACGAGCGCGTGCGCGAACCGGTACCGGTGCTCCGGCGGCGCGACGACCAGCAGACCGGCGTGCCGCGCGGCGGTGAGGAACCCGCCCACCGGCGTACCGGCGACGACCGCGAGCAGGGAGTCGTCGACCTCCTCGCCCAGCACGGCCGCCGCCTCCACCGCGGCCCGCTCCTGCGGGCTCAGCGTGGCCAGCAGCGTCCGCACGACGGCGGGCAGGTCGCCCGGCTCAGACCCGGCCCCGACGGCCGCCACCAGCAGCGGCAACCCACCGGTCCGGGCCAGCACGGACGGCGCCGACGCGGCGTCGACGAGCCGCGCCACCTCGTCGAGGGTGAAGGGTGACAGCGGCACCCGCACGGCGCCGTACCGGGCGAGATCCGCCAGCCGCAGCGCCACCGCGTCGGGTGAGGGCGACCGGACCGTGCCGACGACCGTGACCCCCGCCGCCGTCGCGCCCTGCGCCACGTGCCGCAGCAGGTCCAGCGACGCGACGTCGGCCCAGTGCAGGTCCTCCAGGAGGATGAGGGGCGAACCACCCGCGAGCACCGCGTCGCTCAGCCGGGCGAGCGCCGCGAACCGGGCCGAGGCGGCGGCGGTGGGCTCGAAGGGCGCCCCAAGATCGGGGCTGACGGCGCCGGGCAGGACCGCCCGCCACGGCCACAGCGGCGGCGCCGGCTCGGCGGGGCAGTAGCCGCGCACCGCGGTCGCGCCGGCCTGCCGCAGCGCCCGGTCGACCAGCGTCGTCTTGCCGATGCCGGCCGGGCCGTCGACGAGCACGACCCCACCCGCCGCGAAGGCGCCGGTGAGCGCGGCGAGCTCCCGATCCCGGCCGACGAACGTGGACACCGGCACAGTATCGCGGTTCAGTGGCGGGTTCAGTGACGGTACGGATGTCCGCCACGCCGCCCGCCGCGATCCTCGACCGTATGAACATCACCGTGCAGACAGTCCCCGACCCGCACCCAGTCGACACCGCCTGGGTCGACGAGGCCCTGGCCACGACGGCGACCGCCGAGGCGATCATCGGACGCCCCGTCGGCGGCGGCGCCGGCATCATGATCGCGGCGGCCGGCGAGGGCCTGTTCGAGATCGTCGAGGCCCGCCGCGGCAAGGGCCCGGCGCCCGCCAGGTACATGCAGGTCGTCACGTTCGACGGGCCGCGGACGGCGGAGTGGGCCGCCGCCGAGGAACGCTCCGCGACCCGTCTGTGGCCCGCCGTCCGCGACGTCCCGGGCATCGTCTGGACCGTGCGGCTGCGCGCCGCCGGCAACGCCGTGACGATCGTGACGCTCGCCGAGTCCGCCGACGCCATCGACGCCGCCGTCCGCGCGGTCATGTCGACCCCGCTGCTGCCCGGCGAGGACCCGGCGCTGCTGACCGGCCCCGACCGGATCGGCGTCTACCACCTCGTGCACGCCGACCTGCCGCTCACGCCCGTCGGGAGCCCGGTATGACCACCACGACCATGACCGGCACCTGGACGGTCGCGACGCCGCTGCGCGCCGGCTTCGCCGCCCGGAATTTCTGGTTCGGGACCGTGCACGGCACGATCGCGGTGACCGGCGGCACCGTCGAGTTCGACGCCGGCGGGCGGCCCGTTCGGCTGGAGGGCACCCTCGACCCCGCGTCGATCGACACCGGCAACCCGCGGCGCGACAAGGACCTGCGCGGCAAGCGCTTCCTTGACGTGGCGCACCACCCGCGGATGGAGCTGACCGCCGGGGACATCGAGCCGGCCGGCGCCGGATGGCGGGCGAAGGCCGTGCTCCGGGTCGCCGGCGCGGAAGCTCCACTGTGGATCGACGGCACCCTGGACGGCCCGTCGGTCACCGGCACCGCCCGCCTCGACCTGCGCGCCGCCGGGATCAGGGCACCCGGGTTCCTGGTCGGCCGGCACGTCGCGCTGACGATCTCGGCCCGGCTGGTCAGGCCGGCCGCCGAAGCGCCGTAGCCACCGCACGAAACACCCCGGCCACCGGCGCCGTAGCCGTCGCACGGAACACCCCGGCCACCGGTGCCGAGCCACCGCACGGAACACCCCGGCCGCCGCCAGATACACGATCCGGCTGGCCGACTGGCGACAGCGCCGCCGCGGGGACGGCACCCATAGTGAAGCCCACACAGGTTCGGACCGGGGGGACACGGCAATGGGACAGGTGGGATTCGCGGCGGGGTTCGCGCAGAACACGACGTACGGGACGGTCGAGGTCATCGTGCCGTGGCCGGCGGGCGGGTTCGCGCTGTACTGGTTCGACCGGGGCGCCGGGCGGTGGAGCGGGCCGTGGCCGTGCGTGCCGCCGTCGGCGGGCGTCGTCGACTCGGTCAGCTGGCACGAGGGCGACTACCAGAGCCAGGACGGCGAGCACAACAACTTCGAGCTGGTGACGGTCGAGTCGGGCCGGACCGTGCACTGGTTCCGGGACAACGGGCCGCCGAACCGGTGGACCCGCGCCCGCGTCGGCCTGGGCGGGGACCTGGCCGACGCGGCGAGCGCGACGCTCACCCGGACCCGCTGGGCGCCGGTCGACGGGGACAGCTCTCCGCGGCACAACCTGCTCCTGGTCACCGCACCCCGCACGGGCGGCGGGATGTATCAGCAGCACCAGCTCATGACGCTGCACTCCACGGTGTACGACTGGACCGGCGGGCCGTTCGAGGAGATCGTGCGGTTGTACGCCGTGAGCGCCGACACCGAACCCGTCACCGGCCCGTTCGACGGCGTCGGCTGGGTGCTGGGGACGGTCGGCACCCACGAGACGGACTTCGAGGACAACTACCGGGGCCGGGAGATGTACGTCGCGGTCCGCGGCGACGGCACGCTGCGTGCGTTCGAGGCGAACCAGTACCCGCAGGACATCGGCCGCGGGGTGCGGGGGCGGCCCGCGATCATCCAGAGCGACCGCGGCCGCTCCGACCCGTGGATGGGCTTCGGCCGGCACGGCAACTACGAGCTGTTCGCGCCGTCGCGGACCGGTGGCATCCGGCACTTCTGGCGGCCGAACCCCGGCTACGCGCACGAGGACAACGACTGGGCCGAGGCGGGCACCGTCGGCACCGGGTTCTACGACGAGGTGTCGGTCGTGCAGCTGCGCGACGAGGACAAACCCGAGGGGGACAGCAGCGCGCCGCTGTGGCTGTTCGCGCGGTGCGACGGCCAGCCGTGGGTGGACCTGTTCCAGCAGCGGCACATCGGCGACGGGTTCCGCTGGGAGCAGCTGCCGACGCTCGGCGACCCGGCCCGCCCGCAGGTGCGGCTCACCGTCGAGGAGGACTTCGTCGTGGTGTCGCCGCTCAAGCGCGGCGAGGTGCGGCGGATCCGGTACACGTGCTTCGCGGGCAGCCCGATCATCTGGCTGTCCTCGGAGCCCGGTGTCTGGGTGTCGTACACGGGGGAGGCGCTCCGGGCTCAGATGCGCGCGTCGACCGTCCGTACCCGGGGCGAGGCCGCGGCGGAGGAAGGCCTGGACACGTTCGAGCGGACCGGCCACCTGGACACGCCGCTGCTGACCGCCGGCACCGTGGTGCGGGTCTGGGGCACCACCGACCCGTCGGCCGACCCCCGCGTGACGCCGCCGCCGCGGGCCGAGTTGGCGTACGTCATCGCGACGGGCCGGCCCGGGAACCTCGTCGACGAGGGCGGGGTGCACGCGTTCCCCGAATCGGACCGGGTCCGCGTCGAGGTCACGAACGACGCGCGGCCGGTCTGCCTCATCGCCGAGATCGGCGAGGGCGCACCGGCCGAGCACCGCCCGTACGGGCACACCTACCACGCGTTCGACACCTGCGCGGGGCGCCTCGTGCTGGGCGAGCTGCGGCAGGCGTGGCAGGAGGACCTCGTCCAGGCGCCCGGGCACGAGCTGCGCCCCGGCGCCACGTACACCGTGATCGTGCGGGTCATGGACACCCGCGGCTACTGGTCGGAGACGGTCGCGCCGGTGACGCTGCGGCAGCGGCGGGTCGATGTCACCGTCGACCGGGTCGAGATCGTCGCGTCCGGCGACTCCGGCGCCGCCGACGGCTGGTTCAGCGCCGAGGTGTACTCGGGACTGGTCCGGCAGGGCGTCGTCGAACGGGTCCGGCGGTGGCAGTTCGGCGACGAGGACAACTGGGCGGAGCTGGAGGCCGGCGACGTCTTCGGCACCGGCGGCTCGCTGCACGCCGCCGGGCCGCCGTGGACGGCGACGATCGGGCCCGGCCCGGCGGCGGTCCGCCCGTTCGGGGTGCGGCTGGAGATCTTCGACGAGGACGGGCTGTTCGAGCCCGACGAGCACGCCAGCGGCGCCTGGGAGACCGAGGACGACCGGCCGGTCGTCGACGCGCCGTTCACCGTCCGCACCGACCGGGAGCCGTCCTACGCCACGGCGTCGGCGAGCGGGCGGTACACCATCGCCTACGTCAGCCCGCCCGGCCAGCCGGACCGGCTCGACTGGCGGGCCGCGCGGGTCGACACGAGCGCGGACCTGCCCGCCGGCGCGGACTACGACGGCGACGGCGTCCCCGACCGTGGCGTGTGGCGCCCGTGGCCCGGCGCGTGGGTGATCGAGCCCTCCAGCGGCGGTCTGCGGGTGTACGACCTCGGCGGGCCGGGCGACCTTCCCGTGCCGGGACCGTACGCGGCCACGCCTGGTGCCGAGCCGGCGGTGTGGCGCTCCGGCGTCCTGCGCACCCTGGCCGAGCCGGCCGGGACGCCCCTGGCGGATCTGACGCCGCACCGGGTCGGGGTCCTCGCCGCGTCCCTTGCCGCCCTCGTCGCGGCGCTGCGCGCGGAAGGCCGCGACGCGTCCGCCGCCGAGGCGGAGCTGGCGCTGGTGGAGGGCGCCGCCTACGCGGCGGCGGCGCTGTGGCTGACCCGCGCCCAGGCGGCCCACCCGTCGGACATCCCGGCGCAGCTCGCCGCCGCCGGCAACGCGTGGGACGTCGCCTCCCGGCTCGCGGCGTCGCCCGCCGTGACCCCGGAGCGGCTGCGGATCCTGGTGGCGCAGCTCGACCTGCTCGCGCGGCTGCTCGCGTTCGGCTCGACCGACTCGTCGGCCGGCGTGCGCGCCGCCACCCTGGCCCGTGAGCTGTACGCCCGAATCGGCGGGCACGAGCTGGAGATCGCCCGGTCCTGGTCCAACCAGGCGCTGACCCACCACGAGGTCGCGTTCCATCCCGCCCAGCCGCACCCGCAGGAGGAGCTGGCCGCGCAGCGGGAGGCGGCCGGACACGCCGCCGACGCCTACGCGGTGGCGCTGCGCGGGCCGCTCGACGCCGCGCAACGCCTCGCCGTCGCCCGCGAGCTGGACCGGGTCGCCCGGCTGCGGGTCTTCGGCTCCGCCGACTCCGCGCCGATGGCCCCGATCCTCCAGGTGGGCCGCGCGATCTACGCGGACCTGCCCGGCGACCACCGGGCCGACCTCGGCGCGTCCTACACCAGCGAGGCGCTCACCCACCACGAGATCGCGTTCCATCCGCAGCAGCAGCACGCGGCCGAGGAACTCGCCGCCCAGCGGGCCGCGGCGAGACAGGCCGCCGAGCGCTACTTCGACCTGCTGCCCGCCGCCCTCGACACGCTGCCCGACGGTGACGTGCGGGCGATCGCCGGCAACCTGCGTCAGCTCACCGGCCTGCTCGCGTTCGGCCTCGACGACGCCGACACCGGCCCGGCCGCGTCGTGGGCGCGGGCCGCGGTGGGCCGCGCCGCCGACCTGGCCGCCGTGCTGGACGGGCACCTGACGCCCGCCGGGTGACCGGTCCGCTTGGGGTGCGGGGCCCCACCTTCGGGTGGGGCCCCACCACGGGTCTCAGGCGGTCACGTGGCCAGCGGTCCAGCAGGCCTCGTGGGTGTGGCAGTCGCGCAGCTGCTGCAGCGCGGTGTGCAGGGCCGCGCGCCGGGCCGCCGGCAGCTGCGCCGCGATGTTGTTCAGCTGGTACGGGTCGGCGAGCCGGTCGTAGTACTCGCGCTCACCGTTGGCGTACTCGACGTAGGTGTAGGACGCGGTGCGCAGCGCCTCGTAGGTGGTCGGCCTGCCGTCGCGGGCGGTCTGGGCGTCCGGGTCGTCGGCGGCGGCGTCCGGCCCGTGGTGCTCGATCAGCGATGCGGTGCGCCAGTTCGCGGCCGGTTGGCCCTGCAGCAGCGGGACGATGCTGCGGCCGTTCACGTCCGCGGCGACGGTGCCGCCGGCGAGGCGCTGGAAGGTCGGCGCCAGGTCGATGTTCTGCACGATCTCCGCGCGGGTGCTGCCGGCGGGGACGGCCGGTCCGGCGATGACGAGCGGCACGCGGACGTCGGTGTCGAACGCGGTCTGCTTGCCCTGCGCCAGCCGGTACTCGCCGAGGTGGAATCCGTTGTCGGAGCTGAACACGAAGTAGGTGTTGTCCGCGACGCCGCTGTCCTCGAGGGTTGCCCGCAGCTTGGCGATCAGCCGGTCCACGGCCTGGACCGACTGCGCGCGCTTGCGGAAGTCCGTGTCGATCTTCGTCTTCTCGGCCGCGGTCAGCGGGTCCTGACCGGCCAGCCAGGTGGGCGCCCCGGCGGGCAGCGCGTCGAACGCCGGGGTCCGCGGCGCCGTGAGGCCGGGGAACGCGTCGAGGTCCTGGGGCGCGGGGGTGAACGGCGCGTGCGGCGCGAACGTCGAGACCTCCAGCACGAATGGGGTGTCGGCGGCCGCGTTGCGCTGGATGAAGGAGCTGCCCTTGCGGGCGAGGACGTTGGTCAGGTAGTCCGCTGGGGTGGAGCCGTAGTGCACGACGGCATGGTTCTCGTTGAGGTCGTAGTTGTACTCGGCGTAGCCGTTGCCGGCGACGTCCCACTCGGACCAGCCCGGCGGCACGTACGGCAGCGCGCCGCCCTGCGTGTCGGCGGGCAGGTATCCGTTGAGGTACTTGCCCATCATGGCGGTCGCGTAGCCCCGTGCCCGCAGGGCGGTGGCGTAGGTGCGTTCCTCGTTGCCGCGGCCCTTGAAGACGCCGAACCCGCCGTCGGTGCCGCCGTTGGTGAAGACGCCGGTGTCGTGCGGAAACTTGCCGGTGAAGATCGACGAGCGGGAGGGGCAGCACAGCGAGTCGGTCACCGTGTAGTTGGTGAACGTGACGCCGTCGCGTTGCAGCCGCTGTACCTGCGGCAGGAACTGGACCAGGTTCCACGCCAGGTCGTCGGTGAGGACGAAGACGATGTTGGGCGGCGGGGCGGCCTCGGCGGCCTCGGCGGTGCGGCCCGCGGAGGCGGCCACGGCAGAGGCGGCGGCCGCGAGCAGCGCGGCCGCGGAGGCGATCAGAAGCCGTGGGCGTCTGGGAAGGAAGCGCATGACACCATCGTCATGCATGTCTATTAATCCTACCGTCTAGATAGTGTTCGGGTTGTGTGAAGTTTCATCGGCATCGATGTCGTGGGTCAGGTGCGGTACGACTTGGTCAGGTGCGGAACGACGGGAAGGTCACCTCGACGACGAGTCCGCCGCCCGGGCGCGGGTGGGCCTTCAGGGTGGCGGCGTGCGCGGTGGCGATGGCGCGCACGATGGACAGCCCGAGGCCGTGGTGGCCGTCGTCGGCGGTGCGCTGCATGCGCTGGAACGGCTCGAAGAGCCGGTCGACCTGGTCCGGCGGGACGACCGGACCGGTGTTGGCGATCGCGAAGCTCACCCGGCCGACGAGCGCCCGGACCGCGACCTCGACCCGGCCGCCGGGCGCGTTGTAGTGGATCGCGTTGTCGCAGAGGTTCGCGACGAGCCGGGCGACGAGCAGCGGGTCACCGTAGATGCGGGCGGGCTCGAGGGACGGCACCGCGCGCAGGCCGGCGCGGTCGAGCTCGCCGGACCGCTCGGCGAGCGCCTCGGTGACGATGGCGGCCAGGTCGAAGGGCTCGTCGCGCGGCTGGTCGTGTTCGCTGCTGGACAGCGTGAGCAGCGACTCGAGCAGGCGCGCCCGGCCGGCGCTGATCTTCATCAGCCGCTGGAAGTTGGCCCGGAACGCCTCGACGTCGGCGTCGGGGTCGATGAGCGGCTCCTCCAGCAGCGCGTGCTCGACGGTCAGCGGGGTGCGCAGCTCGTGCGCGGCGTTGGCGACGAACCGCTTGTGCGCGTCCAGCGACGTCTCCAGCCGGCCGAGCAGGCCGTCGACGGTGTCCGCGAGGTCCTTGAGCTCGTCGCGGGGGCCGGTGACGGCGAGGCGCTCGTGGACGTTGCGCTCGGAGATGTGCTGCAGCCGCTCCGCCATCGTGCGCACCGGGCGCAGCAACCGGCCGGCGATCAGCCAGCCGAACGCCAGCGACAGCGCCGTCATGATGGCCAGGGCGACGGCGGGCACGGTGAGCAGCGAGGACTGCTCGTGCACCGGGCCGAGGATGTCCGGCCGTGCCAGCGGGCCCTGCCCCGGCACCGGCGGCGGAGCCGGCGCCTTCTGCGGCAGGAAGCCCCGGACGTCGCCGTCGAGGCCCTGGGCGATGCTGTACATGATGACCAGCAGTACCGCGCCGGACACCACGGCGACCAGGCAGATGACCAGGGTGAGGCGCCAGCGGAGGCGGTTCGGGCCGTTGCGCATCTCAGATCCGGTATCCGGCCCGGGGCACGGTCTCGATCAGCGGCGGGTCGCCGAGCTTCGCGCGCAGCCGGTTCATCGTCGCCTTCACCGTGGTCGTGAACGGGTCGGCGGCCTCGTCCCAGACGCGGTCGAGGAGCTCCTCGGCCGACACGACCCGCCCGCGGCAGGTGAGCAGGTACTCGAGCACCGCGAACTCCTTGGGGCTCAGCGTCAGCCGCTCGCCGGCCCGCGCCGCGACGCGCTGCGCCGGGTCGAGCCGCAGGTCGCCGTGCGTCAGCACGGGCGGCGTCGCCGGACGTGACCGCCGGCTGACCGCCCGGACGCGGGCGACCAGCTCCGCGTAGGCGAACGGTTTCGGCAGGTAGTCGTCGGCGCCGAGCCCGAGCCCCTCGACCCGCTCGGCGATCGTGCCCGAGGCGGTCAGCATCAGCACCCGGGCGGGGGAGCCCTGCGCGACGAGCGTGCGGCACACCTGGTCGCCGTGCACCCCCGGCAGGTCACGGTCCAGGACCACCACGTCGTAGTCGACCACCGACGTGCGCTCCAGCGCGGCGCCGCCGTCATAGGCGACGTCGACCGCCATGCCCTCGCGCCGCAGCACCCGCGCCACCGAGTCGGCCAGCTCCGGTTGGTCCTCCACCACCAGCACCCGCATCGCCAGAAGGTTAGCCGCGGCGCGGTCACAGCCCGGTCACAGCCGCGCGGACCGTCCCGTGACCGTCCGGCGCCTAGAACTTGACCTCGACACGATCCCATCGAGGACTAGGAGCCGGCGATGACAGCGGTCATCGAAACCCAGGCACTCGGCAAGCGCTACGGGCACGTCACGGCGCTCACCGACTGCACCCTCAGCATCCCGGAAGGGCGCGTCGTCGGGCTGGTCGGCCCGAACGGCGCCGGCAAGTCGACCCTTCTCGGGCTGGTCTGCGGGCTGATCGCACCGAGTGCCGGCAGCATCGCCGTGCTCGGCAACCCGCCCGCCGCCAGCGCGGCGCAGCTGGCCCGGGTCGGGTTCGTCGCGCAGGACGCCCCGATCTACGGCAGCCTCACCGTCGCCGACCACCTGCGGCTCGGCGCCCGCCTGAACCCGCGCTGGGACGCCGCCCTCGCCGAACGCCGCGTCCGGCAGCGCAACCTCGACCCGCGGCAGAAGGCCGGGCGGCTCTCCGGCGGGCAGCGGGCCCAGCTCGCCCTGACCATCGCCGCCGCGAAACGCGCCGACCTGCTCATCCTCGACGAGCCCGTGGCCGCGCTCGACCCGCTGGCCCGGCGCGCGTTCCTGCAGGACCTGCTCGACTTCGTCGGCGAGCTCGGCGTCAGCGTCGTGCTCTCCTCACACCTGCTCGGCGACCTGGAGCGGGTCTGCGACCACCTCATCGTGCTCGCCTCGGCGCGCGTCCAGCTCAACGGCGACGTCGCTCAGCTGCTCGCCGAGCACCAGCGGCTCACCGGCACGCTGCCCGGGTTCGACCGGCTGCCCGCCGGCACCGAGATCATCCACGCCGAGCAGAACACGATGGTCGTCCGCACGGCCACCCCGATCGACGGCGCCGACCGCGTCGACCTGGAGGACCTCGTCCTCGCCTACCTCACCCGCGCCGCCGGCTTCGACGGCGCCCCGATGCTCGCGGAGGCGCAACGATGACCTGGGTTACCTGGCGGCAGTTCCGCGTGCAGGCCGTCGTGACCGCGGCCGCCCTCGCCGCCCTCACCGTGTACCTGCTGGTGCTCGGGTTCAGCATCCGCGCCGCGTACGACACCGACATCGCCGCCTGCACCCCTGCCACGTGCAGCACGGCGGTCGAGCACTTCACCAACACGTACGACGCCCAGGTCGGCCTCGTCGGCGCGCTCCTGCTGGCGATCCCCGCGCTCGTCGGCATCTTCTGGGGCGCGCCGCTGGTCGCCCGGGAGCTGGAGGAGAAGACCGACAAGCTGGTCTGGAACCAGAGCGTCACCCGGGCCCGCTGGCTCGCGGTCAAGCTCGGCCTCCTCGGCGCCGTGACCGTGCTCGCCAGCGGCCTGCTCAGCCTCCTGCTGACGTGGAGCGCCAGCCGCTACGACCAGGTGACCGGCGACCGCTTCGCCGCGCTGAACTTCGCCGCCCGCAACGTCGTGCCTGTCGGCTACGCCCTCTTCGCGTTCGCCCTCGGCGCGGTCACCGGCCTGGTCGTGCGCCGCACCCTGCCGGCGATGGCGATCACCCTGGCCGTCTTCGCGCTGGTACAGGTCGCGGTGCCCAACGGCATCCGCCAGCACATCATGCCGCCGGTCTCCGAGACGGTGACGGTGGACGCGGCGGTCATGGAGCGCATCAACGGCCTCGGCATCAGAGGCTCCGAGGGCGCGTTCCTCACCGGGTACAGCGCGCCCGGCGTGTGGTCGCTCAGCGAGGAGATGAAGCTGTTCAAGCCCGACGGGTCGCCGTACCTGGAGGCCGACGCCGTGCCCTGCATGGCCGCCGGCAGCTTCGCGAAGGCCAAGGCCTGCACGGCGAGCCAGAACCTGCACTTCTCCTACATCTACCAGCCGGGCTCCCGGTACTGGCCCTTCCAGTGGATCGAGCTGTCCGCCTTCCTGGTCCTGACCCTGCTGCTGACCGCCCTCGGCTTCCTGTGGATCCGCCGGCGCCGCGCCTGACGCCTTCCGGACAGGCGGCGCACGTGGATTGCACGTGGATTGCACGTGGGCTGCAAGTGGTGCGGTGCATGCTGCCCGAATGATCGAGACGGGTACCGCTGCACCGCACCGCCTGGCGACGACGGGCTGGGTGGTGATCGGCGCGCTCGGCGTCGCCGCACTGGCGCACGCATACACCATCGTCGACTCCCTGCGCGGGCCGGTCGCCGGCACCGGCGAGGTCGTCGCGTCCGAGTCCAGCGTCACCCTCGGCATCTTCGCCAACGCCGACACCCAGTCGATCGTGCTCAACGCCGCCCGCCTGCTGGTGCTCGCCGCCCTCGTCGTCTGGCTGTACCTGGTCCGCGACAACTTCGACCGGCGCGACGAGACCAGCGTCCGCTGGCCCAAGGCCTTCACCATCGCCGGCTGGTTCATCCCCGTCGCCAACATCGTCATCCCGCAGCAGGTGGTCAAGGAGCTGTACGCCCGCAGCAACCCCGACCGCTCCTGGACCCCGACCGGCGTGGTCAGCTCCTGGTGGCTGCTGCTGCTGGTCAGCCTCTTCGCCTCCACCGAGACGAAGCGCTACGCCGACGGCTTCGAGGACGTGCACACCCCGGTCGAGGTCGCCTACGTCACCGGCGCCGCCGGCATCCTCGCCGCCCTCCTCGCCGCCTTCATCGTCCTCCGCATCACCACCTGGCAGGACAACGCCCGGCCCTGACACCGTCGTGCTTGAGCTCGACCAGGAGCAACCGACGGGCCAGTTGGTCAGTGCGGTTGTTCCGGGGCCGGGGACTGGGTCGGGGACGGCGACGGGGACGGGGACGGGGCGGGGGTGCGGGGGAGCAGCACTGACACCAGCAGGCCGCCGACCGCGATCACGAGCAGGACCACCAGCGACGCCGCGTACGGGTGGGCGCCGGGGTGAGCGGCGGACACGATCACCGAGCCGGCCAGGGCGGTGCCCAGCGACGAGCCGAGGTTCGACATGGAGCGGGACATGCCGGAGATGTCGCTCTGGTCGCGGTCGGGGAACGAGGACTGCACCAGGTTGACGGACGCGGTGAGCATGGTGCCGAGGCCCAGGCCGGCGAGCAGCAGGCCGGGGACGGTGTGCCAGGCGCCCGTGCCGGTGGAGGCCAGGGCGAGCAGGGTGGCCATGCCGGCGACGGTGAGGACGAAGCCGGCGATGATCAGGGTGCGCTGGGTGCGGTTGCGGGCGAAGCGCTCGGCGGCCGCGGACGAGGCCAGGATGCCGACGGTCGCGGGCGTGAGCACCAGGCCGGTCATGACGGCGTCGTAGCCGAGGGCGTCCTGCAGGTACACGGCGGTGACGAAGAACGTGCCCTGCATGACCAGCCACTGCACCGACTGCGTGCCCAGGCCGAGGTTGGCGGCGCGGTCGCGGAACAGGCGCGGGTGCAGCAGCGGCTCGCGGCCGCGGCGCTCGGCCAGGTGCAGGTGCCAGGCGAACGCGGCGAGCGTCAGCGCCCCGAGGGCGAGCGTCGGCCAGACGGGTGAGATGCCGCCCTCGGCGATGACGACCCGGCCGGCGACGACGACGTCCGACCGTGCGGCGCCCCAGCCGTACGTGGTGGACAGCAGCACGCCGAGCACCACGAGCAGCAGGCCGACGGCGGACAGCAGTGCGCCCGTCACGTCGAAGGACGGTGCCGGGCCGGTGCGGGCGGGGGCGGGCAGCCGGCGGATCAGCACGATGATCCACGCGATGACGATGACCTGCAGCAGGAACGACGCCCGCCAGCTGAACAGGCTGGTGATGAGGCCGCCGATGAGCGGGCCGGTCGCGGCGCCGAGCGCGCCGGCGCCGCTGACGACGCCGAAGTACCGCGCCCGGGTCGCGAGGTCCGGGGCCATGACGGTGACGAGGATGTAGATCGGCGGGATCATCAGCGCCGAGCCGACGCCCTCCAGCAGCGCGTTGCCGAGGATCATGACGCCGAGGCCGGGGGCGAGCGCGGCGAGGAGGGCGCCGGTGCCGTACAGCAGCAGCCCGGCCACCAGGCAGCGCTTGCGGCCCCACACGTCGGTGAGCTTGCTGCCCGGGATCATCAGGGCGGCCATGGTGAGCGTGAACAGCGTGATGCTCGCCTGGACGCCGAACACCGTGGTGTCCAGGTCGCGGGCCATCGGTGTGATGGCGACGTTCATCGCGGTGCCGGCGTAGCTGCAGATGAACTGGGCCAGGGCGAGCGGCAGAATCATTGCCCGCGCGACGTCCGCGGACGGAGGGTTCGGTGCCTGTCGATCGTCGGCCGCGCCGGGGCCGGCCGCGCCATCCGCGCGGGATGACCGGACGGCGCGTCCGCGGGTTCCGCGGCGTCTCATCCGGCAGGATGAAGCGCAGGAACACTCCCGGTGAAAACTTGAACTGTTCCAGACTAGTGGTCTATGTTGATCGTGTGACGTTCGACTTCGAGGCGCAGTTGCGGGCGGCCTCGTTGCGGGTGACGAAGCCGCGGCTGGCGGTCCTCGCCGCCCTGCACGAGCACCGGCACGTCGACACGGACACGGTGATCACCCTCGTGCGCGCCGAACATCCCATGGTCTCCCACCAGGCGGTCTACGATGTTCTGCGGGCGTTCACCGACGCCGGTCTGGTGCGGCGCATCGAGCCGGCCGGCAGCACCGCCCGCTACGAGTCCCGGGTGGCGGACAACCACCACCACGTCGTGTGCCGTTCGTGTGGCGCAATCGCCGATGTCGACTGCGCCACCGGCCACGTTCCTTGCCTCTCCGCCTCGGACGACCACGGCTACGTGGTCGACGAGGCGGAAGTCGTGTATTGGGGCACCTGCCCCGACTGCGCTTCGAAATGATTCGGTCCGTTCGGACGAAAGACGGAAGGAAGACCATGAGCGACACCCAGGCCACGGCAGGCGGCTGCCCAGTCGCGCACGGCAGCGAAAGCGAGAACCCGGCGATCGACTCGCCGACCCCGAAGACCGGTGGACGTCCGCGCACCAACCGCGACTGGTGGCCCAACCAGCTCGACCTTTCCGTGCTGCACGCCCACTCGTCCAAGGGCAACCCGCTCGGGGCGGACTTCAGCTACGCGAAGGAGTTCCAGAAGCTCGACGTCGAGGCCCTCAAGCGTGACATCACCGAGGTGCTGACCACGTCGCAGGACTGGTGGCCGGCCGACTTCGGGCACTACGGCGGCCTCATGATCCGGATGAGCTGGCACGCCGCCGGCACGTACCGGATCCACGACGGCCGCGGCGGCGCCGGCGACGGCGGGCAGCGCTTCGCCCCGCTCAACAGCTGGCCCGACAACGCCAACCTCGACAAGGCCCGCCGGCTGCTGTGGCCGGTGAAGGCCAAGTACGGCCAGAAGATCTCGTGGGCCGACCTGCTCGTGCTCGCCGGCAACGTGGCCCTGGAGTCGATGGGCTTCAAGACCTTCGGCTTCGGCTTCGGCCGCGCGGACGTCTGGGAGCCCGAGGAGATCTTCTGGGGCCCCGAGGACACCTGGCTCGGCGACGAGCGCTACGTCGGCGAGGCCGAGATGGCCTCCGAGGTCGGCGCGGCCGAGATGGGCCTCATCTACGTCAACCCGCAGGGTCCCCGCGGCAACGCCGACCCGCTCAACGCGGCGTACTTCATCCGGGAGACGTTCGCCCGGATGGCGATGAACGACGAGGAGACCGTCGCCCTCATCGCCGGCGGCCACACCTTCGGCAAGGCGCACGGCGCCGGCAACGCCGACGAGCACGTGGGCCCGGAGCCCGAGGGCGCCCCGCTGGAGTCGCAGGGCCTCGGCTGGCTGAGCACCCACGGCAGCGGCAAGGCCGGTGACACGATCACCAGCGGCCTCGAGGTCACCTGGACCGACAAGCCCACCGAGTGGAGCAACCGCTTCTTCGAGATCCTGTTCGGCTACGAGTGGGAGCTCACCACGAGCCCCGCCGGCGCCAAGCAGTGGGTCGCCAAGGACGCCGAGGCGATCATCCCGGACGCGCACGACCCGTCCAAGAAGCACAAGCCCACCATGCTCACCACCGACCTCTCGCTGCGGGTGGATCCGGCGTACGAGAAGATCTCCCGCCGCTTCCTCGAGAACCCCGAGGAGTTCGCGCTCGCCTTCGCCAAGGCCTGGTACAAGCTGCTGCACCGCGACATGGGCCCGGTCAGCCGCTTCCTCGGCCCGTGGGTCGCCGAGCCGCAGCTGTGGCAGGACCCGGTCCCGGCCGTCTCGGGCCAGCTCGTCGGCGACGCCGACGTCGCCGCGCTCAAGGCGAAGGTCCTGGACTCCGGCCTCAGCGTCGCGCAGCTGGTCTCCACCGCGTGGGCGTCGGCGGCGAGCTTCCGCTCCACCGACAAGCGCGGCGGCGCCAACGGCGCCCGCATCCGCCTGGAGCCGCAGCGCAGCTGGGAGATCAACCAGCCGGCGCAGCTCGCCGAGGTCCTCGGCAAGCTCGAGGGCATCCAGCAGGAGTTCAACGCCGCGGGCGGCGCGCAGATCTCCCTCGCCGACCTCATCGTGCTGGCCGGCTCGGCCGCGGTGGAGAAGGCGGCCCGCGACGCGGGCGTCGAGGTGACCGTGCCGTTCCGGGCGGGCCGCACCGACGCCGCCCAGGAGGAGACCGACGTCGAGTCGTTCCGCGTCCTGGAGCCCCGCGCCGACGGCTTCCGCAACTACCTGCGCCCCGGCGAGAAGACCCAGCCGGAGATCCTGCTCGTCGACCGCGCGTACATGCTGGACCTCACCGCACCCGAGATGACCGTCCTCGTCGGCGGCCTGCGGGCGCTGGGCAACAACGTCGGCGGCGCCGCGCACGGTGTCCTCACCGACCGCCCGGGCGTGCTCACCAACGACTACTTCGCCAACCTGCTCTCCCCGGGCACCAAGTGGAAGGCGTCGGAGTCGCAGGAGCACGTCTACGAGATCCAGGACGTGGCGACCGGCGACGTGAAGTGGACCGCCACCGCGGTCGACCTCATCTTCGGCTCCAACTCGCAGCTGCGCGCCCTCGCCGAGGTCTACGCCAGCGCCGACGCCCGCGACAAGTTCGTCACCGACTTCGTCGCGGCCTGGACGAAGGTCATGGAGCTGGACCGCTTCGACCTGTCCTGATCCTGTTCTGAACCCTTGTCGGGCCCGGTCGCCGCGTGCGGCCGGGCCCGGCTTTCATGGGCGGCGCAGGTGGTTCGGGTAATGCTCCGCCAGCTCCGGCCACCGGCGCAGCAGCTCGGCGCGGAACCGCAGGACCCGCGGGTCGGGCCTGAGCCGCCCGGGCCTGCCCTCCGCGAGCCGGTCGGCGAGCCGGCGAGCGTTCTTCGCGGCGCCGGCGGGCCAGAAGTACAGGTCGTAGGTCACTGTCCGCAGCCTAGAACGGCACGTCGGTCGCGATGCACGGACCGCCGTCCTTGGCCTCGACGGACACGGTGATGGTGGCGGGTGCCGCGCCGGTGAAGGTGAGCCGGACCTGGTACGTCGTGCCGTGGCCGTCGAACGACGACCAGTCCGTGGAGCCGGCGACGGTGAACGAGGCGATGGGCGGCATGCGCCAGCCCGATTCGTACATGCCGGGCAGGTCGGTGGAGCCGCTCGTGTCGTCCCCGCCGCAGAGCATCGCCTCGGCCTGTGCGCGTTCGCCCTGCTGCCCGAGGAGCAGGTAGCGGCGCAGCTCCGCCTCGGACTCGCGGGCCTCCCTGGCGTTGGCCAGCCGCACGGCGAGGACGGACAGCCCGCAGAACAGCACGACGCCGCCCACGACGAGCAGCCGCGCCCGCCCCCGCTTGCCGATCTTCACGGCTGGTGATCGTATCCGTCCACCGGTGCCGCCGCGTCGTCCGGTTGTCCAGCGTCGGCCCGCGAGAACGGTGTGCGGTCGGTGGTGGCGAGCCGGTGTGCGAAGACGGCGCCGCCGACCGTGACGGCGAGGATCAGCGGCACCGAGTACATCAGGCCGGGGAACATACCGACGCCCTGCAGGGTCGCCGCGATGCCCGCGTTGAGGCCACCCAGCGCCGCGATCGCCGCCACGACCGGCAGCCCCCGCCAGGACCGCCGGCGAGCCGCCGGCACCAGGCCGAGCAGGAGGATGACCGCGGCCGCGCCGGCGCCGACCAGCAGCGGCAGGCCGGTGAGCGACTGGCCGGCGAGCGACGGCGGCGGCTCGTAGTAGCAGCAGCCCTCGCCGGAGTCGGGCGAGCCGAGCCGGTGCCACGCGCCCCGCACGTCCCGGTAGAGCAGCCCGTCCCGCCCGTCGGCGACGAAGACCACGTGCCCGCCCGGCACGGCGTGCACGACCAGCGACCGCGACGACAGGTGCTGGGCCGGGTCGCCGAGCCGCGGATACTTCGCGCCGAGTCTGGTGTACGCGTCGCCGCTCACCTCCCACACCGTGCCGAACGTGGTGCCGCCGTCGGTGCTCTGCTCGACCCGCAGCGCGTCACCCGGCACCCGGTAGCAGAGGTCCTGCTGGCATTGCCGGGCCTGCGGCGTACCGGCCGCGACCTCGCCCTCGATCCACTCGACGGCCGCGCCGGAGTCGTCGACCCGCCACGCGGTCGTGCGCTCGCGCCGCAGCACGTGGACCACCACGGTGCCCGGCGCCGAGTCCAGGACCGCCGTCACCTCGCCGAGCTCGTCCGCGTGCTGCCCGGCGGTCCCGGACGTGCACGACCACAGCAGCCCCGACAGCAGCACGCCGCCGAGCAGGACGACCAGCACTTGCCCCCGCCTGTTCATCCACACAGAATCCCAGCGGCCGACAACGTTCAGGCCACACCCCAGCCACGATCGCGCGCACCAATGATGCCGACGCGAGCTAGACGGCGGCGGCGACGGCGATGGTCTGCATGGCGCGGACCCAGGACTCCGCGAGGGCCGGGGCGAGGTGGTGGGTGTCGAAGACGATCCGCACCAGCAGGGCGTCCTCGGTGTCCTCGACGTTCACCATCAGCGGCTCGTGCGGGTCGTCGCGGGCGACCGGCCAGTCGAAGCGGGTCGCGGCCAGCGCGGACGCCATCTGCGGCAGGGTCACCACGGCGGGCGGTGCGGCGCGGTCGCCGGTGCGGCGGTCGTTGAAGAGCACCGACAGGTCGATGGCGGTGCCGCGCTCCCGCTCCACGCCGGCGACGGTGGCGGCGAGCTGCAGGGGGTCGAAGCTGGCGTACTTGTAGGTCGACAGGACCGCGCCACGGACCCGGTCCAGCAGCGAAGGGAACGCGACGCCGAGCGCGTCGACGACGAGCAGGCCGGCCTGGTTGACGGGGCACACCACGTCGGCGAGGCCGGGCCAGAAGCGGTTGCCGACGATCGGGCGGATCACGACCGGGTCGACGCCGGTGACGCGGGCGGTCGCGGCCGCGAACACCGCCAGCAGCACGGTCGCCGAGTCGACGCCGTGCCGGTCGGCCAGGGTGCCCAGCGCCAGCCGGAGCGCGGGGGAGTGCAGCAGCCCCTCGCGGTAGCGCGGCTCGCACCTGTCGGCGGACTCCGGCACGGTACGGGCGGGCACGGTCAGCAGGGTCCGCCGCCAGTAGCGCAGCGCCGCCTCGTTCTGCCGGCGGCCGGCGGGGGAGCGCTGCCGCCGCACCTGTTCGAGGGGCTGCATGCCGGCGACCGGGGCGGGCTCCCGCCGGGTCACCTCGGCCATCATGACGACCCCGCCGAGCGCGTCGGTGACGAGGTGCGTGACGACGGAGACCTGGTGGGTGAGCGCCCCGCGGTGCCGCACGACGCCGACCCGCAGCGGCCAGTCCTTGACGTAGTCGAAGTCCCAGGCCCGGAACCAGTCGAAGACGGCGCCGGCGAACTCCGCAGGATCCGCGTCGTCGGGCGCGTCGAAGACCTCGATCGTGAAGGAGCCGGACGCCGACACCTCCTGCCGCACCGCCCCGTCGGGCAGGAAGCGCAGCCGGGTGCGCATCGTCTGGTACCGCCCGATCGTGTACCGCAGGTCGTCCACGATGTCGTCGACGGTGGTGCCGGGGCGCAGGGTGCTCGGCCCGCCGATCGGGATCCAGCTGCGCTGCCGCTGCATCGCCAGCCAGATCTCCTGCTGCCCCCACGACAGCTCGTCTTCGCCGGCCCCCTCGCCGGCGAAGTCGAACCGGACCAGCTCCGCCGCCACGAGCTCGGTCATCGCGCGCTCACCGCCAGGCGGGCCCGCAGCCGGCGGTCGGCCGCGGCGGCGTTGCGGTGCAGGCGGTCGGTCTCGGCGCTGAGCAGGTCGAGGCCCGGCGTGGTGAGGCGGTAGTAGCGCCGCAGCCGCGAGGCGACGACCTCCTCGTGGTCCACCTCGATGAGCCCGTCGCCGCGGAGCCGGTCGAGGATGCCGTACAGGGTGCCGGGCTGCAGGTGGACCCGGTCCTCCGAGATGCGCCGCACGTCCTCCAGGACGCTGTACCCGTGCTGCGGCTCGCCCGCCAGCGCGGCCAGGATCAGGAACGTCGGTTCACGCAGCGGCATGACCGGCAACACCTTTCAGCGGGAACGGGGGAGCTGCCCGACGCTAACACCGTCGATGCGAGCGCGGCCGATACAAAAACCGATACAGCGCGCGGCCGTATCGCGGCCCGTAGCGCCGGCCGTATCGCCGGTTCACCTCGCGGTACAAACGCCGCCGCTGAACCAATAGATGCACATCCACATACTGGAGGCATCGCATGCACGTGGGAACCGGAAAGCGTCGAGCACTCGTGGCGGTGGCCGGGCTGGTCGCCGCCCTTGTGCCCGCCGCGGCCGCGCACGCCGCACCGTCCACCTTCACCCCCGCCGCCACGTACAACGGCGGTGGCACCCGCTACCTCAGCACCCAGGTCACCGCCCCCGAGGGCCAGTACCAGGTGGCGACGAACCTGTGGAACCCGGCCGTCAGCGGCGGGTTCACGATGAACTACGACACCGCCACCACCGGGTTCTCGGTCACCAACTACACCGCCAACTCGTACTTCGGCACCGACCCGAACACCGGCCCGGCCTGCACCAACGGGACCGACCCGCTCGACCCGAACTGCGACTGGGCCGGCACCGGCGACCCGTGGGTCAACCCCAACTCCGGCGTGCGCGACCAGTACGCGACGACCGGCGGCACCGCGCCGTTCGTGGCGCAGCAGCCGCCGAATGACGGCGTCAACCACACCACCGGCACCGCCAACGAGTTCAGCCACCAGATCCACGCGCCGGCCGCGTACCCGAGCATCATCTCCGGCTGCCACTGGGGCACCTGCTCGCCGTCGGGCACGACCCCGGCCGGTGCGCCGTTTCCGAAGCAGACCGCCGGCGTGGCCCGGATGGACTCGGTCTGGAACATCACCGTCCCGGCGACCCCCGGCGGCAACGAGGCCTGGGACGCGTCCTACGACATCTGGTTCGACTCCAACTGCCGCCCGCAGCCGACCACCTGCGCGACGCAGGGCAGCACGCTGCCGACGAACCCGCAGCTGCTGAACAACCCGGGCCAGAACGACGGCGCCGAGATCATGATCTGGGTGAACAACCAGGGCTACGTGAACGCCCAGCCCGGCGACGCGCAGAACCCGACGGCGTACGCCGCCCACGCCGGCAAGATCCAGCCGGCCGGCATGCCGCTCCTCGTCGACGTGAAGATCCCCGGCATCCGTACCACGGTGAACGGCGTCGCGACCGACACCACGTTCGACGTGTGGGGCGGCCGCGTCCGCAGCTTCGACAACGGCGTGCGGTGGAACGTCATCTCGTTCGTCGCCCGTACGAAGGGCACCGGGCTGGTCGGTGACCCGGCCGTGCCCGGCACCGTCCCGGCCAACGGCGGCTTCGACAGCCACATCTTCACCAAGTACGCCGCCAGCCTCGACGACATGGGCATCTACTGCTCGACCGACCCCGGCTCGCCGATCACCCCCGAGCAGACGATCTGCCTGGAGCCGAAGTGGTGGGTCACCTCGGTGCAGGCCGGCTTCGAGATCTGGAACCTGCCGCAGACCTCGACGCTCGCCACGACCAAGTTCAGCGTGAACCCGGTCGCGGTCAGCGGCGGCATCAACACCGGCGGCCGGGCCACCCCGGACGGCACGCCGCTCGTGCACTGGGACGACGTGTTCACCATCAACGCGACCGGCTGCACCCCGGCCACGAGCGCCACGTGGACGATCGTCGGGCGCAACTACAACACGACCCCGCCGACGGAAGGGTTCCGGCTCAACGGCACCCTCACCCACGTCGGATCCGGCAACTACACGGCGACCGGCGTCGGCCCGCTGCGCAACCCGGCCGCCGGCTACGTCCTGCACGACGAGGCGCAGGTCATCATCACGATCGTCTGCAACGGCGTCACGTTCACCAGCACCGGCAACCTCTTCATCGACCCGAGCGGGAAGGTGTCCAACACGGCCGGTGCGCCGATCAGCGGGGCGACGGTGACCCTGTACCGCTCGGCGACGCAGACCGGCACGTACACCGCGGTCCCCAACGGCAGCACCACGATCATGTCGCCGCGCAACCGGGCGAACCCGTCGCTCACCAACGGCTACGGCTTCTACCGGTGGGACGTCTCGCCCGGCTGGTACAAGGTGCGGGTGACGAAGGCCGGGTGCACCGCGCCCGGCAGCTCGCAGACGTTCGTGGAGTCGCCCGCCAAGCAGGTGTCGGCGAACCTGCCGCCGGTGACGAACCTGGACCTGACGATGTACTGCGGTGAGCAGTCCACGCTGCCCGCCACCGTCGTCGTCCGCCCGCCCGGCGTCCGCCCGATCAGCCAGGGCGGCTACTGCGCCGACGTGTACGTCACCAACAACACCGGCGTGGCGAAGGAGTGGTTCGCGACCTTCGCGATCCCGGCCGGCCAGCACATCAGCCAGACCTGGAACATGGTCCTGACCCAGCAGGGCGCGACCGCCGTCAACGCCCACGCCGACCCGGCCAACCCCTGGAACAAGATCCTCCAACCCGGCCAGACGACGAACGACGTCGGCTTCTGCACCGGCCCGTAACGCAGACAGATGCGGGCCCGTCCCTCACCCCGAGGCACGGGCCCGCCCCGCCCGCTGAACGCGCCCCCAGCCGCCGGTCAGGACGCCGGTGCCGTCGATATGCTCTCCTGATGGGTGCAGACGAGGTCACGCCGCACGTGTTCTCCAACCGGTTCGCGGACGCGGTCGGAACCGCGGCGGGTGGGCCCGACCGGGACAGGTGCCAGTGCGTCGGCTACTCCGCCGATACGCTGCCGGCGACCGTCTCCTTCCATGGGGATCGGCAGGACACCTCGGCGGCCGGCTGGCGGCATCTGCTGGCGCTGATCGATGAGGCGGCGGCGGACGGGCGGACGGTGTTCAAGCCGTTCGTGGAGCTGAGCGCTCCCGAGCGGCGGCAGATCGTCACGCTGCCGCCGGCGATCGCGAAGCTGACCGCGGTCAGACATCTGGTGCTGTACGGCACGAACCTGGTGCGCATCCCACCGGAGATCGGGGCCATGGCGAGTCTTGAGATGTTCGAGCCCTACACGTCGCACCGATTGCACTGGTACCCGTACGAGCTGACCAGATGCGCGAAGCTTGCCGACAGCACGGTGAGCACGCGGGCCCTGTACGGCAACTTCAAGTACCGGTCGCCGTTTCCGGCGCTGCGGCCGCTGACCGGCGCCGGGGATGTGGACCTCGCAGCACTCGACCCGGGTGTGTGGGGTGCCGACGCGGTGCGGACCTGCAGCGTCTGTGACGGGCCGGTCGACCGTGAGCTGCGCCAGGTCTGGATCTCTCGCTGGGTCGGCACCGACGTGCTGCCGTTGCTGGTCAATGCCTGCTCTGCGAGGTGTGTGGCGGCGCTGCCGGAGCCGGACAGCGGCCACGTCCCGACCCCGCACACCGGCGGCCCCGACGTCGTGCAGCCCGCTGCCGAGTGGTGAGGTGACGCCCGCGACCACCGCCCGGATGCGCCGGTCAGGGGCGGGTGCGGTCCGGGCGGTGGTCGCGGACGTCGAGGGTGCGCATGTTCGGGCGCCAGCTGTCGCCGCCGAACTGTTCCAGGGCGGCCATCAGCCGGCGGGGGCTCCACACCGACAGGGCGAGGTTGCGGACCACGATGCTGCTGTCGCGGGCCGTCATCAGCCATGGTGAGTGGACCTGGCTTTCGGGTGCCAGCCGGTCGGCGATGTACAGGATGCGCCGGCCCGGCAGCCGGGTGCGCCACGGCAGCACCGCCACGTATCGCATGCCTGCCCACGGGTACTTGGTGGTGCGGAACGGGCCGGCGATCTCGATGCCGTCGGCGCCGACGCCGATGGTGCGCCAGGGCTTCTCGAACACCAGGCGGGCGAACAGTACCGCGACGGCCACGGCCACCAGCACGCCGGTGAACACGTCGACCGTGGCGGCCAGCAGCGCCCCCACCGCGATCGTGAACAGGCGGCCGCCGAGCCGGTCCACCGGCGCCGGGAACCGCTTGACCCGGTCGTCGATCTCGTCGACGGTCAGCACCTTCCGGCCCGCGGCGGCGCTCAGCGCGTGCGCGACCTGAGCGGCCGGGGCGTCCACGTCGTTGAGCGAGCACAACGTGTCCCACGCCTTGACCGTGGTCGACTTCGACGTCGTCGGCCGGTCGTCCTTGCCCGTGGTGATGGTGCTCGACGTGGTCGTGGTCTCGGTCGTCTCCGTCCGGATCTCCACGTCGTACCGAGGGAACAGCAGCATCGACCGGGATCTCCGCAGGCGGACGCCGAGGATCTCGTCCCAGCTGTGCTGGCGGTCCCACAGCAGGCTGCGGTGGGCGATGCCGTTCGGCGTGATGCGCAGCTGCGTGGTGATCCAGAACAGCCGGTAGAGCGCGACGAGAACCCCGATCATGGCGATGACCAGCCCGGCGATGCCGGTGTCGCGATCACCTTCGGACAGTGCCACGGCGCACGCGAAGGTCAGCAGCACCGTCCAGGCGACCTGCCGCACCCGCTCGCGGAGCAGCTCGGCCGGCGCCCGGAACGTCGTGCCGCCGCTGGCGAGCTGGTCGGGCTCGACGGTGCCCTCGTAGCGGGCGTTGCGGAACAACCCGACCCGGTCGATGGCGCCGCTCTGGTTGATCCGCGGCTGCCCGAGCTGCGCGCGGAGGTGCTGGAACACGGCGGTGATGGTCAGGGTCGGCTCGCCGTTGTCGAGGCCCTGGCGGACGGCGCGGATCAGCGCCCCGGTGAAGAGCGTGAACCGGCCCTCGATGTCGACCGGGTTGGCGTGGAAGTTGGCGTCACCGGACGACAGGATGGCCACCCCGTCGGCCTCCTGCAGGTCGGACTCGTTGTCGCCGTCGCCCATCAGCGGCAGCGCCGCGCCGCTGTAACAGCAGTCGAGGATCAGGATCCGGTACCGTGCCCGGCTCTCCAGGATCAGGCTCCGGATGTGTTGCACGTCGATGGCGGTCGCCGGCAGGTCGTCGGGGTCGGTGTCACCGACCTGCAGGTAGAGACCCCGCAGCCGGGGGTCGCGCTGGCCGTGCCCCGAGAAGTAGACCACCAGGACGTCCTGGGCCTCGTCCGCGGCCCTCCGCACCGGGCCGGTCACGTCACCCGGCCGTTGCGGGTTGATCAGCACCTGGCAGTTGCCCGTCTTGAGACCGCCGAGGGCGGGCGCGGTGAACGCCTCCGCCAGTGCCGCGACACCGGCCGAGACGGTTGGCAGGTCGCTGATGTCGGGATGCGCGTAGTGCGCGTTGCCGACCAGGACCACCCGGCTGTCGTCCGGGCTCGCGAGGCGCGCCATCTCAGCCCGCCGCGCCGGCAGGCTGCTGGTCGTCCGTCCCGTCGCGCCGGTCGAGCTCGCGGAGCGCTTCGACGGCGCGGTCGATGTCGGCGGGCGTGACGCCGGGCCCGCTGATCTTCACCGCGTCGCCGGAGCGGTGGGTCAGCTCCAGCGTGGTGACCTCGCGCACCCGGGACAGGTACAGGCCGATCGCGTTGAACAGCGCGGCGACCCCACCGCCGGCCACGGCGATCAGCACCGCCTCCAGCGCCCCACCCATGCGACCGCTGTCGGCGGGGGTCAGGACCGGCCGAATCCGTCCACGCAGGGCGCTCTCGTCGCGTAACCACGCGAGGAGATCCTCGAGCCCGTTTTCGGGCCCTTCGACAATGTTGATTTGTAGATCCATCTGATTCCTCGCGGTCGGGGGCGATTGCGGCGGAACGTCAGATCTGGCAGCGAACATTGCGGCTTCGCATTGTCGGCAGAATACGTTCCGCGCGTACCGATGACCCTTGGCGCGAGCGGGAAATAGGCGATTGTGCGTAGTGCGGGAGACGAAGGCGGGGTGCACCGCGCCGCGCGAGCGTGCCGAAGGGCGAGGTTACGCGTGGGGGCTCAGCATGGTGAACAGGACGAGGAACGCCGCTGCTGCCAGGGCGGCGGACAGCAGCAGGAGGAACCAGGCTCGGCTCCGGCGGGCCGATGCGGCGGGGATCGCACCGGGCGTGCCGTCGCCGGCTTCTCGTGCCGGGCGGGACTGCGGCTGTGTGGTTACCGGTGCGGGATCCGCCGCCGGCCCGGGGCCCGCGGTCCGGACAGCGAGGTACGCCGGCGCGGGCACCGAACCGCCGAAGCGCAGGCGGGCGGTGGCGGCGGCAGCGGCCCACCCGATGGTCGAGGTCACCAGCGGCAGCGCCACAAGGTAGAAGACGGCCTGGTTGCCGAGGTCGTCGGCGACGATCTGGGCGGTCGTCCATCCGTCGCTGGGATCGTGCCCAGTGGCGCCGACGACCGCGACCGCGAGGACCCCGTACAGGTAGACGGCCAGGGCGGCGGTGACGGTGGCCAGGCGTGCGGCGCGCCGGCCGACAGCGGCGCCGCCGCCCCACAGCGTGGCGCCCGCGCCGACCAGGACGGGCGTCAGGACGATCAACCACGGGTGGTGCGGGATCGGTTTGAGCCACTCCTCGAACGTGAACCCACCGACCGTCAGCCAGGCCGCGGTGACGAGCAGGGCGCCGACCAGCCCGGGGCCGGCCACACCCGGGCGGCGCAGCAACACGCCCCCGCCGAGGACGTAGCCGACCAGGAGCAGCAGCAGGATCAACGCCCCGGCCCAGGTCCAGCCGTCGGTGTGCAGCCGGTAGTGCACGTGTGTGGCGACGTACAGCCCGCCGGCGCCGGCCGCGACGGCCGTCATGGCCGCGAGGGCCACGGCCGCGGGTCCCCAGGGCGGCACGACCACCGCGGCGGCGGCGCAGCCGAGGGCGAAGCGCCAGCGCCGGGCCCGCCCGTCGAGGCGGTCCAGTTCGCCGATCATCGCCTGCCCCCACTCCTGCCGCTGCTCGGCCAGCAGGCCGGTCGCCCAGCCCAGCAGCCGGGCCGGCGGGTCCCCGCCCGTCCGGCCGTCCGGAGCGACCAGGAAGCGGCGCCGGACCAGGGCCACGGCGACACCCACCACGAAGACGAACAGGATCGGACTCATGACGCCTCGCTCTGACGCAGGCCGGGACGCGGTGCGCCCCGGACGGCCCCGGCGACCGTGCGGCCGCCGGCGCGCAGGACGCTGACCGCATGCGCGGACAGGGCTCGCACGGCCACGAACTCTACTCAGGCAGCGGTGAGCTGCAAGACCGCCAGGATGACCGCCGGCAAGGAACGGCCCTGCTTTCGGTGCGCCAGTCGGTCGGAGTCGGGGACCCTGCAATTTTCACGGTTGGTCGCGCCGATAAACGGGTGATACCGGACACCCGATTGCCTCGGCATCGACCCGTCTCTACGTTCCCAGGAAAGCGCTTTCCCGCCATGGTCGGGGAGCGGCCCACTCTCGGAAGGTGAGACACGGATGAGACGACCAGTCGCCGTACGGTGGCTAGCTGCGGGAGCCGCCGCGGTCGCAGCCGCCGGGGTCACGCTGACGCTGCAGATGCCCCAAGCCGCGGCAGCCGACAACCTGAGCCTCGGCGCCGGCGCCGACGGCTCCAGTAAGGCCAGCGGCACCAGCTACGGCAATGTCAAAGACGGCAACACCGGCACCTACTGGTCGCCGGACGGCTCGACCGGCTCGATCTCGATCAAGTGGGGCAGCGCGACGACGGTGTCCTCGGCGGTCATCCGGCAGGCCTCGGGCGGTGGGTCCATCGGCGCCTGGCGGGTCCTCAACCACGACACGAGTGCCGTCCTGGCCAGCGGCAGCGGCAGCCCGAGCACGATCAACTTCTCCTCGGTCTCGCTGAAGAAGCTCACCTTCGAGATCACGAGCGCGTCCGGCGCGCCGCGGATCGCCGAGTTCGAGACGTACGCCGGCGGCGGCTCGAACCCGACGTCGAACCCCACCGGCAACCCGACGCCCACCTCGACCGGTGGCGGTGGCGGTGGCGGTGGCGGCAACCCGACCACGTCGTGGCCGGCGTCGCAGGGCAACGTGAAGATCTCCGGCACGGTCAACGTCTCCGGCACGTTCGACGGCGGCATGAAGACGTACTGCTGCATCGGTGACGGTGGCCAGTCGGAGAGCCAGGACCCGATGTTCAAGATCGCCAACGGTGGCACCCTGCAGAACGTGATCCTGGGTTCGCCCGCCGGCGACGGTGTGCACTGCGAAGGCACCTGCACGCTCAGGAACGTGTGGTGGAACGACATCGGTGAGGACGCCGCCACGTTCAAGGGCACCGGCGGCGGCACCTCGTACGTGATCGGCGGCGGCGCCCGGTCGGGCTCCGACAAGACGTTCCAGCACAACGGCAACGGCACCGTGAGCATCAGCGGCTTCTACCTCAAGGGCACCGGCAAGCTGTACCGGGCGTGCGGGAACTGCTCCAGCTCGTACCAGCGGCACGTGCGGATCGACAACGTGATCGTCGACGACGTGGACATGGTCGCCGGCATCAACTCCAACTGGGGCGACACCGCGACGATCACGCGGGTCACGGTCTACAACGGCTCCAGCACCACGGTGTGCGGCAAGTACAAGGGCGTCAGCAAGGGTTCCGAGCCGACCTACCTCGGCGAGGGCTGGAACGACGCCAACTGCAAGGTGAACAAGAGCGACATCACCTACAAGTGACCTGACCGGCCCAGGGGCGCCCACCGGATCCAGGGGGCGCCCCTTCGCCGTCGACGGCTGGTCAGGCGTCGGTCTTCTTGAGTTCGACGTAGTCGAGCTCGGCGTAGCCGACGCCCTTCTGCAGGCGGATCCGGTTGGTGCCGGCGTTGAGCTGGACCGTCACCGGAGCGACGCGGCCGGCACGGTCCTGGCTCGGGCCGTCGAACCACGCGCCGGTGCTCGGGTAGGAGACGGTGCCCGCGGCGGCGCCGTTGACGTACACCTGGTGGGTGGACGTCGTGGTGGTGCCGTTGGCGTAGCCGACCTCGAGGCGGTAGGTGCCCGTCATCGGCGCCTCGACCGCGAACTCGACGGCGCTGTCCGGGAAGTCGATGCCGCCGACCTTGTCGGGGAACTCGTTCCAGCGGAAGCCGCCGATGCGGGCGTTGGTCACTGCGGCCAGCTCGGCCTCGTAGCGGTGGGTGTCGGGGCGTACGTCGATGAAGTCGATCTCCGCGTAGCCGTTGCCCTTGCCGAGGGTGATGGTGTTGGCGCCGGCCCGCAGCGCCACCCGTTTCGTGGTGGTGCGCAGCTCCGAGTTCGCCCAGCCGCTCGTGCGGGCCGGGTAGGTGACGGAGCCCTGCGGCTGGCCGTTGACGCGCACCGTGTGGGTGGCGTTCGCGGCCGTGGTGCCGTTGGCGTAGCGGACCGTCATCGTGTGGATGCCCGCCGCCGGCACCGTGACGTTGAAGGTGACGGCGCTGTCGGCGAAGTCGATGCCACCGACCCAGCCGTTGCCGGACGCGACGACGCTGCCGGTCCGCGCCGCCGCGTTGACCCGCTGGGCATTCTCCGCCTCGTACTTCGTGGGGTACGCGGCGGGTCCGGCGGCCGGCGAGATGAGGAGCCGGTAGCCGTTGTAGCCCTCCATCCGGTGGATCGGCACGGTCAGCGCACCCGAGGAGTCGACCGTCATGGTCTTGTCGACGAGGTTGAGCGGTGCGCTCTGCCAGTCGCCGCCGGCCTGGACGTTGCGGTCGGCGGCGAGCGGGTCGACCGTCCACACCGCCGAGTCGACGCGCACCCGGACGTTGCCGGTCAGCCCGCGCCGGGCCAGGCCCAGCACCCGCACGTCGACGTCGTTGTCCTCGCCGCCGACGAGGACCTGCACGGTCCGGAGCTCGTCGTCCCAGCTGGCGACGCCGTCGGAGGCCAGGTACCGCCGCGTGTCCCACCGGCTCACGTCGACGCGGGTGCCGGTCATCGCCTTGTACCAGGCCATCATCTGCCAGCCGGCGTTCGGCTTGAGCCCGGCCGAGGTGCGCCGCAGCGTGTTGCCCAGCAGCCCCGGGTTCGTGTAGATGCCCATCATCGCGTGATCGACGGGCACGGCGGCGTCCTGCGCGAACCCGCCCTGCAGCTTGTTGTCCGGCTCGTTGAACGGCGCGACGGCGAGCAGGATGTCCTTGTACGACTGGATGGAGCGGGTCGCACTGTCCACTTTGGCGTACCAGTCGGCGGTGCCTTTCCAGTCGTACGGCCAGCCGCCCATGAGATCGTTGTAGCGCCCGATCATCTTGACGTCGGTGCCCCGCAGCTTGCCCGCGACCGCCTCGGTCGACGTCGGGTAGGAGGCGTCGCCCTGGGCGCTCTGGTGCTGGCTGAGGTACCGCTGCGACGCGATCATCAGCTCGCGCGGCGTGTCCGGCGCGGCGGCCACCCCGAAGAGCGTCCCGAGCCCGGCCTTGCGCAGGTTGCCGAACTGGCGGTCGGTGTCCACGGTGATGGTGGATGCGGCCACAGCGGCGTCGGCGGTGCGCAGCTGCGCCACCCCGACCGTCGCCACGACCGCACCCACCAGGACGGCCGAGGTCACCGCTGTGCGGCGCGGATCCCATCGGGGAATGCGCATGTGAACCTCACCTTGGCGGAGGTGGGAAACCGGCCCAGGTCGGACCGGCGCTTGGGAGCGCTCCCAAGTTGTCCGATGGTTCTCCGGTACCCACACCACCGTCGACCGTTTTCGAAACCCCTGCCGACGATCGGCACGAACGTCCCGGGCAGCCCCGACCGTCAACCTATCGATCACGAGACTCTGGCTGATTCGACAGGACGGGCTGTGCATCGGTGGGATGACCGGGTTGACGCGTGACTCGAAACTTGGGCGCGGGAGGTGCGCGTGTCGCTCATGGAGTTGTGGACGGGACGGCGTGACTCGCTGCGGGAACGGCTCAAGAACGCGGAACCTGCCGATGCGGCCCGGATTCTGGCCGGGGCACTACGCGATCTCGGGCAGGCGTACACGACCGGCGACCTGCAGCGCATCGGTGCCGCGCACGCGCTGGCCGTCGTGACGTCGGCGGCCCAGCTGCTCACCGCCACCGGCGCGGTCGCCGGCGTCGATCGCGGCGGCGGGCGCCGGGCGGCACTCGTCCCGCGGCCCGGACTGTCGCTGATGACGCTCACCGCTGCCGTGCTCGCCGCGATCATGTTCCTCACGGCGGACCTCGCCGGTGGTCTGGCGCTGGCGTTCGTGGCGGTCCTGGGAGTGCTCGCCCTGGCCGGGTCGGCCGGCGAGTGGCTCGCCTCGGCGCAGGCCGGCAGCCTCCGCAACAAACTGCCGTGGCGGCTCCGGATGCTGGTGGGCCGCCGCCGGTCGACGGCGCGGGCGTCCGCCGACGACGTCAGTCTGCGGTACCGGGTCGACGTCGATGCCGTCCTCGCGTGCGTGGACGACGCGATCGCCGCGGCCGACCGCCTTGTTGCCGGCCTGCGACCGGCCGCCGCCCCGACGTCGGACGAGCGCTGGCCTGACAGCCTGCTGTCGGCGTACCGGGAGCTCGTCGCCGCCACGACCATGCGGGACGCGGAGCTGGCGCTGCTCGGTGCCGAGCAGCTGCGCGGCGCGCTGGCCGCGCTGGGGATCGTGGCCGTCGAGCACGGTGAAACCCAGGAGCACTGGTTCGAGATCACACCGGCCGGTCCGGGCGGGCCGCGCACGATCCGGCCGGCGCTGATCCGTGCCGGCGACCCGGCCGAGCTGCTGAGCAAGGGCATCCACCAGCGTTGAGGGGAAGGCTATGCTGCCCGGCATCGAGAGCATCATCGGGTTCGACCTCGGGCACGCCGAGACATCTGTGAGTTACGTGGCGGTCGGCGGCGATCGCGAGCCGCGGGTGTGCGAGATCGTTCCCGGGGCGCGCATCGTGCGGACCGTCGTCGGCAACGACCCGGACGGCAACACCGTGATCGGCGACGAGGCGGTGATCCGCCGGGACGTGGTCGACCTGAACGCGAAGTTCAAGACACCGGACCTGTCGTCCGGGCCGGGCGCGCACGCGACGGTCCAGTTCGTGCGGGCGATCCTCGGCCGGCTCATCGAAACCGGCACCGTCCCGGGGCCGGGCACCCTCATCGTCTTCGGCCATCCAGCCGGCTGGGACGCCGCCACGGTCGCCGCCTACCGGGCTCTGCTCACCCGGGTGTGCAGGCCGGCTCCCGTGCTGCTCATGGCGGAGTCGCGGGCGGCCTTCCTCACGGTCGTCCATGAGCCCATGTCGGCGGTGACCGAGCGCAACATCCACGAACGGATCCTCATCGTGGACCTCGGCTCGTCGACCACCGACTTCACCGTCGCCGACCGCGGCGACACCTGGGACGCCCTGCACGACGGCGGGAACTTCGACGGCGTCGCGCTCGGCGCCGGGCTGATCGAGGACTTCCTCTTCGAACGGTGCCTGTCCCGCTCGCCGAACCGGGGCAAGATCGAGCGGTGGTTCGAGGAGTACCCCAGCGAACGCGTCCGCACGATCGTCGAGCTGCGCAAGGCCAAGGAGGAGTACTTCACCGCCGAGCAGGCGATCCGGGCCGGCGGTTTCGCCTCGGTACGCGCCGTCGACCTGGGCGGCGACCCGACGATGCGACTGGAGCTGCGGCTCTCCCCGGAGGACTACGACGCGGCCATCGGCACCCCGCTGCCCGGGCTGGGCGGCGTTTCATGGCGGGACCGGCTGCGCTCGGACCTGACCACCGTGGCCGGTTCGCTCGACGCGAAGCCGCCCAGGGTGGTGGTCGTCACGGGTGGCGGTGCGCGGATGGGCTTCGCCGTGGCGATGGTGAACGAGATGTTCGGCGCGCACGCCATGGTCGTGCGCGGCAAGCAGCCGGAGCATGCGATCTCGAACGGGCTGGCCTGGGCCGGACTCGTGCGCCTGAACATCGACTCCTTTCGCCGGGAGATCCGGGCGCTGGCCGACGACGGCACACTCCGGAAGCTGATCTCCGACGAGCGGCTCGAGGGGTTCGCCACCGCGCTCGCCCGATGGCAGGCGCACGAGATCGTGTATCAGATCCTGCCGAAGTACCGGCTCGAATGGGGCGCCACCCCCACAGCGCCCGGGGTCGCCGAGGCGGCGCTGATGCGCGAGTTCAGCCAGCGCTTGGGCCGTCCCGAGGTCACGGCCCGACGGGTCGAATGCTTCGGTCCGTGGATGTCCGAGCTCGTCAGCGATCTTTCCGAACTGGTCGGCCCGATCGCGGCGCGGTACAACATCCGCCGCGAAACCGCCCGCCTGCAGATCGACGACGAAGCTGTGGTGGACCTCCGCGCCGGCGTCGTGCAAGGAGTGATCGAGTCCCGCGCCGAACTCGTAGTCCTGTTCGCCGGCCTTCTGGCTATCGGGATTCCCTTCGGGATCACGGGTGCGATTCTGGTCCCGCCGGTTGAACGCTGGCTTGACCGTACGTTCGACCGGGTGCTCGACAAACGGCAACTCCGCGGGCGGCTCTGGCACGCCACCGACCCGGACGAGGTGGCCGAGCTGCTCGCGAAGACGCACGCCCGCGCCGTGAGCCGATTCACGAAGTTGAACGTGCGGGCGATGGCCGCGGCCCCCGCGCGGACGGGATCGGCAGACTCCGCCGACGCGACAGCACAGGCGGAGATGCTGCGCGCCAAGGTCGTCGACAATCTCGAACAGCAGATGTCGCTCGCGATCGAGGCGTGGGCGCAGCAGGTCGAGATCCTCATCGTCTGACGCGACGACCGCGCGAGCGTCAGGGTGAAGGCGGTGGGCACCGGCGGGTCAGCCGGTGCCCACCGGTTCGTGCTGCGCGTCCAGTCCGCCCGCCGCGCCCCGGGCCCACGCCCGGGCGACTTGTTCGTCGCCCAGGTGCCGCCGGACCACGGCGAGGTCACGCGCCTGGCAGGCCCGCTCCACCGGGTCCATGAGCACGCGTGACACCGCGGAGATCGCGCCGAAGAGGCCGGCCGCGCGCACCAGGTCGTGTTCCACGATCGCCACGCCCGCCAGTCCGGCGAGCGAGCGCACGACCCCGTCACGGTCGGCCTCCGCACGGTTGAGGGCCAGGCAGCGCCCGAAGCACTCCCTGGCGCGTCGCAGGTCGCCGTCGGCGAGCGCGGCCCGGCCGAGGTGGGCGACCGCGGTCGCCACGCCCCACGTGCTGCCGAGCTCGCCGAACAGCTCCAGCGCCCGCGCGAAGCGCTCCTCGGCCGCCGCGTGGTCGCCCTGGACCAGGCCGGCGAGGCCGAGGTGGTCGAGGGTGATGACGGCGCCCCACGCGTGGCCGAGGCGGCCGAAGATGGTGTGCGCCGCCTCGAACAGCGCCTCCGCGCCGGCCGGGTCGTCGAGCGCGAGCCGGCCCTCACCCAGATGGTCCAGCGACCAGGCGATGCCCTCGTCGTCGCCGAGCCCGCGGTACAGCTCCAGGCTCTCCTCGAACAGGGTGAGCGCCTGCCGGCCGGAGCCGGACGCCTGCAGCATCACGCCGACGCCGTGCAGCGCCTCCGCGATCCCGCGCGGGTCGCCGAGCCGCCGGCACAGGTTGAGGCTCTCGCCGAAGCAGGCGCGGGCCAGGAGGTGGTCACCGCGGTCGACGGCGATCCAGCCGGCGCCGTAGAGCACGCGCGCGCGGACCGCCGGGTCGTGCTCGCCGGTCAGGTGCAGCGCCAGGGTCGTCCACCGGCCCGCCTCGGTGTGGTGCGAGCGGATGTGCCAGAACTTCCACAGCGCCGCCACGAGCCGCAGCCCACCCTCGGCGTCGTCGCTCTGCACGTGCCACTCCAGGGCGGCGCGCAGGTTGTTGTGCTCGGCGTCCAGGCGGCTCAGCCACTGCTCCTGCGCGGCGCCGCCGAGCTGCCCGTACGCGATCTCGGCCAGGTCGAGGAAGTAGCGGGCGTGCGCGGCGCGGATCCGGTCCTCCTCGCCGGACGCGACGAGCCGCTCCAGGGCGTACTCGCGGATCATGTCGAAGAAGACGGCGTAGCGTTCGCCGTCGCCGCGGACCTCCTGCCGGACGAGGTTCTTGTCGGCGAGGCCGGTGAGCCCGTGCAGGATCGCCCCGGGCCGCTCGCCGTCGAGGCCGGCGACCTGTTCGGCGCTGGCGACGGTGCAGCCGCCGGTGAAGACCGCCAGCCGCGCGAAGAGCCGCTGCTCCGCCGGGTCGAGCAGGTCGTAGCTCCAGTCGATCGTCCGGCGCAGCGTCTGCTGCCGCTCCGGCAGGTCCCGCGGCCCGTCGGTGAGCAGGGCGAGGCGGTCGGAGAGGCGGGACAGGATCGCCGGCGGGCTCAGCAGCGTGATCCGCGCCGCGACCAGCTCGATCGCGAGGGGCAGCCCGTCGACGCCGGCGCAGATCGCGGCGACGTCGGCGGCGTTGGCGTCGGTGAGGGCGAAGTGCGGGTCGACGGCGTGGGCGCGTTCGACGAACAGCTCGACGGCGGCGGCGCGGGCGGCCGTCTCCGCGGTCAGCGCCGGCCCGTCGTCCGCCAGCCGCAGCGGCGGCACGGGAAACAGCCGCTCGCCCCGCAGGTGCAGCGGTGCCCGGCTGGTGGCGAGGACGCGCAGCTGCGGGCCGGCCGACAGCATCTCCGCGACCAGCCGCGCCGCGCCCGGCAGGTGCTCGCAGTCGTCGAGCAGGAGCAGCAGCCGCCGGGTCCGCAGGTGGTCCAGCAGTGCCATGCCGAGCGGGGTGCCGGGCACCTCACGGACGCCGAGGGCGGTGGCGATGCTCGGCACCAGCAGCGCCTCGTCGCCGAGCGGGGCGAGCGCCACGAAGTGCACGCCGTCGGGGAACAGCGGCCGTACCTCCGCGGCGACCTCGACGCTGAGCCGGCTCTTGCCGATCCCGGGCGGGCCGACGAGCGTCAGCATCCGGCTGTCCTGCCGCAGCAGCTCGGTGCGCACCGCGGCCTGCTCGTGGCCGCGGCCGATGAGGCGGGTCGGCGGCGTCGGCAGGTTGGTGGGGGTGTCGCGGTCGTCGACCCAGTCGGCCTGGCGGCGGGCCAGCCCGATGAACGCGCCCTGCCGCTCGGGCGCGATGTGCAGGCACTTCGCGAGCCGCTCGGCCAGCTCGCGCGACGGCCGGCGCTCGTCGGTCTCCACCTTCCGGATGGTGATGACCGAGTAGCCGACCTGGCTGGCGAGGTCCTGCTGGGTCAGGTCGAGCGCGCGCCGCCGGGTCTTCACGAGCTGCCCGAACGTCGCGTCGACGGTCACCGTCCGCCCCCAGATGTCATCGTGTCGTCGCCGCGCGGCCGGCCCGCGGTGGCGCGGTCGGGCAGCACGACGAAACATGTTCGGCACACAGTGGCTGGGCGGTATGCGCAGCGTCATGAGTGGCGGCCACTCAGATTCGTGGCGGCGCACCACTCAGTTCGTTGCGGCCGTGCAGGCCGAGCTTGAGATACACGCGGGCCAGGTGGTTCTCGACCGTGCGGAAGGACAGGGTCAGCCGCTCCGCGATGTCCCGGTTGCTGAACCCGGCGGCGGCCAGCGAGGCGATCTCCCGCTCCCGCGGGGTGAGCCGGTGCTCGGCGTCGACCGCGGCCAGCAGCGGGGTGCGCAGCCCCGGGCAGCGGGCCGTGTAGGCGGCGACGGCGGCGGCGAGCCGGTTGACGTCCCGGACGGAGCCCTTCACCGCCCACGCGGCCGCCGCCGCGTCCGCCGCGTACACGGTGAACCCGAGCTCGTCGAAGCGCCGGGCCGCCGCCTCCAGCCCGGGGCCGTCGCCGCCGGCCATCGCCCGCACGAACGCCGCGACGGCCTCGCCGAGCGGCCACCCGGGCGGAATGTCGCCGAGGATCGCCGCGGCCTGCCGGGCGCCGCCGAGCCTGGCCAGGTCGTTGCAGAGCACGACGCCGGGCAGCAGCGCGCCCCGGTCCCACCAGTGCCTGGCCCGCGCGGCGAGCCGGTGCCGGGCCCGTTCCGGGTCGCCGGTCAGCGTCTCGTGCCAGGCGAGCGCCCGGTCGATCTCGTAGTGGTACAGCTGCACCTGCCGCTGCTCGGGCCGGGTCGCGGCCAGCTCCGCCGCGATCGTCGCCGCCCGGGCCGGGTCGCCCTCGTGGACGGCGACGAGCAGCCCGATGGCGAGCACCCAGCCGAGCCCGATCGGCGAGCTGACCTGCCGGAAGTAGGCGGCGGCCTCGATCGCGTGGCCGCGGGCGGCCTCGAGGTCACCGGCCGGCAGCTCGAGGCTCGCCAGGCCCGCCGTGATCCAGGCGAGGCCGTGCGCGTCGCCCTTGCCCGCGGCGGTCCGCAGGACCGTCTCGCCGAAGCGCCGCGCGTCGGCGGCGTGGCCGGCGTCGGTCGTCACCCGCACGCACAGCCCGGCGAGGCCGGGGAGGACGCCGATGTCCTGGTGCGCGCGCTCGGCGCTGGTCGCGAGCCGGTGCGCGCGGCGGGCCAGGCGGATCGCCTCCGGGAACCGGCCGGCCAGCATGTACGCCAGACCCCCGGCCGCCGACGCCTGCAGGGAGAGGGCACCGTCGGCGCCGAGGACCGGCTCCAGCAGGGCCAGCGCGTCGTCCGGGGCGCCCGACGCGGCGAGGAGCATGCTGCGCTGCGTGGTGAGCGCCGCCCGCCACTCGGGTTCGGCCACCACCGTCCCGGCCCGCTCCAGGGTGGCGAGGGCATCGTCGAGCCGGCCGGCGCCCCACCCGAGGTAGAACGCCCGGGCGAGCGCGGCGCCGGCCCGGTCCTCGTCGGTGTCGGCGGTCGCGGCGATCCGGTCGAGGACCGCGTAGCCGTCGCCGGACCGCCCCGCGTCGAACTGCGCCGCCGCCAGCAGCAGCCCGGCCTCCGCCGCGCCGGTCGCCCGCCACGCGTGCCTGGCCAGGCGCTCCCGGACGGCGACCCGGGCCCGCAGCAGGGTGGCGAGGCGGGCCGCCTCGGTCATCCACGCCGCGTTGACCGGCCCGCCGCCGGTGAGCCGCCACACCGCCCAGCGCAGCAGGTCCTCGCGGCGCCGCGCGCCGGTGCGCTCCCACAGGTCGGCGAGGGTGCGGCTGTGCCGCAGACGGACCGACACGGGCAGGGTCGTGCGCAGGATCTCCCCGTACAGCGGGTGCGCGAGCGCGGCGTGCGTGCGCCGGCCGTCCTGCCGGACGGTGATCAGCCCGCGCCGTTCGAGCCCTTCGACGGCGTCGTGGTCGCTCAGCCCGTACACCTGCGAAAGACCGAGCTGTCCGGCGATCGCCAGCAGCTCCAGGGCCAGCCGCTCCTGCCGGCTCGTGCTGCGCAGCCGGGCGTTGAGCAGGTCCGTCAGCCGCGGCGACGCGGCCGGCAGCTGCCGCAGGTGCCACAGGCCGTCGACGACGGCGAGCGCGCCCGACTCCACCGCGTCGGTCAGCAGCTCGTGGACGTACAGCGGGTTGCCCGCCGACAGCCGCTGCACGTGCGCGACGGTGATGCTGGAGACGGGCCCGTCGAGGACGGCGGCGACCAGCTCGGCGACGCCCGCCGCGGTCAGCGGGCCGAGGTCGACGCGCTCCAGCCGCCCGGTGCGCATGAGCGCGGTGACGAACGCGGGCAGCTCGACGCCGGCGCGGACGGTGGCGACGACGTCGAGGAGACCGTTGGCGACGATCTGGTGCACCGCGGCCGCCGACATCGGGTCGAGCAGGTCGACGTCGTCGACGAACAGCAGCCCCCGCCCGTGCCCGGGGACCAGCGCCCGCAGCACGGCCGCGACGTCCTTCGGCGGCTGCGCCGGCAGCAGCGGGCCGAGCGCGCCGAGCGGCAGCTCCCGCGCCGCCTCCGACGCGTGCACCCGCATGGCGTGGTGCCCCTGCCGGCCGGCGGCGGTGACGACCTCGTCGGCGAGCCGGCTCTTGCCGATGCCCGCCGGGCCGATGAGCAGCGCCCCGCCGGGCTCCACGCCGGTGATCGTGCGTTCGACGACGGCCCGCTCCGGGTCGCGGGCCACGAACGGCCGGCGCATCGTCCTACCTCCCGCTTCTCACTTCCCTGTGAGGCAAGCTCCCCCGTGAGCGAAGTGTGCCACCCGGCTTCAAGCCCGGCCGCCACCAGTTCGCGGTGCCGAGCAGCGACATGGTGGCGGGCAGCAGCAGCCCGCGGACCACGGTGACGTCCAGCAGCACCGCGACGGTCATGCCGACGCCGATCTCCTTCACCGCGATCAGGTCGCCGAGCGCGAAGCCGAGGAAGACGATGCCGATCGCCAGGGCGGCCGTGGTGACGACGGGACCGGTGGCGGTGATGCCGGCGAGCACCGCCCGGTCGTTCGCGGCCCGGTCGTCGCTGGTGCGGGCGTCCCACTCCTCCTTGATGCGGGCGAGGAGGAACACCTCGTAGTCCATCGACAGGCCGAAGATGAACACGAACAGCAGCAGCGGCGTGGTGATGTCCAGCGCGCCCCACGGCTCGAACCCGAGCAGCGCCGACCCCCAGCCCCACTGGAAGACGGCGACGAGCACGCCGAGGGTGGCGACGAGCGTGAGCACGTTCATGCACAGCGCCTTCACCGGCACCACGACCGAGCGGGTGAGCGCGAACAGCAGGATCGCGGTGGCGACGACGATGACCGCGATCGCGATCGGCAGCCTGGACCGGGTCGACTCCCGCGCGTCGATGAGCTCGGCGGCGGGACCGGCCACGAGCACCGGCACCTGCGTGTCGATGGCGCGCACCTGGCCGACGAGGCGCTCGCCGGACCCGGCCGGGTGCAGGTCGACCACGGTGACGCCGGCGGGCAGGCCGGTGCGCAGGTCGAGCTCGGCCTCGCCGGTCAGGGCACGGATCCGCTCCAGCACCGGCACCACCGCCGCGGCGCCGGCGCCGCCCTCGATGAGGACGGTGACCGGCTGGGTCGTCCACTTGGCGAAGTCGCGCTCGACCGCCTCGTACGCGAGCCGCTCCTCGCTGCTCGTGGGCAGCGACCGGGCGTCGGAGTTGGCGAGGGTGAGGTGCAGCAGGGGCAGGCTCAGCAGGACCAGCCCGGCGGTCACGCCGAGGGCCACGGCCGCAGGGCGGCGCTGCGCGGATGCGGCGAGCCGGGCCAGGATTCCGGGTCGCTGGTTCCGCGTCGGTACCGCCGGCGCCGGGATCCTCTGGTGCGCGACCGCGATCAGCGCCGGGACCAGCGTGAGGCCGGCGGCGGTGGCGAGACAGACGACGAGCGCGCCGCCGAGCGCCATCGCGGCGAGCAGCGGCTCCGCGAACGCGAACAGCCCGGCGAGCGCGGCGCCCACGGCGAGCCCGGAGACGAGCACGGCCCGCCCGGCGGTCGCGACGGTGGTGGCGAGGAGGTCCGGCAGCGCCGCCTTGCGGTGCGCGGCGCGCTCCTCCCGGAACCTGGTGAGGATCAGCAGGCTGTAGTCGACGGCGAGGCCGAGCCCGAGGAGGGTGACGACGTTGACCGCGTACTCGCTGACCGGCACCGCGCCGGCGAGCCCGGCCAGCGCGAGCAGCGTCGCGGCGACCGTGCCGAGCGCGGCGACCAGCGGCAGGCTGCCCGCCACGATCCCGCGGAGGATGACGGCGAGGACTCCGCACAGCACGACGAGCGCGACGCCTTCGCCGATCGCGGCGTCCTTGATTGCCTGCTCGCCGAACGTCCGCTCGGCGAGCAGCTCCCCGCCGACGAGCACCCGCGGCGCGTCGATGCGGCGCAGCGCGGCCTTGACCTTGTCCGCGACGGCGAGCGCCTCCTCGTCGCTGAGGCCGGGTTTCAGCTCGACGGTGACGAGGGAGCTCTGGTTGTCGCTCGACACCTGCCCCGACCCCGCGGTGTAGGCGTCGGTGACCTTCGCGACCCCGGGGATGGCCCGGATGTCGAACATGACCCGGCTGGCGTTGTCGACGAGCGCGGTCGCGTTGAAGTCCCGCCCCGAGATGACCGCGACGACCCGCTCACCCTCCGGCGCGAGCCGGTCGATGCGTTCCCGCGCGACCGACGACTCGACGTCGGGGCGCAGCCCGTCCACCGACTGGGTCCGGTCGTAGACCGTGCCCCCGAACACCGCACCGGCCAGGGCGATCACGGCCCAGCCGGCGAGGACGAGCATCCGATGGTTGGCGGTCCACCGGCCGAGCAGTGCGAGCACCGCAGCCTCCTTGCGCTGCCCGCCATCCAACATCGACATCGACCGAACCGCAATAGGCGGATCACACGCGGTGGGCGCCGGCCAGGGTCTCGGCGCGTTCCGGTGGCATCGGCTCCTCGACGACCGCGTGCCGCCCCTGCGACGCGTGGATCAGGTGGCCGGGCGTGACGACGATGCCGACGTGGTGGGCGGGTTTGCCGTCGCGGGCGAAGAAGTAGAGGTCGCCGGGGCGCTCCTCGCCGGCGGGCACCGCGACCGTGGCGGCCTGCTGCTGGTGGGCGTCGCGGGGGAGGGTGACGCCGAGGCGGCGCCAGACGAGGTGGACGAGGCCGGAGCAGTCGATGCCGTGCGCGGACAGGCCGCCCCACACGTAGGTGACGCCGAGCAGGCGCCGGGCCTCGGCGAGGACCTCCTCGCCGGTCGGGGGGCCCGCCGCCGGAGCGGGGGGCTGGTCGTCCGGGGCGGGTGCGGTGGTCAGGTGGGCGGTGCGGATCCAGCCGGGGTAGTCGTGCTGGCCGGGGAGCGTCACCCTGGACCAGCCGTCTGGGCGGCTCTCCTCGACGACGACCCGGTCGCCGAGGAGGGCCTGGGTCACGACGTCGCTGCTGGTCTGCTCGTCGGGGGTCATCGCGGCGACCCAGGCGGCGAGGTCGGGCTCGTCGCGCAGGGCAGGTGCGTCGCAGGGGCGGGTCTTCGATGGCGCGGCCCACAGGGTGGCGACCGGCACGCGTACCACGTTCAACGCTGCTCCAAGGACACGCCGAGGCCGGGGGCGTCGGGGAGGTGGACGCGGTCCCGCTCGTAGACGGGGCCGCCCTGGACGGGAGAGGACGACAGCCACCAGGCGGCGTCGAGGTCGGAGACGGCGGTGGTGCCGTAGGCGGCAACGAGGCTCGCGGCCGCGCCGACGCCGACCTGGGTCTCCATCATCGAGCCGACCAGCGTGCCCATGTCGTGGGCGGCGGCGAGGTCGAGCAGGGTGCGGGCGGGGCCGATGCCGCCGCACTTCGCGAGCTTCACGTTGACGAGGTCGGCGGCGCGGCGGCGGATCACCTCGACGAGGTCGCGGACGCCGAACACGGCCTCGTCGGCGAGGATCGGCACGCCGACGCGGTCGCTGACCCAGGCGAGCCCGTCGAGGTCGTGCCGGGAGACGGGCTGCTCGACGAGCTCGACGTCGAGGCCGGCGTCCTCGATGCCGCGGATGACGGTGACGGCCTCGCGCGGGGTCCAGCCCTGGTTGGCGTCCAGGCGCAGCACCACGTCCGGACCGACCGCCTCGCGCAGCTCCCGGACGCGGGCGAGGTCCCCGCCGACGCCGACCTTGACCTTCAGCACGTGGAAGCCTTCGGCGACCCGGGCGCGGGCGGCGTCCACCAACGAACCGGCGGAGAGGGTGACGTCGGTCGGCACCGACGTGGCGGTGCCCCCGAGGAACCGGACGAGGGGCAGGCCGAGGCGGCGCGCGGCGAGGTCGTGCAGGGCGACGTCGACGGCCGCCTTGGCGCCCTCGTTGCGCTGGGCCGCACGGTGTACGAGCCGCGCGTTGCCCGTCAGGTCGTCGGCGTCGCGGCCGGTGATCAGCGGCCCCAGCAGCTGCCGCACGCACGCCTCGGCGCCCGCGACGGACCCGCCGGTCACCTGCCACACCTGCGGCGCTTCGCCGTAGCCGCTGCGCCCGTCGCCGTCGACGACCTCGACGATCAGCGACTCGGCGGCGGTGGCGCGGCGCAGCGCGGTGACGAACGGCGTGTGGAACGGCGCCGACACCCGGTGCGTGCGCACCTCCTTGATCGTCACTGGCGCTCCTCCCAGGCGGTTCTCGACACGTGAGCGATGACGGCCGCCGCGTCGGGCACGCCGGTGGTGCAGACGGCGACCACGTAGGGCGGCGCGTCGGGCGGCAGCACCACGCCCGCGCTGTGCCGCACCCCGTCGACCCAGCCGCTCTTGTACGCGACCCGGACCCCCGCGGGCACGCCGAGCGCGACATCCTCCCGGAGCTCCTGCTCGGCGAGCACGTCGAGCATCTCCGCGCACGCCGCGGGTGAGGCGACCGTCCCGGCGAGGAGACCGCCGAACAGCAGGGCGAGGTCGGCCGCCGTGACCGCGTTGGTGATCCCGGCCGCCTCAGCGGCGGAGTCCTCGATGCCACGGCCGACCACGCTGCGGGTCGCCCCCGCCGCCCGCCACGCCGAAGCGACCGCCGGCAGGCCGACGAGGGCGAGCAGGAGGTTGGTCGCGAGGTTGCTGGACCGCACGATCATGCGGCGGGCCAGCCAGCGGGCCGGTGCCGCGCTGCCGAGGCGGTCCCAGACGTCGTGCTCGTTGTCGTAGCCGGGGTCGCAGGAGAACCGGGAGCCGGTCGCCGACGCGAAGGCGTTGACGACCGGCACCGGCGCGTCGAGGTCGAGGGTGCCGGCGTCCGCCGCCCGGTGGAGGGCGACGAACACCGGCACCTTCATCATGCTGGCCGCGTAGTGCGGCACGTCCGCCAAGCGTGCCGCACCGGGCCTTGTAACCGACAGAAGACCGGTCACTGCTTCACGTAGGCGTTGGTGACCGCGACGCTGCCCCAGATCGAGTCGATGAACAGGCCGCCGACCTTGGAGCCGTGGATGGTGAACATGACGTCGACGTACAGCGGCACGACCGGCGCGTGCTCCAGCATGATCTTCTCGTCGAGCTTGCCCCACTCGGCGCCCTGCTCACCGACGGGCATCGCCAGGATGCGGTCGAACTCGGCGTTGAGCGCGGGCGCGTTGAGGTAGGACGCGCCGTTGTTGCTGCCGCCGTCCTTGATGGCGCGGCCGTCGTAGAGCACCGGCAGGATCGACGCGCCGCTGGGCCAGTCAGCGCCCCACGAGCCGATGTACAGGTCCCACGGGTTGTCCTTCTTCTTGGTCTCGTCGAGGAACGTGTCGGCGGCGATCGGCTTCAGCGTGATCTTGAAGCCGGCCTTCTCCAGGTTGCTCTTCAGGGTGGTGCTGAGCTCCTGGTTGCGGGAGTCGTCGGGGAAGCCCAGGACCAGCTCGACGCTCTTGCCGCCGAGCAGCTCCTTCGCCTTCTCCGGGTTGCCGCTCTTGCCGGCCGGGTAGGCCTCGTAGTTCTTCCAGCCGATCGTCGCCGGCGGCATGAGCGTGGTGACGGCCCGCGCGACGGTGTCGCCGCCGAGGGTCTTGACGATGCCGTCGCGGTCGATGACGGTGTTGAGCGCCTGGCGGACCTTCAGGTCGGTGACCCGGTTGTTGTTGATGGTCAGCGTGTACTCGCTGGGCGTCGGCTCCTGCAGGGTGCGGGCCTTCAGCGTGGGGTCGCCGACCACCTTGGACACCAGCGAGGCGTCGACGCCGTTGAACGACACGGCGGCCGAGTCGGCGCCGCTGTCGGCGATGATGCGGTTGGTCTGGGTGACGATGTTGGCGCCGAACTCGTAGACGTAGCTGTCCGGGTACTGGTGGCGCATCGCGTCGGTCGCCGGGTCCCAGAACGTGTTGCGCTCGAACGTGAGCCGGGTGCCGGCCTCGTTCTTCGTCAGCTTGTAGGGGCCGGAGGAGAACGGCTGCTTGTCGTAGTCGGTGCCGGTGTCCTTGGCCGGCGGCACGGGCGCGGTCGCCGGCAGCGACGCCGCGAACGGCAGGTCGCAGTGCGGCTTGGCGAAGGTGAGCCGCAGCGTCTTAGGGTCCGGGGTGGTGAGGCCGGGCGGCAGCGCGGTCTTGTCCGCGGCGAAGTTGAACTTGGTGTCGAACTGGGGCGAGTCGGCGAGCCACTCCTGGATGTAGGTGGGGCCGCCGGTCAGCGCGAGGTCGAAGGAGCGGGCGATGCCGTAGGCGATCTCCTTGGACGTGATGGCGCTGCCGTCCTCGAACTTCACCCCGTCCTTGATCTTGAACTCCCAGGTCTTGCAGTTCTTGTCGACGTCGGTGCCGGGCGTCTCCGCCAGGTCGCCGACGAGGACGACCTTGCCCTTGCCGTCGTCCTTGTACGTGGTGAGCCGCCGCGCGTACAGCTGCGACGCGGTGAGGCCGACGAAGGAGTACACGCGCTGCGGGTCGAGGTGGGAGACCTTGCTCTGCCGCAGGACGGTGACGGTGCCGCCCTTGCCGGCGCCGGGGATCTCCGCCGCCGGGCCCTTGGAGTCCTTCGGGTCGGTGGCGATCGAGCCGCTCGCCTGCCGGTCGGTGTCGGGCTGGGCGTCGTCGTCGGTCCGCTTGTTGTTGCTGCACGCGCCGAGCCCGGCGATGAGCGTGAGCAGTACCAACGCTGTCAAAGGTTTGCGTGGCATGGTGGCCTCCCTGGTCGTTTCACCGCAACCGGACCCGTGGGTCGATGAAGGTGTAGAGCACGTCGACGACGACGTTGGCGACGACGATGAACGCCGCCGCGAGCAGGACGGTGCCCATGATCGTCGGCAGGTCGCCGTCCTTGACCGCGTCGATCGCGGTGCGTCCGAGCCCGCGGAGCCCGAACGTGGTCTCGGTGATCACCGTGCCGCCGAGCGCGGCGCCGATCTCGACGCCGGCGGTGGTGACCAGCGGCGTGATCGCGGCCCGCAGCGCGTGCCGGCGGATGACGGTGCGGGACGGCAGGCCCTTGGCGTGCGCGGTGCGGACGTAGTCCTCCGACAGCGTCTCCAGCATCTGCGCGCGCGACAGCCGGGCGTAGACGGCGGAGAACAGGAACGCCAGGGCGCACCACGGCAGGATCAGCGCCGTCGCCCAGTCCCACGGGTTGTCCAGGATCGGTGTGTACCGCGGATACGGCAGGATCTTCAGCGTGTAGACGAAGACGAGCAGCAGGACCCCGCCGACGAAGTACAGCTGCAGCGAGGCGCCGGTCAGGGACACGCCGATGGCGAGCCGGTCGAACACGGTGCCGAGCCGCAGCGCCGACAGCATGCCCAGGCCGATGCCGACGGCGAGCCACAGCACCGACGCGGGGACCACGATGCTGAGCGTCACCGGGATGACCCGCACGATCGTCTCGGTGACCGGTTCGCTGTTGACGTACGAGTAGCCGAGGCACGGCGCCGCGCAGTGCCCGCCCTGGGCGGCGCCGAGGTCGCGGCCGACGAAGATCCCCTTCACGTAGTGCAGGTACTGCACGTGCTTGGGGTCGTTGAGCCCGAGCTCGTCGCGGACGCGCTCGAGGCGGGCCGCGTCGCAGTTCTTCGGGCACATCGCGGTCGCCGGGTCGCGGGGGAGCGCGAAGAACATCAGGAACGTCAGCACGCTCACCGCGAACAGCGTGAGCACCGCGAGCAGGATCCGCCGGATCAGGAAGTTGAGCATCGCGGGCCTACCGGGTCGATCTCGGGTCGAGCGCGTCGCGGACGGCGTCGCCGAACAGGTTGAAGGCGAGGACCAGCACGAAGATCGTCACGCCCGGGAAGAACACGTACGCCGGGTCGGTCTGCAGGTAGTTGAGGCTGCGGAAGATGGTGCGCCCGAAGTCGGGCGTCGGCTCCAGCATCCCGATGCCGAGGAAGGACAGGGCCGCCTCGCTGGTGATGTACGCCGGGATCGACAGCGAGAACACGACGATGATCGGCGCCCACAGGTTCGGCAGCAGCTCCTTGAACAGGATCCGCGAGGTCCGGGCGCCGGTGGCCCGGGCGGCCTCGACGAACTCGCGCTCCCGCAGCGACAGCACCTGGCCGCGCACGAGACGGGCGGTGCTGGTCCAGCCGAACGCGGCGAACAGCCCGATCAGCACGACGACCCGGAACCAGCCCGGCACCGCCTCGCGCGGGCCGTAGAAGGCGAGCTCCAGGGGCCGGATCAGGGCGAGGGTGAAGATGAGGAACGGCAGCGCGAGGGCGACGTCGGTGATCCAGTTGATGATCGCGTCGACCCAGCCGCCGAGGTAGCCGGAGATGATCCCGGTGAGCACGCCGAGCGTGGTGGTGACCAGCGCCGCGGCGAACGCGATGCCCAGCGAGGTGCGCATCCCGTAGACCATCTGGATGAACAGGTCCCGGCCTAGGCCGGGCTCGAGGCCGAACCAGTGGGTGCCCGTGACGCCGCCGGCCACCCCGTACGGCATGCCGAAGCGGTCCAGGTCGTCCTTGAACGAGTCCAGCGGGCCGATCCCGTACACCTTCTCGATCAGCGGCGCGGCGAGGCCGACGACGACGAGCAGCGCCGACACGACGCCGCTGGCCAGGGCGGTGCGGTCGCGGCGCAGGCGCAGCCAGACCGCCTGCGTGAGCGACCGCGCGGCGATCCCGCCGGCCGGCTCGCGGTCCACGGCCGGCGGGTCCACCCGCTCCGATTCCAGTGGTACGACGCTCATGACGCCACCCACCTCCCCGGCATCGACGACATCGACTGTAGGTAACCGTCGACGTGCGACGTACCAGTGAAGGTAATCTACAAACCCCCCGCCGTCACTGGTCCGCTGTAACGGATCTGCATACCTTGCTGTCCGTTCTTGTTCATACTGTTCCGGACAAATCGGTTGAGATCGCTTCGAGATCCCGTAGGTTCCCTACGCTTCGAGGCAACTCGCCGTTAGGGATTGACGTCAAAGATTGCTATGCGTCACGCTGTGCCCAGCCATCCGCAGTCAGGAGGTTCGATGCGCCTTCGCCGCAGGTCCTTCATGCTCGGCGCCGCGGTCGCCCTGGTGTCCACCGCCACCGCGGTGCCCGCCGCCCCCGCCGCCGCCGCGCCGGCCACTCGCCAGGCCGCATACGCCGACGCCTCCGCCACCTGGGGCGTCCCGGCCGGCGTCCTGCTCGCCGTGTCCTATCTGGAGTCCCGGTGGGACACCAACCACGGCGCGCCCAGCACCAGCGCCGGGTACGGCCCGATGCACCTCACCGACGCCGCGGCGCTCGCCGCGACCGCCCAGCCGCACCACGACACCGGTGACGCGCGCGGCGACGACTCCCGCGCCCCGAAGACCGTCCCGGCCGTCACCACCGACGCGGGCGGCCCGGCGCTGCAGACCCTCGACCGGGCCGCCGAGCTCACCGGCGCGTCGGAGACGGCGCTGCGCACCGACCCGGCCGCCAACATCAACGGCGGGGCCGCGCTGCTCGCCCAGTACCAGCGCGACGCCGGCGCACCCGGAGGCGCTGCCAGCGACCCGGCCGCCTGGTACGGCGCGGTCGCGAAGTACAGCGGCGCCGACAGCACCGACGCCGCGGCCGCGTTCGCCGACGAGGTGTACGCGACGCTGCGCGACGGCGCCAGCCGCACCACCGACGACGGCCAGCTCGTGACGCTCGCCGCGCAGCCCAGGATCAGCCCCGTCACGGCGTGGCTGGACCGGCTCGGCCTGCGCCGGCCGCCGGCCCGCCCGGACGGCCTCGAGTGCCCCGTGGACATCTCGTGCGAGTGGATCCCCGCACCGTACGAGCAGTTCGGCGACGGCGACTACGGCAACCACGACCTGAGCGACCGCCCGGCCCGGCAGCGGATCGAGTACATCGTCATCCACGACACCGAGGCCAGCTACGACACCACGCTGAAGCTCGTGCAGGACCCGACGTACGTCAGCTGGCACTACACGCTGCGCTCCGTCGACGGGCACGTCGCCCAGCACGTGAAGACCAAGGACGTCGCTTGGCACGCCGGCAACTGGTACGTCAACGCCAAGTCCGTCGGGCTGGAGCACGAGGGCTACGCCGCGCAGCAGGGCGCCTGGTACACGGAGGCGATGTACCGCTCGTCGGCGAAGCTCGTGCGCTACCTCGCGGCGCGCCTGGCCATCCCGCTCGACCGGCAGCACATCATCGGCCACGACAACGTGCCGGGGACCGTGCCGTCGACGGTGAAGGGCATGCACTGGGACCCGGGCCCGTACTGGGACTGGAGCCACTACTTCGACCTGCTGCACGCGCCGTTCGTCCAGTTCGGCACGCCGCGCACCGGCCTCGTCACGATCGACCCGGACTACGGGCAGAACCAGCTGCCGTTCACCGGCTGCACGGGCACGCCGGACACCCCCTGCCCGCCGCACGGCTCCTCGTCGGTGCTGCTGCGCACCGCGCCCGCCGCGGACGCGCCGCTGCTCAGCGACATCGGCCTGCGCCCCACCGGCGGACCGGCCACGATGCAGGTCTCCGACCACGGCGCCCGCGCCGCCGCCGGCCAGACCTACGCCGTCGCCGACCGGCAGGGCGACTGGACCGCGATCTGGTACCTCGGCCAGAAGGGTTGGTTCCTCAACCCGCCGGCGCACCCCGCGGCGAAGTGGTCGACCGGCCTCGTCGTCACCCCCAAGGCCGGCAAGGCGACCATCCCGGTGTACGGGCGCGCCTACCCGGAGGCGGCCGCCTACCCGGCCGGCGTGCCGGTCCAGGCGATCACGCCGCTGCAGTACACCTTCTCGGCCGGCCAGCGCTACACCCTCGGCGGCATCGTGCCCGGCGAGTACTACCGCGCCACGACCTTCGACGGCTCCTCGCCCGGCGACTGGACCGTCATCCGCGGCCAGAACCGGTACGCGCAGGTCCAGTTCGGACACCGAGTCATGTTCGTCAACCTGGACGACGTGCAGATCCTGCCGTCGTTCCTCCCGTAGGAGCGGTCATGAGACGCATTGTCGCCGTCGTCGTGCTCGCCGCCGCGTCGCTGTTCCCGGCGGCGCCCGCGGTGGCACACCCGGGCAGTCCGGTCCACGACGAGCAGATCACGTTCCACGCCTGGCAGAGCTTCCCGCAGTGGCTCAGCGGCAGGAGCGAGGGCACCCGGGCGGTGCCGGGCCGCAAGCCGTTCCTCACCATCGGCGGTGCCGCGGGGACCGCCGACGGCTGGGACTACGCGACCTGGACCTCGCCGGTGCAGCGCGTCGGCTTCGGCGCCAGCGAGCTCGTCGCGTCCTGGAACGCCGACACCCCCGCCGGGACCTGGCTGCAGGTGGAGCTGGAGGGCACCTACACCGACGGCCGGGCGACCCCGCGGTACGTCATGGGCAAGTGGGCGAGCGGTGACCAGGACATCCACCGCGCCACCGTCGACGGCCAGAGCGACGGCGTCTCGTCGATCTGGACCGACACCTTCTCCATCGACGACGCCTCGGCCGGCGTGCTGCTGCAGTCCTACCGGCTGCGGCTCACCCTGTACCGCAAGGCGGGCACGACCGCGGCGCCGCGCGTCTACCTCGCCGGGGCCATGGCCTCCAACGTGCCGGACCGCTTCACCGTGCCGGCCAGCGCCGGGCACATCGCCTGGGGCAGGGAGCTGGCGGTCCCGCGCTACTCGCAGAACATCCACGAGGGCCACTACCCCGAGTACGACAACGGCGGCGAGGCCTGGTGCTCACCGACGTCCACGGAGATGGTCGTCGAGTACTGGGGCAAGCACCCCCGCCCGGAGGACCTCGCCTGGGTCGACCCCACCGACCCGGACCCGCAGGTCGACAACGCGGCCCGCAGCACCTACGACTACACCTACGAGGGCGCCGGCAACTGGCCGTTCAACACCGCCTACGCGGCGACCTACGGCCTGACCGGCATCGTGACCCGGCTGCACTCCCTCGACGAGGCCGAGCGCTTCATCGCGGCCGGCATCCCCGTCGTCACCTCGCAGTCGTTCCTCGCCACCGAGCTGACCGGCGCGAACTACTCCACGTCCGGGCACCTGTTCGTCATCGTCGGCTTCACCGCCACCGGTGACGTGATCGTCAACGACCCGGCGTCCTCGTCGAACGACGCGGTCCGCAACGTCTACAGCCGCACCGAGTTCGAGCAGGTGTGGCTGCGCACGAAGCGCTACCGCGCGAACGGCACCGTCGCCTCCGGCAGCGGCGGTATCGCCTACCTGATCGCCCCGTCCACCGCGCACTGGCCGCGGGTCCCGGGCTCCTCCAACTGGCTCTCGTGAAGGTGACCGTGATGTTCGCCCGTTTCTCCGCCTTACTCTGCCTGGCCGCCGCGTTCGTGGCGACCGCACCGCCGTCCGCCGCGGTGGCCACCGAACCCGTGGTGTGCGTGACAAACCCGGCCACGCCGAAGCACCAGATGCGGGCCATGTGGATCGCCAGCGTCGTCAACATCGACTGGCCCTCCGCGCAGGGCAAGACCGAGGCCGAGCTGAAGGCCGAGTACGACGGCTGGCTCGACCTCGCCGAGTCGCTCAACTACAACACCGTCATCGTGCAGGTCCGCCCGCACGCCGACGCGTTCTGGCCGTCGCCGCTGGAGCCGTGGTCGCAGTACCTCACCGGCGTCGCCGGCCAGGACCCCGGCTGGGACCCGCTCGCGTACCTGGTGTCCGAGGCGCACGCGCGCAACCTGGAGTTCCACGCCTGGTTCAACCCGTACCGGGCGAGCATGCCCGCACCCGGCGGCGCCGGCACCGACGTGTCGAAGCTGCCGGCGAACAGCCCGCTGCGGGTCCACCCCGACTGGGCCGTGGCCTACCCGGTGAACAACGCCGCCGGCCGGCTCTACTTCAACCCCGGCATCCCCGAGGCGCGCGCCTTCGTCGAGGACGCCGTCATGGACGCCGTCACGAAGTACGACCTCGACGGCGTGCACTTCGACGACTACTTCTACCCGTACCCCGCCGCCGGTCAGGACTTCGGCGACGATGCGACGTTCGCCCAGTACGGCGCCGGCTTCGCCACGAAGGCCGACTGGCGCCGCGACAACATCGACCAGCTCATCCGGGAGCTCGACGGCCGCATCCACGCCGCCAAGCCGTGGGTCCGCTTCGGTGTCAGCCCGTTCGGCATCTGGCGCAACAAGGCCGCCGACCCGCTCGGCTCCGACACGAACGGCACCCAGTCCTACGACGCCAACTCCGCCGACACCCGCAAGTGGGTGAAGGAAGGCTGGGTCGACTACATCGTGCCGCAGGTGTACTGGAACATCGGCTTCGCCGTCGCCGACTACGCGAAGCTGGTGCCATGGTGGGCGGACGTCGTCGCCGGCACCGACGTGCAGCTCTACATCGGCCAGGCCGACTACAAGGTCGCCACCGCGGGCCAGCCCGCCGCCTGGTTCGACCCCAACGAGCTGTCCAACCACCTCACGTTCAACCGCCAGTACCCGCAGGTCCTCGGCGACGTGCACTTCAGCGCCGTCCAGGTCCGGGCGAACCGGCTGGGGTCCGAGACCATCCTCGCCGCCGAGCACCACACCCGCCCGGCGTTCCCGCCGGCCTGGGGTCCCGCCAAGCCGCTGCTCTTCCCGGTCATCACCGGCGCCCGGCGCACCTCGGCCGGCGCGGAGCTGCGGTGGCGCCCCACCGCGAACGGCGCCGGCCCGTTCGCCGAGGTCACGTCGTACGGGGTGTACCGCCTCGACGGCACGACCGCGGCCCGCGCCTGCGACCTGGCCGACGCCACGAACCTGATCGCCACGGTCCGCGGCACCTCGTTCACCGACACCACCGCCGAACCCGGCAAGCACTACACGTACGTGGTGACGGCGCTGGACCGCCGCTGGCACGAGAGCCCCGCGAGCCCGCCCCGCTGGATCTGACCGCACGCCGTCAGGCCCGTACCCGGTCGCTGGACCGGGTGCGGGCCTGACGCTTTGCGACAATCTCCCGGCGGCGGGCAACCCCTGGGTGCGGTCCGGTGCACCTAAGCGGGCGAGGAGGTGCCATGCGCCTGGATGACGACGACCGTCGGCAGTTCGGTGAGTACTTCGCGGCCCGGCACATCGTGGTGCGGCGCACCGCGTACCTGCTGTGCGGCGACTGGCACTGGGCCGACGACCTGACCCAGGCGACCTTCATCAAGGTCGCCGCCGGCTGGCAGCGGGTCCGGGACCAGCAGGCGCTCGACGCCTACACGCGCACGTGCCTGTTGCGCACCTACCTGTCCGAGACGCGCCGGGTCTGGCGGCGGCGGGAGCGTCCGTACGCCGAGCCGCCGGACACGCCCTTCGACGACGACGGCACGGAGCGGATGCTGTTCGCCGCCGCGCTCAGCCAGCTGCCGCCGCGCCGCCGGGCGACCATCATCTGCCGGTACTACCAGGGCATGGACGTCGCGGCGACGGCGGCGGCGCTGGGCTGCTCCGAGGGGACCGTGAAGAGCCAGACCGCCAAGGCCCTCGCGGCGCTGCGGGTGGCGCTCGGCGACGCCGTGCCCGCGCTGACGGCGGGCACCGCCGCGAAGGAGGGGTCATGGCTGAGCTGACCGACCTGCTGGACGCCCTGGCGGCCCGGCCGGCCCCGCCGCACGGCCTGCGCGCCGACGACCTCTTCACCCTCGGCCGCCGTCGCCGGCGGCGCCGCCGGGCCGGCGCGGTCACCGGCGCGGCTCTGGCCGTGGTGGTGGTGCTGGCGCTCGTGCTGGCGGGCGCGGCGCGGTGGCGCCCCTCGGGCGGCACGCCGGTCGTCGGCGCGTCGTCCGTCGCCGCGCCCCGGGCCGGCGCGGCCCTGTCGTGGGCCGCCGTCGTCGACGCCGCCCACGCGTATGCCACGGTCCCCGTGTGCGACCCGGGGGAGCGGACCTGCTCGGCGCGGGAGTCGATCCTGCGCGGCACCGACGACGGCGGCCGCACCTGGACCGACCGTGGCGTGGTGAGCGCGCGGCAGGTGCTCACCGCGCTGGGCCGGGACACGCTCCTGGCCGGCGACGGCGAGGCCCCGATGCGGCTGAGCACCGACGGCGGCCGGCACTGGGCGGACCTACCGGACGGCTCGGCGCCGGTGTCGGCCGTGCCGGCCGGTGGCGCGGTGGTGTGCCGGACGCCGGACATGCGGCAGAGCTGCAAGCTGTCGGCGGTCGACCCGCAGTCCCGGCGGATCGCGCCGCTCACCCACCAACCGGACCTGATCATGGCGACCGCGTACAACGTCGTCGACCCCGCCGGCCAGATCCAGCTGGCCGGCGACCGGATCATGGTCGCCGGCGCCGACCGGCGGACCGGGCGGCCGGCCGTCGCGGTCTCCGGCGACCGGGGCCGGACCTGGTCCACCCACGTGTTCACCGACCTGCCGTGCCCGGAGCCGCAGGACTGCGGCAGGGACCTGCCGGTGGTGTCGGTGCAGGCCCGCGCGGACGGCACGACCGGCTTCGCGGTGGTCGTCGACACCAAGGAGCGGCGGGCGTACGTGTACTTCCTGCTGGCCGGCGACGGCTGGGCGCGCGCCGGCGCCGCGATCGGCCTGGACCCGTCCGAGTCCTTCTACCGCTCGTTCGTCACCGCGGACAACACCCACCTCATGGGCCTGCAGAGCGTGCCCTGGGACGCGCCGCCGCGGCTGCGGTACGTGGGGCTGCGCGCGGGCGCCTACGAGCCCGTGGCCCTCGACGGGCTGCCGGCGACCGCGATGCCGGTCCGCCGGTCCGTGGGCGGCGTGTTCTCCGCGTTCGACCAGCCCAGCGGGGTGCTGTTCCAGTCGGCCGACGGCCGGCACTTCTCCCCGTTCCCGCTGGGGTAGGTCACGTGCCGGTGGGTTGCTGCCGGCGGCGCCGCTTCACGGTGACCGCTCTGGTCGGGGGCGGCGCAGGACGACCGCGGCGGCGCCGCCGAGGGGGATGAGCAGCCAGCACGACAGCAGGCGGTAGAGCAGGACGGCGGCGGTCGCGGCGATGGCGGTCGCGCCCGACGCGGTCAGGCCCGCGACCAGGGCGGTCTCGATCACGCCGATGCCGCCCGGGGACAGCGGCACCTGCCGGACGATCTGGACGCCGAGGTAGATGCCGGCCAGCGCGGGCAGCGTCACCGGCAGGCCCAGCGCGTACGTGCAGGCGGCCAGGCAGCACAGGTCGGTCAGCCAGTTCGCGGCGGCGTACGCGATGACGGCCCACCAGTCGCGGGCGCGCAGGCCGGCACCCGCCCGCCACGCCTCCCGGGCCGAGGCGAGGAGGCGCTGCACGTACCGGCGGATCCGGCCCTTCGGCGGGGGCCGCCGCGGGTCGGCGGGCTTGGCGTCGATGAGGCGCCGGCCGAGGACGACGACGGCGGCCGTCAGGGCGACGATCCCGGCCACGATCGCCAGAGGACGCCAGGTCAGGGAGGTCGTGGTGCCGTACGCGGCCAGGGCGGCGCCGCCGGCGACGTACATGAGCGCGAGGCCGCCGATCGAGGCGAGCCCGGACACGATCGCGGTGACCGCGCCGAGCTCCTTGGGGGCGCCGGCGCGCTCGTACTCGCGGATGGCGTAGCCGGTGGAGACCGCGGCGCCGGCCGGGACCGAGATCGAGATCGCGGTGCGGGCCAGGGTGATCGCCAGCACCCGGCGGCGGCGGATCCGGACGCCGAGCGCCGAGAACAGGTACTGCTGCTGCCCCGCGAACGCGGCGACCGACCCGGCCTGCAGCAGCGCGGCCAGGGCGACCCAGCCCCACGAGGCGCCGGTCAGGGAGGCGAGCAGGTCCTGCGGGTCGGGGAGCCGCCCACGCAGGCCGATCGCCGCCAGCACCACCACGGAGACGACGACGAGCAGCAGCCGCAGCCACCGGCTCCGCCAGGTCCCGGCCGCCACCTTCTCGGCCGCCGCCACGTCGTTCTTCTGCTCGGGCGCCGTCACGGCGCTGCGCGCCGTCTTCTGGCCGGGTGTCGCAGCGTCGCTGCGGGCCGCCTCCTCGTCGGGTGCCGCCAGTTCCTCGGGCGGTGTTGCTTCCTCGGGCGGTGACGACGGCATGATCCGATCTTTGCAAACGGTCCGGCCGGACCTGCCCGCACCCCCGCTGAGCAGCACCGGCGGCCACGATCGTCGCGCGGATGTGTCCGATCAGGCAGCCGCCCACTGCCCGCGGGCGACCACGGCCCTGTCGAGAAGCCGAGTGTTGCATCGATTTAGCTGAGGTCGCCGGGCACGACGCCGGCATAGGCTCGGCGCCATGCACATGACAGCACCCGAACGCGGCCTACCGGTGCCATGACGGCACGCGTCTTCGTCGTCGTGCTGGACGAGCAGGACTACCGGTACGGCACCGGTGAGCTGCGCCTCCGGGTCGAGTCCATTGACCGCGCCGGACCCATCGAGTTCGACGGCGAGCCATGGCTCCAGGTCCGCGGCGTCCGTCTGCGCCGCGACGGCACCGAGGTGGGCCGGCTCCAGGTCCTCGTCCGCGCGGCGCGACTCCCCGCGGTGTAACGCATTCTCTCCGTATATCGCTACCGGTCGCGGCCGTGTACAGCCGTCGATCCAGTGATTACCTTCTTTGCATGCGTCGGATACTCGCTGTGCTCGCCGCGCTACCCATCCTGGTCACCGCCGTGCTCGTCGCGCTCGCCCGGCCCGCGGCCGCGGCGGTCACGCCACCGCAGATCTACGGCGCGTGGCACTGCGGCAACGACTTCTGCACCTGGGGCACCGCCCGGACCGTGGCGGCGTTCGACGCCCAGAACCACTGGCTGGTCGACCGCGGCGACGGCCGCCCGTCGGTCAACGTCGTGGTGCTGAGCTTCGTCGACCCGGGGAAGCTGCTGAACCTCACCGACGACGCCACGACGGTGGCCGGCGTCCCACGCGGCATGACCCCGGAGATCGTCGGCTACTTCACCGGCCGCGGCATCCGCGTCATGCTGTCGATCGGCGGCATCACGTACACCGACGCGTGGAACGCGGCCCTCGCCTCGAACGCCGCCCAGCTCGGCCGCAACGCCGCCGCCGTAGCCCGCCGCCTCGGCGTCGGCATCGAGATCGACTACGAGGAGAACACCGCCCCCAACCTGACCGGACTGCAGGCCTTCATCGACGCGTACCGCGCGGCCCTGCCCTACGACGCGTCCGGCGCCGACCCGGCGGCCCGCCTGACCATCGACGTCGCGGCCGGCGACCGGTGGCTCATCGCCCTCAACCGCAAGGCCACCGCCGACTGGCTGCGCACCGACCGCCCGGTCCTCGACTACGCCAACGCCATGGTCCCCTCGAAGCAACCCTCAGCGAGCGCGGCGATCGCCAACTGGCAGGAACACATCGACGGAAAACCCACCTACAACCCGGTGGTCCCGCCCCTCGCTCCGGCCAAGTTCACCGGCGGCCTGTACGTCGCCCAGGGCAGCCGCCCCTTGCCCGAGTGCACCAGCTATTCGACGTCGCTGCAACGCTCCACCGGCACGTTCGTGCAGTCAGCCGCGCCCAATGGCGCCGGCACCACCGCCGGCCTGCTCGGCTACATGTTCTGGGCCGCCGAACGCCCAGCCACCCGCGGCATCGGCACCGTCCCCCCGAACACCTGCGAGGCGGGCATCGGCGCCGGCGCCACCGCGTACCAGATCCCCATCCCAATGCCCCCGCTCCGCCAGACCTGACCCACAACGGGGGCACGCGCGCGCGACCGGAGCCGCCACCGGAGAGGGGGTCAGGTGGCGACCCCGGTCGCGCCGCGTGGGTCGTGCTCGGCGCGACCGTTGAGGGTCCAGGGTTCGAGACCTCTCAACTCGACCAGCCGCACGATTGTGCGCTCACTGACGATGCGCGCTCGGTGTCAGCTGATGTACTCGCTGAAGCTGCCCCAGACCGCATCGGGGACCATGCCGGTGGTGAGGTCGCCGTCGTTGAGGTCGTAGACCTTGCCGAACTGCTCCCGGGACCGATCGCAGCACAGGTAGTGCAGGTGCCGCCAGCCGTACCCACCGATCTCGAGCCAGAAGCCGGCCTTGCGCATCGCCGCGATCGACGCGTCGTGCTCCCAGTCCGGAGCGTCCTCCCGCTCCGCGACGGCCCGCTCGTACAGCCCCGCGGTGGCCGCGAGCGCCGTGGAGAACCGGTGGACCTCCCAGCCGTACGGGTCCGGAGCGCCGTCCCGGTCCAGGGTCCACAGGCCGCCACCATCGGTGCGGACGAATTCGGCGTAGTCGGCGGGGATCTCGACCGCCTCGGCACCACCATGGATCGCGACGATGAGCGCGGTCAACTCGCCGGGAAGAGCGAGGGACGTCGCCCGCTCGACCGGCTTGTCGTCTCGGACGAGGCGTGGGTTGACGCTGATCATCCCGCCGAGAATACGCCTCGCGGGATGAACCCGGACCCGGCTCCCCGGACCGGCATCTGCTGCCCATGGACCCGGGCGGGATGCTGCCGAACTCGCCGGAGTGGGAGTGGGCCACTCGTCGGCCGCCGTGGCGCGGCCGCCTCGGTCAGACGCCGAGCTCGTCGCAGAGCGCCTCATAGCGGTCGAGCTCGTCGGGCGGATGCCGGTATGCACCCAGCCCGACGGTGTCGAACTCGTCGAGCTCACCCCGGCGTTCGACGCCGAGCTCCCGCAGCGCTGCGTTGATCCGCTCGATGCCGCCGACCCGCCGCCCGCCGGCGAACACACATGCCCACTGGCCGCCCATGCCACCGAAGTAGTCCGTCATGACGAGCGCGAACGGGTTTGCGGTCAAGGCGGCGGCGAGGCGCAGGACGACTCCTTCGCGCGGGAAGACGGCGGGGAAGCTCGCCGACACGTCGAGCGCTTCCGTCTCGCCCAGCCGTGCCTGCTGGTACGCCGTGAAATAGTGGGTGATCGGCACCAGCCACCGCCCCTCGCCCAGCGGCACCGGCTCGACTCCCCACTCGGCCGCGGCCGCCCGATCGGGCTCCCCGGTCACGATCAACGCGGTGATGCTGTGACCCACTGGCTCAGCATCCAGATCCCGAACGGTCGTAGAAGAAGTCCTCGTCCGGGCAGCGGTCGTCGGCCCGTTGCGAGACGGTCCGGCGGGGGCCTCGGCCGCGAGGTGCGCTACCCGGTCGAGGCCGAGGCCACGGCCGAGCACGCAGCGAACGTGGCGGGGGAAGGATCATGCACCGAACGGTACTGCCGCCGCGCCACTGACTCAGGGCTACCTCCCAGGCAATGTTGCGGGTTTCTCGGAGTGAGGGTTCGATTCCTGGTGTCGTTGCGTTGGCGGTTGCCTACGACCGCTGGCGCGTAGCCTGAGCCGCATGCCAACTGCGGGCGATCGCCGGCAAGCCCGCCGAGCTGCACGGAGGCCCGCGCCGAGGAGGGCCTCAAGTAGCGCCGCGGGCCGGCGTCGTTGCTGGCTGTCACGGTCAGGTCCGGATACACGCAGGATCCCCCGGATCCGTTCACTGTCTGTACGATCTGTGGCGATCGATGGCCATTCGACGACGGGGCAGACGACATGGACGACGACCAGAGCAGCGAGCGGCCGGCGCCGAAAACGCCGGACACACCCGAGACGGCCGAGGTCGCCGGGGCGCCGGAGGCGGTCGAGCGTGCGCCCGGCGCTGCCGGTACACCGGAAGCCGCCGAGACACGAACGGGCAAGGGCCGGCGGAGGCGGTGGCGGAAGTTCCTGCTCCGGTCGGCGCTCGTGCTCGCCGTCATCGCCGGGCTCGGGCTGGCCGGGGGCACGTACTACTACGACAGCGTCGCCATGCCCGACGACATCTCAATGGATCGGGTGACGACGATCTACTACGCCGACGGCACGACGCCGATGGCGCGGATCGGCGCGGTCAACCGGACGCTGGTCACGATCGGGGACATCCCCGTCGACGTGCAGCACGCGTTCGTCGCGGCGCAGGACCCGACGTTCTACACCAACGGCGGCGTCGACTACTGGGAGGCGGCCGGCGCGGTGTGGAACCATGTCGCCGGCGACGGCAGGCACGGCGGATCGACGATCAGCCAGCAGTACGCGCGGCGCTGGGCCGAGCTCGAAGGCACGTCGTTCGCGCGGAAGGCGCGCGAGGCGGTCATCGCGACCAAGCTCAACCAGCAGTACAGCAAGGACCAGATCCTCGAGCAGTACCTGAACATCATGTACTTCGGCCGCGGCGCGTACGGGGTGCAGGCGGCGGCGCAGGCGTACTTCGGCAAGTCCGTGAAGGACCTGACGGCCGCCGAGGGCGCCGTGCTCGCCGGGCTCGTCGACAACCCCGAGGGCGACGGCAAGGGCAGCCCGTTCGACCCGACCGTCGACGCCGAGCGGGCCCACGGGCGCTTCGACGAGATCAAACGGCAGATGGTCGAGCTCGGCTTCGTGATGCCGGCCGACGCGGACCAGAAGCTGGCCTACCCGGCGAAGGTGCTGACCGCGGCGCAGGCCCGCGCGGACGCGACCAAGGTGGCGGGCGGCATGGACGCGCCCGAGGGCCTGATCGTCCACCACGTGCTCGGCGAGGTGGCGGCGCTGACCGACCCGAAGACCGGGCAGCCGCTGTACGAGGACGCCGCGCCCGACGGCCGGAAGCACTTCGACCGGCTCCGCAACGGCGGCCTGAAGATCGTCACCACGATCGACAGGACCGCACAGCAGATCGCGGTGCGCGAGGCGGGCCGCAACGCCGAGTCCAACATGGACAAGCAGCCCACCAACCTGCAGGCCGCGCTCGTCGCGATCGAGCCCGGCACCGGCGCGGTCAAGGCCTACTACGGCGGCGACACCGGCAGCGGCGGCGACTTCGCCGGCTCCTACGCCGACCCGGTGCTCGACAACGGCGCCAACAGCTGCTGCGGCGGGCACCCCGCCGGCGCGTCGTTCGACGTGTACACCCTCGCGGCCGGCCTGAGCGCCGGATACTCCATCGACTCGTACTGGAACGGCGAGTCGCCGCAGGAGTTCCCGGGCAGCGGCCGGACGAGCCGCAACCCCGTCAGGAACGCCGGCGAGAACCCCGCGGCGGCGCCGGCGTGCCGGTCGGGCTCGCCGAAGTGGTGCACGCTCGACGAGGCCACCGTCATGGCGCTCAACACGCCGTACTTCGCGCTCGCCGAGGCGGTCGGCCCCGCCAAGGTGATCGACACGGCCCACGCCGCGGGGATCGGGAGCATGTGGGCCTCGATCGACGGCAGGTTCGAGAAGGTCGACCTGGCGAAGGCGCCGGGCAAGGACCTCTTCCCGAAGTACTTCAACACGGAGGTCGGCTTCGGCCAGTACCCGGTGACGGTGCTCGACCACGCCGCCGGCATGGCCACGTTCGCCAACCGCGGGGTCGCCACGAAGGCGCACTTCCTCAAGGAGGTGTGGACCGACGGCAAGAAGACCTACGGCGAGGTCGTCAAGCCGGTGCGGATCCCGGGCTTCACCGAGGCCATGGCCGACGACCTGAACGCCGTCCTGCAGGGCGTGCCGAAGCGGTACGGCCTGCGCACCCACGACGACCGCCAGCTCGCCGGCACCGCCGGGGCGTGGCAGCTGGCCCAGACCACCGACAACGCGCACGCGTGGATGGCCGGCTACGCGGCCTCCGACCCCGCCAAGAAGTCCAACGGTCTCGCCGTCGCCGTGTGGGTCGGCAACAAGGGCGAGGAGCGGAAGCTCGTCGACCGGGACGGCCGGGCGATCATCGGCGGCACGCTGCCCGGCGCGATCTGGCGCGACTTCCTCGACGGCGCGCTGACCGCGCTGAACGTCCCGGTCGCCACGTTCCCGCCGGCGACACACACCGGCGACAAGGTGCTCGGCACGGGGGTGAAACCGTAGCGGCGTTAAGCCGGCGATGACTCGTCGATGAGGGGTGGGGTGCATGCTCACCCCGTGACGAGGTCCGGGCGGTGGCGCCGGTGATCGCCGAGGTGGGGCGCGCCCTGCGCGCGCTGCTGCGCGAGGAGCTGGGCCGCGACGTCCAGCTGTCGCTCGACGCGCCCGTGGGGGACATGTCGGCGCGGGTCGACGTGTCCCTGTTCGACCTCGCCGAGGACGTGACGCGGCGGCAGCACGGCGCGATCCGCCTGCACGACGAGGACGGGCGGGTCGTCGGGATGCGGCCGCCGCCGCGGTACATCGTGCTGTCCTACGCCGTGACGGCCTGGACCTACGACCCACTCGACGCGCACACGCTGCTCGGCGCGGTCCTGCAGATGGCGCTGCGCCATCCGGTGCTGCCCGCGGAGCACCTCGCGGCGATCGCGGATCCCGTGACCATGGCGCTGCGGGACGCGCCGCCGGGGCTGTGCGCCGGGCTGGGCATCCCGCTGAAAGCGGCCGTGTGCCTCGCCGTCACCGTCCCGGTCACCCCCGACACGGCCCGGCCCGTGGGCCCGCCGGTCGGGTCCGGGCTGCGGCTGAGCATCGCCGACCCCCAGCACCGACCGGCTCTGACGGAGGCATGACGTGGCACCCAGCTATCTCGCGCCCGGCGTGTACGTCGAGGAGATCGAGGGCGGGAGCCGCCCGGTGGCGGCGATCGGCACCTCGGTCCCCGCGTTCGTGGGCCTCGCCGAACACGGGCCGTTCAACACGCCGACGATGGTCGCCGACTGGGCCTCGTTCCAGCGCACCTTCGGCGACTTCGTCGCCGGCACCTACCTGGGTCACGCGGTCTACGGCTGGTTCCTCAACGGCGGCGGCGACTGCTACATCGTGCGGGTCGGCGCGGGCCGGATGGAGCTGCCGTCCGCCACCGCCGGCGACGTCCGGTTCGTCGCCCGCGACGGGCTGAGCGCCGGTCGCGTCACCGTCGAGGTCGCGGACGACGAGGTGCGCGTGTACCTCGACGACCGGCTCGCCGAGACGATCATCGGCCCGCAGCACGTGAACGAGGCCTCGCGCCTCGTCCGCGTCGAGTCCGGCTCGTCACGGCGGGTCACGCCGCGTCCCGGCCGCTACCCGCTGCACGCCGACGCGCCCGCGCCGCACGCCGACGACTTCGTCGGCGACGCCGCCGACCGGACCGGGCTCGGCGGCCTGGAGTCCGTGCAGGACGTGTCGACGGTCGTCGTGCCCGACCTGATGGCGCTGTACCAGCGCGGCGACCTCGACCTCGAGGCGGTGAAGGCCGTGCAGCTGTCGATGATCGCGCACTGCGAGCTGATGGGCGACCGGATGGCGGTCCTGGACCCGCCGCCGGGGCTGTCGCCGATGCAGGCGCTGGAGTGGCGCCGGGACGCCGCCGGGTTCGACTCGAAGTACGCCGCCCTCTACTACCCCTGGATCCGTGTGTTCGACCCGGCCGAGGGGCGCACGCGGTCGGTGCCGCCGAGCGGGCACATCGCCGGGGTCTGGGCGCGCACCGACGCGACCCGGGGGGTGCACAAGGCGCCCGCCAACGAGGCGATCCGCGGCGCCGTCGACCTCGACGTGCGGCTGTCGGCGAGCGAGGTCAGCCTGCTCAACCCGGTCGGGGTCAACGCGCTCATGGCGCAGCCGGGCCGGGGCATCCGGGTGTGGGGCGCCCGCACGCTGTCGTCGGACCCGGCGTGGCGGCACCTGAACGTCCGCCGGCTGTTCAACCACCTCGAACGCTCGATCCTGTACGGCACCCAGTGGGCGGTGTTCGAGCCGAACGACGCGGAACTCTGGGCCAAGGTGCGGCGCACGGTCGCGGCGTTCCTCACGGAGCAGTGGCGGCGGGGCGCGCTCTTCGGCCGCACCCCCGACGAGGCGTTCTTCGTCGTCTGCGACGCGAGCAACAACCCGGCCGAGTCCGTCGACAGCGGCGCGGTGATCTGCGAGGTCGGTGTCGCGCCGGTACGGCCGGCGGAGTTCATCGTGTTCCGGCTGGCCCAGTCCGCGTCCGGCGCGGCGTTCCTCGAAGGGTAGGCGCGGTTCATGGCACTGGCGGACTACGACGCGGCGCTCGGGCACTCGTTCGGCCTGGAGATCGACGGGATCGTCATCAAGCAGATCTCCGAGGTGCGCGGGCTGAAGATGGAGCACGACGTCATCGAGGTCAGGCAGCACACCGCCGACGGGCGTTACGTGGTGCGCAAGCTGCCCGGCCGCAGCCACGGCGGCGAGCTCACGCTGGTGCGCCCGCTCACCGCCGACAACGGCTTCGAGAAGTGGCTGCAGGCGGCCCGGTTCGGCCGGATCGGCGAGGCCCGCCGCGGCGGCGCGGTCATCGTGTACGACCAGGAGGGCAGCCCCCTGAAGCGGTACCGGATCAGCGGCGCCTGGCCGCGCAGCCTCGAGATCGGCGCGCTGCGGGCGGGGGACCCCGGCGTGCTCACCGAGACCCTCGTCGTCACCTACGAGCAGATGGAGGTCGAGTGAGCGCGCCCGCCGGCCTGCGGACCGAGTTCCCCTTCGAGCTGCCGCGCGGCTACGTGGACCCGGCCGGCGTGGTGCACCGCGACGGCGTGATGCGGCTGGCCACCGCGCGGGACGAGCTGGTGCCGTTGCGCGACGACCGGGTGCGGGAGAACCCGGCGTACCTGACGGTGGTGCTGCTGGCCCGGGTCGTCGTGCGGATCGGCACGGTGACCGACATCCACGCGGGGCTGGTCGAGGACCTGTTCGCCGTCGACGTCGCCCACCTGCAGGACCTGTACCGGCGGCTCAACACCGACGGCCCGCCGACCGCCTCGGTGACCTGCCCCGGCTGCGGCACCGGGATCGCCGTCGACCTGTCCGGCAGCCGCCTGGGGGAATCGTGACGTACGCGGCCGACCGGCTCCACGAGGAGACCGCGTACCTCGCCTACCACTTCCACTGGTCCCTGGACGCGATCCTGGACCTGGAGCACGCCGACCGGCGCCGCTACGCGACCGAGATCGCGCGGATCAACACCCGGCTGAGCGCGGGCGGCGTGCGGTGACCGGCCCCGCCACGCACCGGGACCCGAGGGCGCTCGCCGGCGCCGGGCCGGCGGTCGTCGACCCGCGGCCACCGGCCGTCCTGGCCGTCCCGGCGGCCCGGGTACGGGTGACGCCCGGCGGCAGCCGCCGCATCCCGCTGCCCCTGGCCGTGCCCGCGCCGCCGCCCCAGCCGCGGCCGGTGGTGTTCGAGCCCGCGGGCGTCGTACCCGTCACGCGCACCGCGGTGTTCCCGCCGCCGGCGGCGTTCCCGGCGGCCCCCGCGCCCGCCGAGCGGGTCGTGGTCTTCCCGGCGCCGGCCGCCCCGCCTCCGTCGCCGGCCGCCGCCGCGCCGCCGGTCCCGCCGCCGGACCTCGACGCGCTCGCCGCCCGGCTGCTGGATCCGTTGCTGCGCAGCATCACCGCGCGGCAGCGGGCCGAACGCGACCGCCGTGACGGGCACGGCCGCCGGTGAGCGACTGGAGCGACGACTACGCGGTGTACTTCGTCGTCAGCATCGACGACGAGAGCCTCGGCGCCTTCGACAGCTGCGAGGGCCTCGGCGCGGAGGTCGTCGTCGAGGAGCGGGCCGAGGGCGGCAACAACGGCTGGGTCTGGCAGCTGCCGACGGGGGTGCGGTACTCCAACGTGCGGCTGTCCCGCCCGGTCACGCCGGACAGCGCGAAGCTGGCCCGGTGGTTCACCGGCGCGCCCGGCGGCGTGCGGCGGGCCACCGCGGTCATCGAGGCGCGCAGCGCGTCGGGGGCGGTCGTCGCCCGCTGGGCGCTGCGCGACGTGCTGCCGGTGCGCTGGAGCGGCCCGCGGCTGGACCCGGGGCGCGCCGCCGTCATCACCGAGACCGTGGAGTTCGCCCACCACGGCTTCATCGGCTCCTGGGCAGGCTGAGATGACCACGGCCGGAGGTGGGTGCGCGTGACGACGCCCGTCAGCCTGAGCACCGTCCACTCCGGACACCCGTCGGCCGCCGCGCCCGCCGGCCTGCAACGGGCCTACCTGGAGCTGCGTGAGCCGGCGCCGGGCGGGACCCCCGGCGCGCCCGGCGACGCGGTGCTCGGCGTCATCGAGTTCCAGTTCAACCCGACCGAGCTGATCGTCACCAAGCACACGCGGTGGCGCCGCGACCCTCAGCGCGACGCCCGGCGCAGCGGGCCGCCGCAGTTCACCGGCGCCGAGCCGAGCCGCCTGCAGGTCGAGATGTTCTTCGACGCCACCGACACGATGGACGACCGGGTCGTCGCGGCCGTCGAGCGGCTCTTCGAGTGCTGCGTGCCGACCGAGCGCAGCCGCGCGGGCCGGCGCGGATCCCCGCCGTGGGTGCTGTTCCACTGGGGCGGCACGATGAGCTTCCCCGCGTACGTCAGCAGCGTCACCGCCAGGTACAGCCTCTTCACCCCGGACGGGACGCCGGTGCGCGCCACGTGCGCGGTGACCCTGGAGGAACTGTCGACGGAGGCGCCGTCCGGGCTGCGGCGGGCCGCGCCGCCGGGCGAGCGCGTCCACGTCGTCGCCGCCGGTGACACGCTCACGTCGGTGGCGTTCGAGGCGTACGGCGACCCGGCGGCGTGGCGGCGCATCGCCGAGGCCAGCGGGATCGACGACCCGCTGCGGCTCACGCCGGGCACGCGGCTGGTGATCCCCGGTCCGCGGGGCGGTGCGCCGTGACGTTCCTGATCGAGGTCGACGGGGTCGCGCTGCCCGACGACGTGGCGGCGATGCTGACGTACGCGCGGGTCGACGAGGACACCGGGCTGCCGGCGATGTTCACCCTCCGGTTCGGCGACCCCCAGCACGCCGCGCTCGACAAGGCCGGCCTGCGCATCGGCGCCGAGGTCTCCGTCCGCGTCCCGGTGCCGGGGCGGCCCGCCCGCACGCTCACCGACGGCGAGGTGACCTCCGTCGAGCGCGAGTTCGGGCCGGGTGGCACGACCACCGAGGTGCGCGGGCTGGACGCCACCCACCGGCTGCAGGGCGCCCGCCGGGTCGTCGCGTACCTCGGCATGAGCGTGTCGGAGATCGTCGCCGCGATCGCCGGGCGGGCCGGGCTGCGCGCCGTTCCGGTCGCCGAGACCGGCGCCGCCGCCCGCGCCGCCTGGGACGGCCAGCTCAGCCAGGACGACGTCACCGACTGGGAGTTCCTGCTGCGCCTCGGCGAGCTGTTCGGCGCGCGCCCGGCGGTCGTGGCCGGCGCGCTGCGGTTCGCCCCCGCGGACGACGGCGCCGAGCCGCTGCCGCTGGCGGCCAGGTCGCTGCTGGCGCTGCGGGCCACCCGCGGCCGCCCGGCGGCCGGTGCCGTGGCCGCGCACGCGTGGGACCTGACGACGAAGCGCGCCGTGCAGGCGACGGAGCCGGTGCCGGGCACCGTTGGCACCGTCGGCGGCGTCGAGCAGCGGGTCGGCGGCGTCGCGCACCGGCCCGACCTGGTACGCGTGGCGGCGGAGGCGGCCGCGGCCCGCGCCGCCACGGCCGTCGAGCTGGAAGGCCTCGCCGAGGGCGACCCGGCGCTGCGGCCCGGCGTCGCGGTCGAGCTCGTCGACGCGGGCGAGCCGTTCGAGGGCCGGCACGTGCTGACCGGCGTGCGGCACACGTTCGACGCGCAGGCCGGGTACACGACCGCCTTCACCGTCGCCCGCCCCACCCCGGCGCCGCGGCCGCCCGGCCCGGTGCGTGGCCTGGTCCCGGCGGTCGTCGGCGACGTGCGCGACCCGCTCGGCCTGGGCCGGGTCCGGCTGATCCTGCCGTGGCTCGCGCCCGGCTACACCACCGGCTGGGCGCGCACCGTGCAGCCGGGCGCCGGCCCGGGCCGCGGCGCGCTGATCCTGCCGGAGGTCGGCGACGAGGTCCTCGCCGGGTTCGCGGGCGACGACCTCGACGCGCCGTACGTCGTCGGCGGCCTGCACAACGGCACCGACCCCGTGCCGCAGCTGTCGCGGGAGCCGGTCGACCCGGTCAGCGGCGCCGTGGCGGTCCGCGGGTTCGTGTCCCGGCACGGCCACCGCGTCGAGCTGATCGAGGACGGCGGGGTGCTGATCGCCACCGCCGGCGGCGCCGCGACAGTGCGCCTGGACAGCGCCACCGGCGCCGTCCACGTCAGCGGCCGCGGCGTGACCCTCGACGCCGGCGCCGGCGACCTGACCCTGCGCGGCCGGCGGGTCAGCGTCGAGGCGGAAGCGGAAGCGGAGATCACCGCGAACGGGCAGGCCGTCGTGCGCGCGGCCGTCATCAGGCTCAACTGACCATCGGAAGGAGAGGGTCGATGCGTCCCGCGGCAAGGATGGGTGACCCGACCGGGCACCCCGGCGTGCTCGTGAGCGGGGCGCCGACCGTCCTCATCGGCGGCGCGCCCGCCGCCCGCCAGGGCGACCTGCACGTGTGCTCGTTCCCGCCGCCGGCGATGCACCCGCCGTCGCCGGTGGCGACGGGCGCGCCCACGGTGTTGATCGGCGGCCAGCCGGCCGCCCGGATGGGCGACATCACGGCATGCGGCGCGCCGATCGTGCTCGGTTGCCCGACCGTCCTGATCGGCGGGTGAGGGCCGTGCACGCGGGGCAGCAGAGGCATGTCGGCGCCGGATGGGCGTTCCCGGCGGGCCTCGACGCGCTCGGCACGGTCGCGCTCGCCGGCGGCGACCGGCAGATCGAGCAGAGCATCCGGCTCATCCTCGGCACCGCGCCCGGCGAGCGGCCGATGCGCCCCGACTTCGGCTGCGCGCTGCACGACCTGGTGTTCGCGCCCGCCGACCCGTCGACCGCCGGCCGGGCCGCGTACGAGGTGCGCCGCAGCATCGAACGCTGGGAGCCGCGGATCGCGCTGCACGACGTGACCGTCGGCTTCGAGCACGCCGAGGCCGGCATGTTGACGATCACGCTGCGGTACACGGTGGTGGGCGAGCGCGACCCGCAGGCCGTGGCCGTGCCGTTCCAGTTGTTCCCCGCCGACGCGCCGGCCCCCGCCGCGGCGGCGCCCGAACCGGAGGGCCGCTGATGCCCATGCCCGCACCCAACCTCGACGACCGCGACTTCGAGAGCCTGCTGGACGACGCGCTGCGGCACGTCCGCGCCCGCTGCCCCGAGTGGACGGCCACCCAGCCGTCCGACCCGGGCGTCACGCTGCTGGAGGCCGTGGCGACCCTCGTCGACCAGCTGATCTACCGGCTCAACCGGGTGCCGGAGCTGCACGAGCGGCGGCTGCTGGAGCTCATCGGGATCGTCCCGTACCCCGCTCAGGCGGCGCGGACCGAGGTGACGTTCCTGCTGTCGGCGCCGCAGCGGCAGCCCGTGCGGGTCCCGACCGGCACGCAGGTCACCGCGGTGCGCACCGGCGACGAGCGGCCGCCGGTCTTCACCACGACCCGCGAGGGCGTGGTCCTGCCGGCGGCGCTGGCCTACGTCCTGACCGCCGCCGGCGGCCCGCTCAGCGACCGGACGGCCGAGCTGACCAGCGGGGTCGGCGTGGCTGCCTTCGGCGACCCTGCGCGGCCCGACGACGCGCTCTACTTCGGGCTCGCGGCCCCGGCCGCGAACGCGGCGCTGCTGCTGCAGCTCCGGTTCGACGCCCCCGGGTACGGCATCGACCCCAACCGGCCGCCGATCGTGTGGGAGGCGTCCACCGACGAGGGCTGGCTCGCGTGCGACGTGGAGGCCGACGGCACCGGTGGGCTCACCCGGGACGGCGACGTGCTGCTGCACGTGCCGACGAAGCACCGCGACCGGGTCCTGATCGACCGCCGCGCAAGCTGGCTGCGGGCCCGCCTCCTCGGCCACGAGACCGGTTACGTCAATCCGCCGGTGATCCGCGCCTGCTCCGCCGTCGCGGTCGGGGTGACCGTGACCGCCGCGCACGCCGACGTCATGGACCCCGAATCCCTCGGTGTCTGCGAGGGCCGGCCCGGCCAGCGTTTCCGGCTCGAACGCGGCCCGGTCGTGGCGGGCTCGGGCGTGATCGAGGTCGACGAGGGCGACGGGTGGCAGGCGTGGCCGGAGGTCGCCACGTTCGCCGACCTGGACGCCGAGCAGCGGGCGGTGCGCGTCGAGCACGACGAGGTGGTGTTCGGCCCGACGATCCGCCAGTCGGACGGGTCGATGCGGCAGTTCGGCGCCGTCCCGCGGCGGGGCGCGGTGGTCCGCGCCGCCGGGCACCGCCGTGGCGGGGGTCGCCGCGGCAACGTCGCCGCCGGCACGCTGACCGTCCTGCGCGACGCGATCCCGTTCGTCAGCCGGGTGACGAACCGCCGGCCGGCCGCCGGTGGCGTGCCCGCGGAGAGCGTCGCCGAGGCCGCCGCGCGGACGCAGATCCACCTGCGGACCAGGGGACGCGCCGTCACCGCCGAGGACTACGAGGTGCTCACCCGGGAGGCCGCGCCGGAGATCGCCCGGGTCCGGTGCATCGGCGACGAACAGGGTCTCGTGCACGTCGTCGTCGTGCCGGCGGTCACTGCCGGCACCACGCCGCGGCTCGACGACATGCGGGTCGACCGCGACATCACGCAGCGGATCGCGGAGTACCTGCACCAGCGCCGCTGCATCGGCGCCCGGGTCACCATCGAGTCGGCCAGCTACGTGGGTGTCACGGTTGTCGCGGCGATCCGGGCCCTGCCCGCGACGGATGTGGAGCTGCTGCAGGCGGCGGCGGTCGCGGCGCTGGAGCGCTACCTGGACCCGCTGTGCGGCGGACCCGCCGGCACGGGCTGGCCCTTCGGCCGGGCCGTCGGCCATGGCGAGCTGTTCGCGCTGCTGCAGCCGCTGCCCGGCGTGGACACCGTGGACCATCTGGCCCTGCATGCCGCCGACGTGCTCACCGGCGAGCGGCTGGCGGCGCAGGACCGGGTCGACGTGCCGCGCAACGCGCTGGTGCTGTCCTTCGCCCACCAGGTGCGGGTGGTCGTGTGACATCGCCGGGCTCGCCGCATCCCGTGGCCGCCTTCCTGCCGGCGGTCCTCGCCGAGGACCGGTTCGTGGCGGGCGTCGCCCATGGCATCGACGACCTCCTCGCGCCGGTTCTGCTGAGCATCGACACCCTGGCCGAGTACCTGGACCCGCGGCTCGCGCCGGACGACTTCGTGGACTGGCTCGGCTCCTGGCTCGGGATCGTGCGCGACCCGGCGGTTCCGGCCGAGCGGCGCCGGGAGCTGCTTGCGAACGCCGTCGACCTGTACGGGTGGCGGGGCACTGTGTGGGGTCTCGAACGGTTCCTCGCCCTCGCGACCGGCGGCCGGGTGGAGGTGCACGACAACGGCGGCTGCGTCATTGAGGAGGAGGCGGTCGGTCAGTGGTCGGGCCCGGTGCGGGTCCGCGTGTTCGTGCCGGCGTCGGCGGGCCTGGACACCACCTGGTACGAGCGGGTCGTGAGCGACCAGGTGCCGGCACACCTGCGGGCGGCCGTCTCGATCGAGATCGTCGGCGAGTGGTAGCCGGGCCGGCCGTCGATGCGTCGTAGAGGGGCTGTGCGCGGGGCGCCCGCCGGGTCAGTGGGCCGGGGTGGCGTCGAGGGAGGCGAGGACGTGGGCGTACTCGCGCCTGGCCCGGGCCGCCGCCGCGAGGTTGCCCAGCTGCCGGTAGCCGTCCACGACGAGCCGCCAGCCGGCGTCGCAGTACCGGTCGATCTGCACGCACCGCTCGGCCGCGGCGACCGCGTCGGCGGTCTCACCCGCGGCCAGCAGCGCCGTCGCGAGCTCCGTGGCGGCCTCCGCGGCGCGCCGCCGCAGCACCTCCCGCTCGTGCACCACCCACTCCGCCGGGCCGTCCTCCGGCAGCAGCTCACCGCCGTACGCGAACAGCGCCTCGTGCAGCGCCGCCGCCCGGGCGTGGCCGTCACCGGCGACGGCCGCCCGGCGCGCCTCGCGCAGCGCCGCGGCGAAGCTGCCGATGTCGCTGTAGCCGCCGGGCGGCAGCGTCAGCTCGTACGCGTCGCCGTCGCGGGACAGCAGCCGAGGCTCCGGCGGCAGGACCGCCCGCAGGCTGGACAGCGTGACGTGCAGGCTCCGCGTCGCCGAGGCGGTCGCGACGCCGGGCCACAGCGCCTCCAGCATCGTCTCCCGGTGCAGTGGCCGGCCGGCGTGCATCGCGAGGAGCCGCAGCGCGACCCGGGTCCGCGGCTTCACCCCGGCGAGGTCGAGCTCCCGGCCGTGCAGCCGCAGCTGGAACCCGCCGAGGCAGTACACCTCGACCGGCGGTGCCTGCACCGCCCCGGCCGGGTCGCCGCCGGGTCGCTTCCCGAGCCACCGCAGCACCGCCGAGGCCGGCAGCCCCGCCTCGACCACCCGCGCGATCCCGGCACCCTCCTGCCCTGCACCGCCGCGCCCGCCGCGCCCGGTGGCGGCGTCGCGCTCGTCGTTACCGGTTTCCGCGGGGCCGCTGCCGGTGTTGGCGCGGGCGGCGGCCGCGGTGGCGAGCGCGGCCGCGGCCGGAACTCCGGCGTCGCGGGCGAGGCGTTCGGCGCGGGCCGCGCTCGCCGGGGCGTCCGGGTCGCCGGCCGCGGCCTGCGCCACGCTCAGCAGCGACTCCGCCCACGCCCGCAGCACCGGGGCGTCCAGCGCCGTGCAGTGCCGCAGCAGCTCGGCGGCGTCGTCGGTGCCCGGGACCGGCGAGCCGACCAGGCAGACGAGCGCCTGCGCGAGGGCGGCGCCCCAGCGGTCGCCGTCGCGGTCGCACTCGGCGATGGCGGCGCGCGCCTCGGCCAGGCCCTGCGCGGTGCCGTCGAACGCGCCCAGCGCCCGGGCCATCCGCACGATCCACGGCTGGCCGGCCCACTCGGCGTCGGCGGCCAGGCGGTCGAGCTCGCCGCGGGCGGTCGGCCACGCGCCGGCGACGTCCAGGCAGGCGTGCAACAGCCGGACCCCGAGGTCGGCGACGGCGACGCCCGCCGGCGGGTCGGGCGGCAGCGCC
>NZ_JBFANF010000029.1:0-153175 GCF_040674675.1 Dactylosporangium sp. NPDC049742 | reverse complement strand
TGGTCCGTCTCGGCCGAGGAGTGGTCGTAGGAGGTGAAGTCCGACTCCTCGTACCGCGCGCCGCTCGGGTCCGTGTACGACACCTGGTGACCCTGATCGAACGACGTCGACTCAGCCGCCGCGTGGTCCTGCTCGTACACACCGAACTGCGAGTCGTAGTTGCTCTCACTCGCGTCGACCTGGTGCAGCTGGTCCAACGCCTCGTGCTGCTCACCGGTCTCGATCTCGCCGTACTCGCTCATCTCAAGTCCCTCTGTATGTCGGTGGTTCGCGAAGTGTTCCTTGCGATGCACCAAACATTACGGAGCCGCTGACCTCGCCGAATCACGGAAACGTGCCAGCGCCGCCGGGGCAGGGTCAGTGGGATTCGCGGCTGACCTGGGGGCCGGAGGAGCCGAGCAGGAACGAGCAGTCGGCGCCCGTGTCCGCGCCGAGGACGGTGTCGACGTAGAGGCGTTCCCAGCCGCGGGCGGGGCGGGCCAGGGCGTCGAGGAGCGCCTGGGACGGCGGGCGGGCGTCGAGCTCGGCCTGGGGCACGTCGACGGTAAGCGTGCGGCCGGGGACGTCCAGGACGACCATGTCGCCGGTGCGGATGCGGTTGAGGGGGCCGCCGGCCGCGGCCTCGGGGGCGACGTGGAGGACGACGGTGCCGTACGCGGTGCCGCTCATCCGGCCGTCGCAGATGCGGACCATGTCGCGGACGCCGGCGCGCAGCAGTTTCTCGGGCAGCGGCATGTTGGACACCTCCGGCATGCCCGGGTAGCCCTTCGGGCCGCAGCCACGCAGTACGAGCACGGTCGACGCATCCACGTCCAGCAGTGGGTCGTCGATGCGGGCGTGGAAGTCCTCGATGGAGTCGAAGACGAGCGCTGGGCCGCGGTGCTGGAGCAGGGCGGGCGTCGCGGCGGCGGGTTTGATGATCGCGCCGGCGGGGGCCAGGTTGCCGCGCAGCACAGCGATCCCGGCGGCAGGCAGTACAGGATCCACTCGCGGGCGGATGACCGAGTTGTCCCAGATGGACGCGCCCTCCAGCGACGACACGAACGGCGCGCCGGTGACCGAGAGCGCAGCGGGCGACAGCAGGTCCAGCACCTCGGACAACACGGCGGCAAGGCCGCCGGCCCGATGGAGGTCCTCCATGAGGAACCGCCCCGCCGGCTGCAGGTCCACCAGCAGCGGCACGCCGGCGCCGATGCGGTCGAAGTCGTCGAGGCACAGCGGTACACCCAGACGACCGGCGATCGCGAGCAGGTGCACCACGGCGTTGGTGGACCCGCCGGTCGCCGCGAGCGTGACGATCGCATTGTGGAAGGACTCGGCGGTCATGACGGTCGACGGGCGGCGCTCGGCGTGCACGAGGTCGACGGCGAGCCGCCCCGACGCGTGCGCGCGGGCGAGGAGCCGGCTGTCGGCGGCGGGGATGCCGGCGGTGCCGGGCAGCGTCATGCCGAGCGCCTCGGCGAGCAGGCCCATCGTCGACGCGGTGCCCATCGTGTTGCAGTGCCCGCGGCTGCGGATCATCGACGACTCCGAGTCGAGGAAGCCTTGCGAGCTGAGCGTGCCCGCCCGTACCTCCTCCGACAACCGCCAGACATCGGTGCCGCAGCCGAGCGGCGCGCCCCGGAAGGTGCCGGTGAGCATCGGGCCGCCGGGGACGACCAGGGCCGGCAGGTCGACCGACGCGGCCGCCATGAGCAGCGCCGGGATCGTCTTGTCGCAGCCGCCGAGGAGGACCACGCCGTCGATGGGGTTGGCGCGCAGCATCTCCTCGATCGCCATCGCGGCCATGTTGCGCCACAGCATCGCGGTCGGGCGGACCTGGGTCTCGCCGAGGGAGACGACGGGCAGGTTGTGCGGGACGCCGCCGGCCTCCCAGACGCCGCGGGCGACGTGCTCGGCGACCTCGTCGAGGTGGCGGTTGCACGGCGTCAGGTCGGAGGCGGTGTTGGCGATCGCGATCTGGGGCCGGCTGCCGTCGAGCGCGTCGGCTGGCAGGCCGCGCCGCATCCAGGCGCGGTGGATGTACGCGTTGCGGTCGTCGCCGGCGTACCAGTCGGCGCTGCGCAGTCGTGTCATGGCACCTGCTTCCCGGAAGATGGGGAACGTGCGCGCATTCGTCATCATCGGCCCCGGCCGGGCCGAAATCCAGGACGTCCCGGAGCCTGTCGCCGCGGCGGGACAGGTCGTCGTCGACGTGGAGCGCGCCGGCGTGTGCGGCACCGACGTCGAGTTCTTCACCGGCGAGATGTCGTACCTGCACGACGGCCAGGCCGAATACCCCATCCGGATCGGGCACGAGTGGTCCGGCGTGGTCCGCGAGGCCGGCCCCGGCGTCGACGCGAGCTGGGTCGGCCGGCGCGTCACGGGAGACACCATGCTCGGTTGTGGCGGCTGCTTCAGGTGTACGAGCGGGCGCCAGCATCTCTGTGCGCACAGGCACGAGATCGGCATCCGCCACGGGTGGCCCGGGGCCCTCGCCGAGCGGCTCCTCGTCCCGGCCCGGGCGCTGCAGGCGCTGCCGCCGCAGGTCGGGCCGGCGCTCGGCGCGCTCGTCGAGCCCGGCGGCAACGCCCTGCGCGCGGTCCGCGGCGCCGGCGTCCGGGCCGGCGAACGGCTGCTCGTCCTCGGGCCCGGCACCATCGGGCTGCTCGTCGCGCAGATCGCCGCCGCGCAGGGCGTCGAGGTGCACCTGCTGGGTGTGACGGCCGCGTCGGTCGAGTTCGCCCGCGGGCTCGGCTGCGGCGCGGTGTGGACCGCCGCCACGCTGCCGGCGCTGCGCTGGGACGCGGTCGTCGACGCCTCCAACGCGGCGACGTCGCCGGCGGCCGCGCTCGACCTCGTGGAGCCGGGCGGCCGGGTCGTGTACATCGGGCTGTCCGGCACGCCGAGCCTGCTCGACTCGCGGACCCTCGCGTTGAAGGACGTGACCGCGGTCGGCGTGCTCAGCGCGTCCGGCGGGCTGGCCGGCACCGTCGAGCTGTTCGCCTCCGGTGCCGTCGACCCGCGGCCCCTGGTCGCGGCGACGATCGGCCTGTCGGAAGCGGCGTCCGCCCTGTCCCCCGCCCGGCCGGCCGCGTGGGGCGCCGCTCCGAAGATCCACATCGACCCTTCGCTGTGAGCCGTTGTCCACAAGCACCGCGTTGTCCACAGGGCGCGACGGCCAGGCGGCGCTTCTCTCACCCGTCTCCCTGGAATCCCTTCCTGGAGCCTCTCCCGGGGCTTCTCTTTGGTGCCTCTCCGGGTAATCCAGGCGCAAGCGCCTGGATCTATTCGACATTTCCCCATTTGTCGGTGCGGTGAGTCCCCGGCACCACCCGCCGGCAGCGGCAGGGAGTTACGCGACCCGGCCAAGGTCGCACCAACACCGCGGCGCCAGCGACACAGCCCAGCTCGGCGCCCAGCGGCGCGATGATCGGAGGACGGAAGCGGTCGTGATGGCGGCCGCAGTCGTCCTTTGATCAAGCCGACGGCACGGAGACCGGCGTTGCGACTGTGGTGCCCGCGCCCGGCAACCGGTCGTGGTCGCAGCTTGTCCGCCGGGGTCGTCTTCGATCTGTGAATCCGCCTGCGGGTCGGCTGTCGTTGTGTTGCGGTCCGCGTGCGGGTTCGCCGATCCAGATGGTCCAGCGCCGTCGAGGGCGTCATTCGGTGCTTCCACACCGTCGTTGGCTTTCACAACCCATCCACATCACACCAACCGCCGACGCCGCACCCGCCGTCGTTGGTTACAACCCGTCCACGTCGCACTGGCCGTCGGCGCCTCAGTTGTCGCTGTGGTTCACAAACCGACGGTGCTGGGTGGGTTCTGGTCGGTCGACCCCTAGGGGCAGGTTCAGTGAGGAACCCGCATGTGTTGCCGGGTGATTCGGGGGAGGCTGTGGGCCTCGACATCCTGGTGTCCGGGGATCCTGGAGGACGACGATGCGTGCTGTTCCCGCCGCTGCGGTCGCGGTGCTGCTGCTGGTGTCCGTTGCCGGGTGCGGGTTCGGGCCGCGGGAGACGGCGTCGCGGCAGTACCGGGTCGAGGAGCCCGTCGCGGCGCTCGTCGTCACCGGCGACGCGGTGAACGTCACGGTCAAGACCGGTGACGGGCCGGTGACCGTGGTCGAGCGGCGGCGATGGCCGAGCGGCCGGGCCGCGCCGCAGGCGGCGCATCGCATGGAGGCGGGCAGGTTGGAGCTGACATCCACGGGCTGCCGGCGCTGCGAGGTCACGCTGACCGTGACGGTGCCGGCGGCGACCCGTACCGAGATCCGCATCGACGACGGCGAGGTGACGCTGCGGGACCTGGCCGGTGACGCGTCCGCAGTGGTCGAATCCGGCGAGGTCACCGGGTCGGGGCTGCGCGGCGCCACCTACCGCGTGGTCGTCGACTCCGGCCGGATCGAGCTCACCCACGCCACTTCCCCCACCGACGTCGTGGCCACCGTCGACACCGGCGAGGTCGACGTGCGGGTCCCGGCCGGCGCCACGTACGCGGTCCGCAGCGACCGTGGTCTGTCCGATGTGGACGTCGTCCGCGACGAGTCGTCCCCGCGCACCATCACCGTCAACGTCGACACCGGTCACGCCGTCGTCCATCACTCCTGACCCGTGGCGCGCCCGCTCAGCCTCGCGCCTCGCCTCGCTCGGGGACGGTCCGCCGGGCCTCGTCAAGGGCGGCCTCGAGCGTGGTCTCGAGCGTGGCTTCCAAGGCTTCGGTGAAGGCGGGGTGGGTGGCGGCGGCGCGCAGGGTCGCCTCGCCCGACAGGACGGTCGTGGCGAAGGCGTGCAACGGGTCGTCCGGCGGGCGCAGCTCGGCCAGGCGGCGCAGGATCGCCCGCGCCACCGGGTCGGCGGTCATCGCGGGACCGCCGGGTGGTGGTACGGCGGCAGGGACGGCAGGCGGGTCACCTCGGCGCCCGCCCGCACCGCCTCGATCTGGGCCGCGATCAGGCGGAACGTGGTCTCGGCAGCCCCATACAGCCGGGAGATCTCCTGATAGAGGCGGATGGCCTGCCACGTGTAGAACCCGACGGTGGCGTAGCCGGTGAGGGCGCCGATGCCGGTCTCGATCGTGGCGGTGCCGACGACGCCGGCGACGCTGACGATGATGAGCGCGTCGATGAGCTGCTCGACGAGGCCGCCGGTCGCCTCGTACAGCTGCCGGCACGCGTCGACGGCGAGCGGGTAGAGCCGCGCATACTCGGCGCAGGCCGGGCCGAGGGCGGTCGCGGCGCCGCCGAGCAGCAGCTGGAACTCCTGCTCGGCCTCGGCGGCGTTGCCGCCCCAGACGGCGGTGACGTCGGCGGCGCCGGTGACGAGGTTGCCGCCGATCGTGCCGGCGGCGGCGCCGATGTGCGGCCACGCGTGCATGCAGTGCTCATAGGCCCGCCAGTCGCCGCTGTACGCGGTGAGCCACGGCTCGAACGGGTCGACCCCGAACAGCCAGACCGCGACCTGCCGGATCCACGCGGCGGGGCTGAGCAGGTCGGTGAGCGGGTTGAGCGTGAACGCGTCGGTCTGCGGCTCGTAGACGGGCGCTGCCAGTACAGGAGCGGCATGGGCGAACGGGGTCCGCGACGGCAGCAGGTCGGGCCGTGACTGGTGCAGCGTGCCGCGCAGCCCTCGCGGGTCGGTGGCGCCGGCATAGGTGGCGTCGAGCGCGGCCGCGGCGGTGTGGTCGGCCGCCACATAGCCGCCGGCGGCCAGCGCGACCTGGCCGGCGGCGCCGTCGCTGAGGTCCCGCAGCCGGCCGAGGGCGGTGGTGACCCGGTCGTAGGCCTTGCCGTGCGGGTCGGCGACGAGCATCAGCAGCCCGCGGCGGTCCCAGCTGAGCGAGCAGTGCCGTCGCGTGTAGACGAGCGTGTCCCGGGCGTCGCCGCCAGCCCCCGCGAGCATCCCGCTCAGTGCCCGCATCCCGCTCGGATCGACGTGGAAATCGTTCACCCCGGCCTCCCCCTGACCTCGGTTGACGGGGACTCTAGCGCTTGCACGCGCCGCACCCCGGGGGTCTGCACGGTCTGTTCCAGCAGCATCGCGCGCAGTGCTCGCGCCGCGTGGGACAGCACGGCGCCGCGCGGGTTGGCGAGGGCGATGGTGCGGTGCACACCGGGCGCGGCGAGGGGCGTGGCGCGCAGCAGCGGCCGGTTCACCAGGGCCATGCTGGGCACGAGCGCGACGCCGAGGCCCGCCTCGACGAACGCGAGGACCGCGTCGAGCTCGCCGCCCTCGACCGCGTACCGCGGCGTGAACCCGGCCCGCCGGCAGGCCTCGATGGTGACGTCGCGCAGGTCGTACCCGATGCGGAACATCACCATCGGGGTGTCGCGCAGCTCGCGGAGGGTGAGCATCGTCGGCAGCTGGTGCACTGAGGCGACCACGAGGTCCTCGCGCAGGAACGGCACGACGTCGAGGGCGGGGTCGGTGCCGTGCGCGGAGGCGACGATGAGGGCCAGGTCGAGCTGGTGCGCGACGAGCCCGGCGACGAGGTCCTGGGAGCCGCCCTCGTCGACGTGCAGGGCGATGTCGGGATGGGCGGCGTGGAAGCGGCGCAGCACCGCCGGGACGAGGGACGTGCACAGGCTGGGTGTGGCGCCGAGGCGGACCCGGCCGCGGCGCAGCCCGACGACCTCCTGCACGGCGTCGCGGGCGGCGTCGGCGTCGGCGACCATCCGGCGGGCGAGCGGCAACAGGGTCTCGCCGGCGGTGGTGAGCATGACGCCGCCCCGGGAGCGGTCGAACAGGGGTGCGCCGAGCGTCGCCTCAAGCGTGTGAATTTGTTTACTCAGTGTCGGCTGGCTCACTCCCAGCGCCTCGGCCGAACGCGTAAAATGTCCCGATTCGGCCACTGACACGAAGTATCGGAGCTGTTGCAGCTGCACGCTCATAGCCTACGGCTATCGAGACTGAGTGCTTCATGCATTGGACGAATGAAAATGGCGGTCCTTACCGTCGAACGCGTGGCGGTAGATACAGCGGTCAAGCCCATCGCGGCGCCCATGAAACCGAAGAAGCGCAGGTCGTCCGTCGGCCTGAAGCTCCTCATGGCGGGCACCGGCCTGCTGCTCGTGCTGTTCCTGTTCGCGCACATGGCCGGCAACCTGAAGATCTTCGTCGGCGCGGACGCGTTCGACCACTACGCCCACTGGCTGCGCGACATCGGCACCCCGCTGCTGCCGAACACCTGGTACCTGTGGATCCAGCGCGGCGGGCTCACCCTCGCCGTCGTGGGCCACATCGCGGCCGCGGTGGTCCTCGCCCGGCGGGCCAGGCTCGCCCGCCCGGTCCGCTACGCGCACCGCCCCAAGGTACAGGGCAGCTACGCGGCCCGCACGATGCGGTGGGGTGGCGTCATCATCCTGCTGTTCGTCGTGTTCCACATCCTCGACCTCACCACCGGCACGGTGAACCCGGTCGGCGACGCCCAGCACCCGTACGGCAACGTGGTCGCGGACTTCGCGCCGGCGCGCTGGTACGTGACGCTCTTCTACACCCTGGCGATCGTCGCCGTCGGCTTCCACCTGCGGCACGGCATCTTCAGCGCGCTGCGCACCCTCGGCCAGCAGACGCCGCGCGGTGAGCGACGGGCCCGCGCGATCGCCCTCGTCCTGTCCGTCGTCCTCGTCGTCGGCTACCTGTCGGTGCCGTTCGCCGTGCTGATCGGAGCGGTCAAGTGAACTACTGGAGCGAGGGCGACCCGATCGCCGACACCGCGGCGCCCGACGGGCCGATCGAGACCCGCTGGGAGCGCCGCCAGTTCGCGGCCAAGCTGGTCAACCCGGCCAACCGCCGCAAGCTGACCGTCATCGTCGTGGGCACCGGTCTCGCCGGCGGCTCCGCGGCCGCGACGCTCGCCGAGGCCGGCTACAAGGTCCGGTCGTACTGCTACCAGGACAGCCCGCGCCGCGCCCACTCGATCGCCGCGCAGGGCGGCATCAACGCCGCGAAGAACTACCGCAACGACGGCGACTCCGTCTACCGGCTGTTCTACGACACGGTGAAGGGCGGCGACTTCCGCGCCCGCGAGTCCAATGTGTACAGACTGGCGCAGGTCTCGGTGAACATCATCGACCAGTGCGTCGCGCAGGGCGTGCCCTTCGCCCGCGAGTACGGCGGCCTGCTGGACAACCGCTCCTTCGGCGGCACCCAGGTGTCACGGACCTTCTACGCCCGCGGCCAGACGGGCCAGCAGCTGCTGCTCGGCGCCTACCAGGCCCTGGAGCGGCAGGTCGCGCTCGGCAACGTCGAGATGCACACCCGCCACGAGATGCTCGAGCTCGTCGTGGTGGACGGCAAGGCCCGCGGCATCGTCGTGCGCGACCTGGTCACCGGCGAGATCTCGACCGAGTTCGCCGACGCCGTGGTCCTCGCGTCCGGCGGCTACGGCAACGTCTTCTTCCTCTCCACCAACGCCAAGGGCTGCAACGTCACCGCGTCGTGGCGGGCGCACCGCAAGGGCGCGCTGTTCGCCAACCCCTGCTACACGCAGATCCACCCGACGTGCATCCCCGAGTCCGGCACGCACCAGAGCAAGCTCACGCTGATGAGCGAGTCGCTGCGCAACGACGGCCGGGTGTGGGTGCCGGTCCGCGCCGGCGACGACCGCGTCCCCGCCGAGATCCCCGAGGACGAGCGCGACTACTACCTCGAGCGGATCTACCCGTCGTTCGGCAACCTCGTCCCGCGCGACATCGCCTCCCGCGCCGCGAAGAACGTCTGCGACGAGGGGCGCGGCGTCGGCCCCGGCGGCCTCGGCGTCTACCTCGACTTCGCCGACGCGATCGCCCGGCTCGGCCGCGACGCCGTGGAGGCCAAGTACGGCAACCTGTTCGAGATGTACGAGCGGATCACCGGCGACGACCCGTACATCACCCCGATGCGCATCTATCCAGCTGTGCACTACACGATGGGCGGGCTGTGGGTCGACTACGACCTGCAGTCGACGATCCCCGGCCTGTTCGTGGTGGGTGAGGCCAACTTCTCCGACCACGGCGCGAACCGGCTCGGCGCGTCCGCGCTCATGCAGGGCCTCGCCGACGGCTACTTCGTCCTGCCCAACACCATCAACGACTACCTGGCCTCCGGCCCGTTCCCCGCGCTCTCCGCATCCCACCCGGACGTGGCCGCGGCCCACGCCGCCGTCTCGGAGCGCATCGCCGCACTGCTTGCCGTCGACGGCGACCGTACCGTCGACTCCTTCCACCGCGAGCTCGGCCACATCATGTGGGAGTACTGCGGCATGGAGCGCACCGAGGAGGGCCTCACCAAGGCGATCAGCCTCATCCGGTCGCTGCGCGAGGAGTTCTGGACGCGGGTGAAGGTGCCGGGCACCGGCGAGACGCTGAACCAGAACCTGGAGCGGGCCGGCCGGGTCGCGGACTTCTTCGAGCTCGCGGAGCTCATGTGCGTCGACGCGCTGCACCGCGCGGAGTCGTGCGGCGGGCACTTCCGCGCCGAGAGCCAGACCCCGGACGGCGAGGCGCTGCGGCACGACGACGAGTTCTCGTACGTCGCGGCGTGGCAGTTCACCGGGACCGGGGAGCCGCCGGTGCTGCGCAAGGAAGCGCTCGACTTCGAATACGTCCACCCGAGCCAGCGGAGCTACAAGTAATGAACCTCAAGCTGCGCGTCTGGCGCCAGACCGGCCCTTCCTCCCGCGGCCGCATGGTCACCTACGACGTTACGGATATTTCGCCCGACGCCTCATTTTTGGAGATGTTGGACGTTCTGAACGAGCGCCTGATCCTCGAAGGCGAGGAGCCCATCGCGTTCGACCACGACTGCCGCGAGGGCATCTGCGGCATGTGCGGCATGATGATCAACGGCGTAGCACACGGCCCGTCGCGCGCCACCACCACATGCCAGCTGCACATGCGCCACTTCAAGGACGGCGAAACCATCGACGTCGAGCCGTGGCGGGCCGCCGCGTTCCCGGTCGTGAAGGACCTCGTCGTCGACCGCGGCGCCTTCGACACCATCATTCAGGCCGGCGGCTACATCAGCGCCCCCACGGGCGCCGCCCCCGACGCCCACGCCACCCCCGTGCCGAAGGCCGACGCCGACGCCGCCTTCGAGGCCGCGACCTGCATCGGCTGCGGCGCGTGCGTCGCCGCGTGCCCCAACGGCTCCGCGATGCTCTTCACCGCCGCGAAGGTCGGCCACCTCGGCCTGCTGCCACAGGGCCAGCCCGAGCGCGACACCCGCGTCGTCGGCATGCTGGCAGCCCACGACGAGGCGGGCTTCGGCGGCTGCACCAACACCGGCGAGTGCACCACCGTCTGCCCCAAGGGCATCCCGCTCACCCTCATCGGCCGCCTCAACTCCGACTACCGCAAGGCCGTCACCAAGCGCGGCTGACACCTCCCCACGCACCCGGGCGCCCCGGCCGGCCCACGCGCCCGGTCGCGTCGGCCGGGGTCGCGTGCCCTGGCCGGTACCGTGCCCGGTCCAGCCCCGCGCTCGGTCCAGTCCCGCGCCCAGCCAGGGTCGCGTGCCCGGCTGAGGCGCGTGCCCGGCTGAGGCGCGTGCCCGGCCAGGGTCGCGCTCCATGCCGAGCGTGCGCGACCGGCTGAGGGTGCGCGACCGGGCAACGGCATCCGGAGCCTGGTTCAGGCGTGACTGCGGGCCGGAGCGGGGCTGGTGTTGGCGGCGCAGCCTGTCGAGCACCGCACCAGCCACCAGACGCGCCAAGCCCCGGCCGGGTCAGGTCATGTGCCAGGTCAGGTCGTATGCCGGGTCAGGTCATGTGCCAGGTCAGGTCGTGCGGCGGGTCAGGTCGTGCGGCGGGTCAGGTCGTGCGTCGGGTCCGGGTCGCGCGGCCAGGCGGGCAAACCCCCCCGGTCACGCGCGCGGGCGGGCGCGGGTGAGCGGGCGGGTCAGGTCGCTCGGTCGACGGTCGTCGGACGCCGGGATGGTCGTAGCGGGGGCCGCACGTCGACGTCGGGGCGGTGCGGCTCCGCTTTCATGCAACCGTACCTCCGACCACCTAATCGATCTTCAATCTCGTCACAGGATCGCCACGCTCCGTCGAAACCAGATGGTCCGGCCGCGTCGTCGGTGCCGCGTTCGGCCGCTCTGATGGTAAGGGTTGCGCGGCGCCGGAAACGGGGTCAGGAGGGGTCGGCGAGGACGCGGTTGCGGCCGGAGCGTTTCGCCGCGTACAGGTTGCGGTCGGCCTGGCTGAGCAGGGCGGCCGAAGTGATTCGGCCGTCGGGGGTGCTGGACACGCCGATGCTCACCGTCACCGGCAGGTCGCCGGTCAGTTCGGGCCACGGGTGGCGCTGGATGGCGGACCTGACCCGTTCGCAGCGGGCGACCGCCTCCTCCGCGCCGGCGCCGGGCAGCACGATCACGAACTCCTCGCCGCCGAGCCGGGCCACCGTGGCGGGCTCGTCGACGGCGCCGGCCATGACGGAGGCGACGCGCTGCAGGACCAGGTCGCCGACCTCGTGCGACAGGGTGTCGTTGATCCGTTTGAAGAAGTCGATGTCGACCAGGGCCGCGGACACGGCCTCGCCGCGCTGCTCGGCGCGGCTGAGCAGGGCGGGCAGCTGCGCGTCGACGAACCGCCGGTTGTACAGGCCGGTCAGCGCGTCACGCAGCGCCATCTCGCGGAAGCGGACCGTCTCGCGCTGGCCTTCGCGGCTCTCGAACACCAGCTGTGCGAGGCGGGCCTGCTCCTCCCGTTCGGCGGAGCGGAGCGCCTGGGACTCCTCGTCGTAGCGGCACTGCTCTACGTACGCCTCCCGGAAACGGCCGCTCGCGGCGTGGAGGCGGGCCAGTTCGCGGCGGGCCCTCGCGCCGACGTCGACCATGCCGCGCTGCTCGCTCAGGGCTCGGCACCGGTCGACGGTGGCCCTGGCGCGGTCGAGCGCGCCGGCGAGCCGCTGCGCCTCGGCGAGGGTCAGCAGCACCTCGGGCAGCATGTTGCCTTCCGCGTCGCGGCGGGTGGAGGCGGGGTCGACCAGGGGCAGGAGGGTGCGCTCGGCCTCCTCGAACCGGCCCTGCAGCAGCTGTACGCGGGCGACCGTGTCCAGGTCCGGCGGGCGCAGCTGCACGCCGGTCCGTTCGACCAGACGGCGCATCCGCTCGACCAGTTCGCCCGCGGCGGCCGCGTCGCCCGCCTGGTACGCCGCGTACGCCATGTTGTTGAGCACCGAACGGCTCAGCTCGTGGTCGCCGGCGGCCGCGGCGATGTCGAGCGCCTCCGCGTGGTAGGGGGCGGCGTCGGCCCGCGACACCACGTCGACGGACAGGGCGAGGATGACCAGGTGCGCGCCGCGGATCAGCGGCGGTACGTGGTCCGGCAGGTGGTCCACCGACATCAGCGCGTGCCGCCGCGCCTGCGCGTTGTCGCCGAGGCAGGTGTGCAGGATCGACAGCAGGAAGTGGGTGCGCGCGAGGACGTACTGGTCGTTCTCGAGGACCGCCCACCGGTGGACCTCGTGCAGCAGCGGCGCGGACGCGGTCAGCTCCCCGCCGCGGGCGAGGGCGTCGGCGATGACGAGCCGGGCGCGGGCGGCGAGGTCGTCGCGGCCGAGCTCGACGGCGGCGCGCTCGGCGGCCTCGGCCTGCTCCCGGTCGGCGGTGCGCCGGTCGACCTCCATGCCGAGCACGACGGCGGCGACCCTGTCGGCGCTGATCACTGCTGTGCCAGTCATGACCGCCACGATCGGCACGCCGCGCCCGTACCTGAGCGCGGCACCCCGCCCGCCACCGGAGCGCAACGCCACACGGCGCCGCGCAAGGACGCAACACAAGGACGCCGCGCAAGAACGTCAGGCAACGACGCCACGCGAGGACGCCACGCGAGGAACCCGAGCGCGGCACCCGGCGCCGCGCCGCGGACGCCACGCCCGGGACCTGAGCGCGGCGGCCGGGCGGGTCCGCCTAGGATCGTGCGGACGTCGGCGGCACGAAGGAGGGTCCCGTGGAGATCTGGCAAGCGGTCGTGCTCGGCGTCGTGGAGGGCGTGACCGAGTTCCTCCCGGTCTCCTCCACGGGACACCTGACCATCACCGAGAAGCTGATGGGCATCCCGATCGACGACAAGGGCGTCACGGCGTTCACCGCGGTCATCCAGGTCGGCGCGATCATCGCCGCGATCATCTACTTCCGCACCGACATCGTCCGGTTCATCACCGGGTTCGTGAAGGGCCTGCGCAGCGCCGAGGCGCGCCAGGAGACCGGCTGGAAGATGGCGATCAACGTCATCATCGGGTCGCTGCCGATCGCGGTCATCGGCCTGCTGTTCAAGGACCTGATCGAGGGCGAGCTGCGCAGCCTGTGGTTCGTCGCCGGGGCGCTGGTCGTGTGGAGCCTCGTCATGGTCATCGCCGAGCACCTCGCCACGCAGAAGGTCGGCGAGGCCGACCTCACCTGGAAGGACGCGCTGATCATCGGGCTGGCGCAGTGCATCGCCCTGATCCCCGGCGTGTCCCGGTCCGGCGCGACGATCAGCGTCGGCCTGCTGCGGCACCTCGACCGGGTCACCGCCACCCGGCTGTCGTTCTTCCTCGGCATCCCCGCCCTCGCCGCCGCCGGCATCCTGGAGGGCGTGCAGCGCGCCGGTGAGGTCAGCGAGACCGTCGGCTGGGGCCCGGCCGCGATCGGCACGGTCGTCAGCTTCGTCGTCGCGTACGCGTCGATCGCCTGGCTGCTGAAGTTCGTCGCCAGCAACTCCATCGCCACGTTCGTCTACTACCGCGCCGCCGTCGGCGGCATCATCGTCGCCCTCCTGTGGGGCGGCGTCATCAGCGCCACGTAAGCAACGCACGGCGGCGTCATCAGCGCCACGTAAAGCAACGCACGGCGGCGTCATCAGCGCCACGTAAAGCAACGCAAGGGCAAGACACACACAAGCGCGTCCCGGAAAACCCCGAGACCGCGGCAGGTCCGGGTCGCGATACTGCTGCGCATGCGGCACGTGGCGTACCCGAAGATCCCGACCGCCCGGCAGCTCGGCAGCGGCCGGTCCGGCGGCGGGCCGTGGATCGTCACCGAGAAGGTCCACGGCGCACAGCTGGTGATCGTGTCGGACGGCCGCGTGACGAAGGTCGGCAAGCGCAAGGCGTGGCTGGACGGCGACGAGCCGTTCTTCGGCTGGCAGCTGCTGCGCCCCGCGCTCGAGCAGGCGGCCCGGTCCGCTCTTGCCGAGGGGGCGGCCACGGTACGGGTGTACGGCGAGCTCTACGGCGGCCACTACCCGCACCCGGACGTGCCGCCGGCGCCTGGCGCGACCGCGGTGCAGACCGGCGTCTGGTACGCCCCCGACGTGCGGTTCGCCGTCTTCGACGTCCTCGACCACGAGCGTCCCGACGACGCCGGCGTCTACCGGACGTACGCCGGAGCCGCCCGGGTCGCCGCCGAGGCCGGTCTCGACGTGGTGCCGCTGCTCGGGCACGGCACCCGGGCGTCCGTCGACGCCGTGCCGACCAGGTTCCAGACGCGGCTGCCGCTCGTACACCACCTGCCGCCGCTGGAAGGGAACCTCGCCGAAGGGGTCGTGCTGCGACCCGACGCGGCGCTCGGCCCGCAGGACCGGACCGTCGTCAAGGTGAAGATCGCCGAGTTCGACGAGCAGCGGTTCGGCGAGAGCCTGCCGTGGGACCCGCACGCCCGGATCCCGTTCGCCGACCTCGCGCGGGTCGCCGCCGGGCTGGTCAACGGGCCGCGGGTGGCGAGCGCCCGGTCGAAGGTCGGCGCCGGCCAGTCGACGGTCGGCGCCGGCCCGCTCGTCGACGAGATCGTGCTGGACGTGCTCGTCGACCTGTCGGAGGCGTACCCGGCGGCGGTGGCGGCGCTCGACGCAGACGGGCAGGCGGCGATCGAGGCCACCGTCCGCGAGGCCGCTATCGTCGCCGTATGCCGTTCGACGTAGCACGGATCCGACAGGCCCACCCGGCGCTCGCCGAGGGGTACGCCCACTTCGACGGTGCCGCCGGCACGCTGGTCGCGGAGCCGGTGGCGCGGGCCGTCGCCGGTGTCCTCGGCGGTGCGGTGAGCAACCGGACGACCGCGTTCGCGCCGGGCCGGCGCGCCCTCGCGATCGTCGACGCGGCCCGCGCCGCCGCCGGTGACCTCCTCGGCGCCGACCCCGCGGGGGTCGTGTTCGGGCAGAGCGCCACCACGCTGGTCTACACCGTCGCCCGCGGGCTCGCCGGGACCTGGGAGCCCGGCGACAACGTCGTCGTGACCCGCCTCGACCACGACGCCAACGTGCGGCCGTGGGTGCAGCTGGCGTCGGCGATGGGCGTGGAGGTGCGGTGGGCGGCGTTCGACCCGGCCACCGGCGCGCTGCCCGTCTCCGCGTTCGAGCCGCTCGTCGACGCGCGGACCCGGGTCGTGGCGGTGACCGCGGCCAGCAACGCCATCGGCACCGTCCCCGACGTGCCCGCGATCGCCGCGCTCGCGCACGCCTTCGGCGCCGTCGTCCACGTCGACGGGGTGCACGCGACCGCGCACCTGCCGGTCGACGTGGCCGCGCTCGGCGCCGACTACTACGTCACCAGCGCCTACAAGTGGTCCGGGCCGCACCTGGCCGCCTGCGTGGCGGCGCCGGCGCAGTGGGAGCGGACGGCGATGCTGAAGCTGCTGCCGTCGTCCGACGCGGTGCCGGAGCGGTTCGAGCTGGGCACGCCGAGCTTCGAGCTCCTCGCCGGCTTCACAGCGGCGGTCGACTTCCTGGCGACCCTCGACGACGCCGGGCCGCCCGACAACGCTGGGGCGCCCGACAACGCTGGGGTGCTCAACGACGCCGGGGCGCTCGATGGCGCCGCGTCGCGGCCGCGCCGGGAGCGCGTGCTGCGCTCGATGGCGGCGGTCCACTCGTACGAGACGCTGCTCTTCGAACGGCTCCTCGACGGCCTGTGGTCGATGCCCGCGGTGCGGGTGCTGCCCGCGCCGGCCGGTGGCTGCCCGACGGTGTCCTTCCGGGTCGCCGGCGAGGACCCGGCGACGACCGCGGCCCGCCTGGGCGACCAGGGCATCTGCGTCTTCTCCGGCGACTACTACGCCGCCGAGTACTTCACCGCGATGGGCCTGCGCGAGACCGGCGGGGCGGTGCGCGCCGGGATCTACCACTACACGACGACCGACGAGGTGGACCGCCTGCTCGCCGCCCTCTGACATGGCTACGGCCGGCCACCGTCGGTGGCCGGCCGCGCGCCAGGGGGGTTGCGGTGCTGCTAGTTCGAGGCGACGCCGAGCTCGGCGGTGCCGCCGCCGTTGCCGCCGTTGATCTCGGTCATCGAGGTGAAGGCGGAGTCGAGGCGGGCCTGGAGGGCGTCGAGCTGGTGGAACTCGCTGGAGGACGCCGACTCGGAGCCCTCGGCGGCGAAGATGTGGTCGGTCTCGGCGGCGGAGTGGTCGTACGAGGTGAAGTCCGACTCCTCGTAGTGCGCGCCGCTCGGGTCGGTGTAGGACACCTGGTGGCCCTGGTCGAACGAGGTCGACTCGGCCGACGCGTGGTCCTGCTCGTACACGTTGAACTGGTTGTCGTAGTTGCTCTCGCTGGCGTCGACCTGGTGCAGCTGGTCGAGGGACTGGTGGTCCTGCCCGGCCTCGTAGTTGCCGTAGGTGTCGCCGCCGTCGTGGCCCGTGTCGCCGGTCTCGTAGTCGCTCATGTCCATCTCCCCTGGTTGCTGTGTTGGCGTGCCGCGTTGTTGAGATAGACGGTAGGTCCGCGGGGAGCGGCGCGAATCCCGGATACGTGCCAGCGGGTGTTTCGGCTCCGGCGGCCTCGGGAACCCGCTTGCTCAACCGTTCCCCCCACCGGAGGTTCCCCATGTCGGCACAGGCCGTCCTCTATCTCGTCGCCATCATCCTGCTCGCCGTCGCGGCGCTGCCGGTGCCGTCCCGCGGCTTCAACCTGGCGATCCTCGGTGCCGCGTTCGCGCTCCTCGCCTACGCGTGGCCGGTCGTCAGCGCCTGACCCCGCGCGGGTCGGGCGCGTCCGCCGCGGCGACGAGCGCGGGGTGCTCGCCGGTGACGACGGCCGCCGGGTGGAAGCGGACCCGGCGGCCGGTCACCTCGTCGGGTGCGCCGGTGCCCGGCTCGGTCCACTCGACGGCCGCGGTGCCTGACAGCTGCAGCGTGCGGCCGGTCGCGAAGTCGGGCACCAGCAGGGCCGCGGACGGGTCGGTGGCGAGGTTGCCGAGGCTGTTGAACATGTTGTTGCCCGGATAGTCCGGCCACCACAGCCCGCCGTCGCCGGCCCGCAGGAACCCGCGCGGCCCACCCCGGTGCGAGGCGTCGGCGCCGCGGTCGGGGTGCGTGGTGCCGAGGAAGAACGTGTCGGCGCCGCGGATCGTGGCCTCGCCGTCCGCCGTGAGCGCCTCCGCCACCGTGAACGTCCCGGGCACCGCCCCGCCCGGCGCCGTCGCACTCATGAGGCGCCGGGGGTGGATGTACTGGGGGCAGTTGCCGAACGCCTCGGCGACGTCGACGATCAGGCCGCCCGCAGTGCCGGTCAGGGCGCCGGTCAGGGTGCCGTTGACCCGCATCCGGCGGCGGGTCGCGAAGTCGATCGCGATCAGGCCCACCCGCTGGCCGGCGGGGAGGTCGTGGAGCGGGTCGCCGGGCGCGGGCACCGCCGCCACCCGCAGCGTCTGCCCGAGCCCGGCCAGGAACCCGGGCGGGCCGGTCAGCGCCGAGACCCAGAGTCGGCCGTCGCGGTCGCGGCCGGTGAGCGCGGCGAGGGTCCGCTCCGCCAGCCACCCGCCCGCACCCCGGCTCAGCCCGCCCGGCGCGAGCATGCCGCTGAGCCGGGCCGCCTCGAACCGCACGCCGGCCCGCTCCTGGACGCTGAGCTCCCCTGCATGGAACACCGCTGACCACCTTCCTAACGGATGCCTGCTCCTCCATCCATTAGTACACGACCAAATGGTTTCCGCAATGCCTTACCATTAGGACGTGGAGCCGTTGCCGGTCGAGCTGATGAACACCGTCCGGGCGGACCGTGACGGCGTGCACGACACGATCGCCGACCCGGCCGCCGCCGCACGCTGGCTGAGGGAGGCACACCCCCATGCCCCCGACGCAGCGGGAGTCGGCATCGCCGGGTGGGAGGCCGTCGCCGAGCTGCGCGACCTCCGCGACGCCCTGCGCGTGCTGGCCGCCGCGGCCACCGGCGACGACCGGGAGCCGGCCGGGCCGTCCGCCGGGGATCTGGCCACCGCGGTCACCGTCGTCAACCGCGCCTGCGCCCGCGCCCCCTCATGGTCGGAGCTGCACTGGCCCGACCCCGACGACGACAACGGCGGTCCGGAGCGGGCGGTGCGGACGGCGCACGCCCCGGCGCTCGCCGCGGTGGCCGCGATCGCGGAGGAGGCGGTGGCGCTGTTCGCCGGCCCGGACCGGGCGCTGCTGCGGGCCTGCCGCGCGCCGGGTTGCGTGCTGTACTTCATCCGCAACCATCCCCGCCGGGAGTGGTGCTCCGACGGGTGCGGCAACCGCGCCCGCGTCGCCCGGCACTACCACCGCCACCACGGCGGATCGAAGGAGGACGGCTGATGCGGCCCGAGCCCGGGCAGGTGCTGCACTTCTCCGAGGACCCGACGATCACCAGGTTCGTGCCGCACGTGGCGGCGACCGCACGGGAGACCGAGCCCTACGTGTGGGCCGTCGACGACAGGCGGTCGCCCGACTACTGGTTCCCGCGGCAGTGCCCGCGGGCGATGGCGTGGGCCGGGCCGGAGACGACCGGCGACGACCGCGACCGCATCCTCGGCCCGGGCTGCGGCGAGCGGGTGCACGCCGTCGAGTACGGCTGGCTCGAGGCGATCCGGACCGCGCGCGTGTACGCGTACCGGCTGCCGGCGGCGCCGTTCCGGCCGCTGGGCGACCACGCGCACGTCGCCGTCGAGCCGGTGGTGCCGCTCGGGCCGCCCGAGCCGGTCGGTGACCTCCTCGCCCTGCACGCCGCCGCCGGAATCCAGCTCAGGGTGCTGCCGGTCCTGTGGCCGTTCTGGGACGCGGTCGTGGTCAGCACGCTGCGGTTCAGCGCGATCCGGATGCACAACGCCACACCCCGCTGACGTCCGGGCGCACGCCAAAGGCCCGGCGGCAGCGGCGTGAGGCCGGTCACCGCGGAGGTGACCGGTCGCGGCCCGGGTCCGCGGCGAGGTGCAGGCTGTCGCGGTGGACAACAATGCCGCGCGGGTGTTCCGGTACGCCGCGATCGGGGAGGCCTGCTCCTGGCTCGGCCTGCTGGTCGGGATGTTCTTCAAGTACGTCGTCGTGGAGAACGAGATCGGCGTGAAGGTGTTCGGGCCGATCCACGGCGCGATGTTCGTCGCCTACCTGGCCGCGCTGGCGTGGGTGACCGTCAAGGAGCGGTGGGGCTTCGCGCGGCTCGCGGCCGGTGCGGCGGCGTCGATCCCGCCGTTCACGACGCTGCTGTTCGAATGGTGGGTCAGGCGCACGCCGGCCGTGGCCCGCGCCTGACCCGGTAAAGCCTGTCAGGCGGGCAGGGTCCAGCGCTGGTTCTGGCCCGTCCCGCACGCCCAGATCTGCAGCTGGGTGCCGTCGGCGGAGCTGGGCCCGGTGGCGTCCAGGCACTTGCCGAGCGCCCGGAGCGTGCCGTCGCCGGGAGCGGACCAGGTCTGGGCCGCGCTGCCGTTGCAGTCGTACAGCTGGACCTTGGTGCCGTTCGCGGAGTTGGCGGCGGCCACGTCGAGGCACTTGCCGAGGGCGCGCAGGGTGCCGTCCGTGCCGACGGTCCAGGACTGCGCGGTGGTGCCGTTGCAGGTCCACAGCTGGATCTTCGTGCCGTTGGCGGTGGCCGCGCCGGCGACGTCGACGCACTTGGCGCCGTAGCCGGTGATGGGCCCGACCCGCGTGGACGGGGTGCCGCTGTCGGCGCCGGCCCACAGGTACGTGCCGACGGTCTTCGCCGGCAGGGTGCTGGCGATCTGCTGGGTGCCGACCCGCAGCGTGAATGCCTGCGCGGCGGCGGTCTGGTTGACCACGACGGTGACGAGAGTGCCGTCGGGGTTGAGGAACGCGACGTTCGTGACGCTGCCGGTGCTGCCGTAGCCGGTGGCGACGCGCCGCGCGCCCGGCTTCACGAACTTCGAGAACTGGGCGACCATGTTGTAGTCGGGCAGCCCCCAGAACGTGTCGCGGTTGCTGGTGCTCTGCACGAGCATCGTCGGGTCGGGCGAGCCGGACCAGCGTTCGGGTGCGCGGTTCTGGTCGAGCATGCTGACCCAGCCCTCGTACAGGGTGGCGTTGTTGCGGAAGTACTGCACGATCCGGTCCGCGCCCGAGGTGCCCCACACGGACCGCTCGGTCATCAGCATGTCCTTGTCGGGGTAGGACGCCTTCACGGTGCTCATCGCCGACGGGTCGCCCGCGTAGTCGTGGAACGCGATGCCGTCCACCGAGGAGTAGGCGTCGGAGTGGGCACCGGCCGAGCCCAGGACGCCGGCGGCGTAGGAGACCGACTCGGAGAAGTTGTGGTCGAAGGCCCAGATGCGGGTGCTGAGCCCGTTGGCGGACAGCTCGGTGCGCAGCGCCTTGGCGAGCTGCCGCTCCTGGTCCGCGGAGACCAGCATGCCGGGGTAGTCCGGCGGGGAGAACAGCGGCTCGTTCTGCAGGGTGAGCGCGTGGATCGGGATGCCCTGCGCGGTGTACGCCTGCACCGCCCGCCGGTAGTACGCCGCGAGGGTCGGGATCTGGGCGGTGACGAGGCTGCCGCCGATGATGGCGTTGTTGGTCTTCATCCAGCCCGGCGCCGACCACGCGCTCGCGAACACCTTGATGTCGGGGTTGATGGCGAGGGCCTGCCGGACGGTGGCGATGATGCCGTAGTCGATGTCGCGCTGGATGGAGAAGCGCGACAGCGACGGGTCGGCGGCGCCGTCGTCGTAGGTGTAGAAGTCGTGCGACGTGAAGTCGCTGGTGCCGAAGGTGATCCGGATGACGTTGAAGCCGGCGCCGGTGGCCGGGTCGACGAGCGCGCGCAGGGCCCGGTCGCGGGCGCCGGCGCTCATCCTGGACAGGTTGTAGACCGTCGACTCCTCGAGGGAGGAGCCGACGCCGAGGATCGTCTGGAAGCGGTTGTTCGTGTCCGCGGTGATGGTGGGTGTACCGGCGGCCGCCACGACGGGCACGTCGGCCTGGCGGGACAGCTGGTAGGGCGTCCCGGCGAGGCCCGTGGCGGGGCTGGTGTACCAGTTGCCGTTCTTCGGTTCGTAGCCGGCGGTGCGGGACTCGGAGCTCCAGTAGACCTGGACGCTGGTGGCGGCGGCCTGAGCGCTGGGCACGCTCAGGCCGACGACGGTGGCTGCGGCGAGGACGGACAGGGCGAGCAGCGGTCGGGTTGGGACCATGAAGGGTGCTCCCTGGCGGAGGGCGGGAAGAGCGAAAACTTCAGGACCTGAAATAAGTCCCGACCGAACTCTCCGCAATAGGCAGCCAACCTGTCAATAGGTGGCCACGTTGAGCTTCCCGCGCGCGTCGAAGTAGCCGATGGTGTCGTGGAAGCCGTCGGTGCCCACGCCGACCGCGGACGCCGACTGCAGCTCCGACGCGTACACGTAGAAGCAGGTCGGCCGGCAGCCCTGGGAGTAGCCGCGGCGCACGGACCCGTCGGTCGCGCGGAACCAGACGTAGAGGTCCGCCGGGTGCGACGTGAGCCCGAGCCCGCCCGTGGCCGGCTGCTGCCCGGGCTGGATCACGGTCGAGCGGTTGGTCAGCACGGCCGAGCCGGTCGTGACGGTGCCGAGGTTGATGCTCCCGTCCGCGCCGGTCCAGCCGAGGAGCAGGCCGTTCTCCGCGCCGGAGTCGTCGAACACGAGCGCCGGGCCGTAGGGCGTGGTCTCGGCGAGGGTCACCCGGTCCTGCAGGGAGAAGCCGCCGGGGCATCCACCGGATAGCCGGGCGACGTTGATCCGGCTGTCGGTGCCGGTCCAGGCGATCCAGCGGATGCCGGCGCCGTCGGCGGCGAGGGCCGGCGAGCGGTCGGTGCGCACCCCGGTCAGCGCGGTCCGGCACTGCAGGCCGGCGCCGCCGGTGTACGCCACCGTCAGCGTGTTGCCGTTGTTGGCGGCGGACCAGGCGAGCCGGACGCCGGGACCGTCGGCGCTCAGGGCGGGTCCCTCCCCCTCCGGGGTGCGCTCGACGACGCTGTTGTCCTTGGTGAACGTGCGCCCGCCGTCCACCGACGTGCCGATGATGAGCTGCTTGCCATAGGTGCCGGAGGTGGAGCCGGCCCACGAGGCGTAGAGGCGGCCGCCGGCCAGGGCGAGCGCGGGCCGGCCAGATCCGGTGTGGACGGTGGTGTAGGCCGCCGCCGTGCCCGGGATCAGGCAGATCGCGAGCAGGGCGGCGGCGGGCAGCGCGAGACGACGCAGAGACATGACAGTCAGTGAAGGGAAGGCATCACGGTCGGTCAATCGGTGTTGCCATGAATTGCCAAACCTGGAAGGTCGGCCCGTCGGCCGGGGCCTCGGCGGCGCCGCCGTAGACGTTGACCGCACCGGTGAGGGGCAGGCGCACCGGCGGGCCGAACGCGCGGCGGGCGAAGACCAGCAGGCGCTCCGACGCGGTCTCCCGCCAGAACGCGATGGTGTCGGCGTCGGCGTGCTCGACCCGCATCCCGCCGTGCCGCAGCGCGGGGTGGTCGCGGCGCAGCCCGAGCAGCGCCCGGTAGCGGGCCAGCGTGGTGTGGTCCCAGCCAGCCTCGTCGTGCCACGGCATCGGCTGCCGGGACTCCTCGCCCCACGCGCCGGTGAGGCCGATCTCGTCGCCGGCGAAGAGCATGGGCACGCCCGGCAGGGTCGCGAGGAGGCCGGCGGCCACCTCGACCCGGCCGGGGTCGCCGGCGACGGTCCGCACGCGCGGGGTGTCATGGGTGCTCAGCGCCGTCCAGGAGTGCGTCCACGACCGCCACGACATGCTCGCGGAGACGGCGCGCATCGCCGTGACGACGGCGTCGCCGCCGCGGGTCGGCACGCCGCCCGGGACGCCGAGGAAGTCCGGCAGCGCCAGGTCCGGCCCGCGCAGCCAGGTCCACAGTGGACGGGTGAAGCCGGCGTAGTTCATGGTGCCCTGCCAGCCGCCGAGGTCGAGGTCGCCGCCCGCGCCGTGGGCGTGCTCCGCGACGAGCATCGCGTCGGGCCGCACGTCGCGCACCGCGCGGGCGACGAGCCGCGACACCTCGTGGGTGAGGTCGTCGGTGCCGTGCCGGCCGGTCATGTTGGCCACGTCCACCCGCCAGCCGTCGAGGTGCTCCAGCCAGCGCTGCAACGGGTCGACGAACGCCTTGCGCAGCCCGGTGGAGTTCCAGTTGAGCTTCGGCAGGCTCGGCACCCCGTACCAGGAGGCGTAGGTGCCGTCGTCAGCGTGGTAGTAGCGGTCCCGGGCCGCCGGGTCGTGGAACCACTCGTGGGCGTCGCCGGTGTGGTTGGTGGTGATGTCGCCGACGAGCCGCATCCCGCGGGCGTGCAGCGCGTCGGCGAGCCGGGCGAGGGCCGCGTCGCCGCCGAGCAGCGGGTCGACGGTGTCGAACGTCGACGCGTCGTAGCGGTGGTTGGAGCCGGCCGGGAAGAACGGGGTCAGGTAGACGGTGTCGGCGCCGAGGGACTGGATGTGGTCCAGGCGGCCGGCGATGCCGTCGAGGTCGCCGCCGTAGATCTGCCGGCTGGTGAGCTCGCCGCGGCCGACGACCGGGGCGTCCCAGCCGCACGGCACCGCCCACGAGGGCAGGGCGCGCTCGGCGTACGCGGCCGACCGGGCGAACCGGTCCGGGAAGATCTGGTAGATGACGGCGTCGCGGATCCAGGCCGGCGGCGCGGGGTGCGCCACCAGCCTGAAGTCCGTCGTGTCCGCGACCTCGTGGCCCGCAAGACCGGTCGCGGTGAACCAGTTTCCGTCGACCAGGAACCGGTAGGGCGTGACGGGGTTGTGCACGGGGATCGTGGCCCGCCACCACAGCTCGTCGCCGCGGCGCTCGGCGACGGCGTCGCTGAAGCGCGGCTCGCCGTCCAGGACGGACCGGACGTGCACCTGCCGCACGCCGGGCGACGTGCGCAGGAAGACCTCGACGTCGCTGCCGGGCGCCGGGGACTGGTCCGGGACGTGCAGCTCGGAGCCGTCGTGGTGGATCATCGTCATCCTTTCACCGCACCCGCGGTCAGGCCCGACACGATGTACCGCTGCAACGACTGGAAGACGAGCACCGTCGGGATCGCGGTCAGCAGCGACCCGGCGCAGAACATGCCGAAGTTCGCGTTGCGCTGCCCGGCGATCAGCCCGTACAGGCCGACGGCGAGGGTCTTGGAGTCGTCGGAGCGCAGGAAGGTGTTGGCGAGGAGGACCTCGTTGATGGTGCCGATGAAGCCGAGCAGCGCGGTGACCGCGAGGATCGGCGCGATCAGCGGCAGCGTGATGCGGAAGAACGTCTGCGCGTGGGTGGCGCCGTCCATGACCGCCGACTCGTCCAGCTCCCGCGGGACGGTGTCGAGGAACCCCTTCATCAGCCAGGTGTTCACGCCGAGCGCGCCGCCGAGGTACAGCAGCATCAGCCCCCACGGGGTGTCCAGGCCGAACGCCGGGTAGAAGTCACCGATCTCGGCGAAGATCAGGTAGATGGTGACCACCGCGAGGAACTGCGGGAACATCTGGATGAGCAGCAGCGCCATCAGCCCGACCCGCCGGCCGGCGAAGCGCATGCGGGAGAACGCGTAGGCGGCGAGGACCGACAGGAACACGGCCGTCGCGGCGGCGATGCTGGCGATGACGACGGAGTTGACGTACCAGCGGCCGAAGGCGGTCTTGCCGAACAGGTCCGTGAAGTTCGCCGTGCTGGCCCCGGTCGGGTACAGCTCGGTGGAGCTCAGCGACCCGACCGGGTTGAACGCCGCGGACACCACGAACACGATCGGGAAGAGCGAGAACACCAGGGCGGCGATCCCGACGGCGTGCCGCCAGCCGATCCTGCGCATCCACTTGGTCATGAGTAGACCTCTTCCTGCTTGCGGCTGCGCCGGAAGCCGATCAGCGACACGACGGCCACGATGGCGAAGATGTAGACCGAGATCGCCGCGGCGAAGCCGAACTGCGCGCCGGAGCCGCCGAACGCCAGCCGGTACGTGTAGGTGATGAGCAGGTCGGTCGCGCCCACGGTGGAGTCGTCGGGCGGGAACGGGCCACCCTCGGTGGTCAGGTAGATCGCGTTGAAGTTGTTGAAGTTGAACGCGAACGAGGCGATCAGCAGCGGCGTCAGCGCGACCAGCAGCAGCGGCAGGGTCACCTGGCGGAAGCGTTGCAGCACCGAGGCGCCGTCGATGGTGGCGGCCTCCGTCATCTCCTTCGGGATGGCCTGCAGCGCGCCGGTGGCGACGAGGAACATGTACGGGTACCCCATCCACAGCTGCACGAGGATGACCGCCATCCGGGCCGTCCACGGCTGGCCGAACCAGTCGACGTCGAGGCCGAAGAACCGGTTGATGAGCCCGAACTGCTGGTTGAACATGTCCCGCCAGACGAGCAGCATCGCGAACCCGGGCATCGCGTACGGCAGCACCAGCAGCACCCGGTACACGCTGCGGCCGCGCAGCCGGTCGGCGTTGAGCGCCAGGGCGCAGCCGAGGCCGAGCCCGAACGTGACGAGCACGGACCCGATCGCGAACGCGAAGTTCCACAGCAGGGTGCCGAGGAAGTGGCCGGAGATGCGGGAGTCGGTGAGGACCCGGGTGAAGTTGCTGAACCCGACCGACACCTTCCAGCCCTGCGGGAGCCGCTCGCCGTCGGCGGCGACGAAGCTGCCGGACGCGCCGTCGGCCTTCCACTGCTTGCCGCTGCCGCGGTCGGTGACGCAGTCGCAGCCGCCGTCGTAGAACTGGGTCGCCTGGCCGTTGTACGCGCGGGTCAGGCCGGACGCGCGGACGGCGCCCTCGCCGGTCGGCACGCTGAACGCGAGGATGTCGTCGTTGCGGAGGTTGGCCTCGCCGAGCGTCAGCAGCGTGTAGCCGTCGGCCTCGACGATCCGGCCGCCCTCGACGGTGAACCGCGCCGGGTGCAGGCCGGTGCCGTCGCCGACGAACGTCGCGCCGGTCTTGTCGACCAGCAGGAAGACGATGGCGCCCTCCCGGGTGGCGACGGCGAGGTCGTACTCCATGGAGCCCGGGACCTGCTTCACCGACGCGCCCTGCACGGCGGCGATCGCGTCGGCCTTGCTGCCGCGGTGCCCGTCGCCGTAGTTGGTGAACGCCGTGCTCGCGGTGTAGAGCACCGGCAGCGCCTGGAACGCGAGCAGGAAGACGGTGCCGGGGACCAGGTACTTGGCGGCGATGTGCCGCGGGGTCAGGTAGACGTAGAACAGCAGCGCGGTGGTCGCGGCGAGCACCGCGAGCCAGCCCCAGGCGTGGGCGTCGACCAGCGGGAGGGCGGCCGCGATCGCCAACGCCAGCCCGGCGCCGAGCAGGGCGATCTTGATGGTGGGGCCGGCGAGCGAGCCGCCTCCCCGCTGGGTCGTCGTCATGGTTACTTGTTGATCGCTTCGGCGATGGCCTTGCCCGCGGCGGTCAGCGTCGACTGCACGTCGGCGCCGCCGACGATCGCGGCCTCGGCCTTGCCGAACGGGTCCCACACCGCGGCCATGGCCGGGATCGCGGGGAGCACGGCGCCGCCCTTGCCGGCGTCGAGCCACTTCTGGATGTCGGGGTCGCTGCCCTTGACCTGGTCGAGCGCGGCGACGAGCGCCGGCGGGCGCGGGTTGGCCTGGTACAGCGCGACCTGCAGGTCGGGCTTGGTCAGGTAGTTGGTGATGAACTCGTTCGCGAGGGCCTTGCTACGACCCTTGCTGGCGACGTAGAACGCCTGCACGCCGACGAACGGCTGGGCGGGCTTGCCACCGGCGAACGCCGGGATCGGGGTGATGTCGTACTTGACGCCGGCCTTCTTGATGTCGGCGACGGCCCACGGGCCGGAGATGAGGAACGCGGTCTTGCCGCCGGTGAACGTGGGGATGGCGTTGTCACCGGTGATGGAGCGGGTCAGCGCGCCGCTGCCCTTCTCGCCGAGCGCGGCGATCTTCTTGAACGCCTCGATCGAGGCCGGCTTGTCCACGCCCAGGTCGGCGGGGTCGTAGTCGCCGTTCGCCTTCTGCCCGAACAGGTAGCCGCCGGCGGACGCGTACAGCGGGTACGCGTGGTACGCGTCGCCGTTGGTGCCGACCTGCAGCGACATGATGTTGGTGACCTTGCCGGCCGTCTTCAGCGTCTGGCCGGCCTTGACGAGGTCCTCGATCGACGCGGGCGCGGTCGGCGCCAGGTCGGTGTTGCGGATCAGGGCGAGGTTCTCGATCGCGTACGGGACGCCGTACAGCTGGCCGTTGAACGTGACGGCCTTGACCGCGACCTCGGCGAACGCCGACTTCTGCGCGTCCGGCAGCTGCACCGGGTCGATCGCGCCGTTCTGGACCAGGTTGCCGATCCAGTCGTGCGCGCCGACGACGATGTCCGGGCCCTTGCCCGACTGCGACGCGGTCACGAAGTTGGTCTGCAGGTCCTTGGAGACCGCCTGGACCTGGACGGTGACGCCGTTGTCCTTGCCGAACTTCTCGGCGAACGGCTTCAGGGCCGCGGAACGCTGGTCGTCGGCCCAGATGGTGAGGGTGCCGCCGGCCGCCTTGGAAGCGTTTGCGGAACCGGCCTTGTCGCCGTCGCTCGTGCCGCAGCCGGTAAGTGCCAACGACAGAGCCGCAAGGGTGACGACACCCGTGATGCGGATGCGCATGGGGGAATCTCCTGTTCGGACAGGGAAGTGGGGTGTGCAGGGTGTGGTGCGCGGCCTCCTGGGAGGGAGCCACGGGGAATGCGCCTGAGCGGGGTGTGACGGGCGGGTGCCGGGTCGCGATTCCAACAGCACCCGCGCGTCGTGGCCGAACGCTAGCAAGAGCTTGCGTCGAATGAAAGACCTTGCATCGACCTTTCACAAACACCGGTTCGATGCTTTACAGTCGGCCTATGTCCACCGAGCCACCCCGTGCCCGGCTCGCTGACATCGCCCGGCAGGCGGAGGTCAGCGAGGCGACGGTGTCCCGCGTGCTCAACAACCGCGCCGGCGTCAGCGCGGACACGCGGCAGGCCGTCCTCACCGCGCTCGACGTGCTCGGCTACGAGCGCCCCGAGCGGTTGCGCAAGCGCAGCGCGGGCCTCGTCGGGCTGGTCACGCCGGAGCTGGAGAACCCCATCTTCCCGCTCTTCGCCCAGATCATCGAGTCGGCGCTCGCGCAGCACGGCTTCACGCCCGTGCTGTGCACGCAGACCCCGGGCGGCGTGACCGAGGACGAGTACGTCGAGATGCTGCTGGACCGGTCCGTCGCCGGGATCATCTTCATCTCCGGCCTGCACGCCGACACCACCGCGGACCACGACCGCTACCGCAAGCTGATCGACCGGCCCCTGCCGATCGTGATGATCACCGGGTATGTCGCGGGCCTCGACGCGCCCTGCATCTCCTGCGACGACCGGCTCGCCAGCCAGACGGCGGTCGACCACCTCGCATCGCTCGGCCACACCCGCATCGGCCTCATCTCGGGCCCCGACCGGTTCTCGCCGGTGCAGCGCAAGCTCACCGGATACCGCACGGCGATGCAGCGCCACGGCCTCGACGAGATGGTCGAGCTGTCCCTCTTCGGCGTCGAGGGCGGCGCCGCGGCCGCCGACCGGCTCATCGCGCGCGGCGCGACCGGACTCGTCTGCGGCTCGGACCTCATGGCGCTCGGCGCGATCCGCGCCGCCCGCGCCCGCGGCCTGTCGGTGCCGAAGGACGTCTCCGTCGTCGGCTACGACGACTCGCTGCTCATCGCCTTCACCGACCCGCCGCTGACGACCCTGCGGCAGCCGGTCCGGGCGATGTCCAACGCCGCCGTGCGCGCCCTCGTCGACACCATCAACGGGCAGCCGACCCCGCACTCGGAGTTCCTCTTCAACCCGGAGCTCGTGGTCCGCGGCTCGACGGGCATCGTCGCCCGCTGACGGTCCTCCTCCGCTCTTTCTCCCCTCTTTCGCCTTTCATCGCAAGGGACCCTTCACCGTGCCTTCTTCCGACGTGCCTTCCAACTGGTGGCGCACCGCCGTCATCTACGAGATCTACGTCCGCAGCTTCGCCGACGGCAACGGCGACGGCGAGGGCGACCTCATCGGGCTGCGGGAGCGCCTGCCGTACCTGCGCGACCTCGGCGTCGACGCGATCTGGCTGACGCCGTTCTACCGCTCGCCGATGGTCGACGGCGGCTACGACGTCGCCGACTACCGCGACGTGGACCCGCTCTTCGGCTCCCTGGCGGACTTCGACGCGATGCTCGCCGCGGCGCACGCCCTGGACATCCGCGTCATCGTCGACATCGTGCCCAACCACACGTCGTCGCAGCACCCGTGGTTCGCCTCGGCGCTCGCCGCCGGACCAGGGTCGCTGGAGCGCGACCGGTACATCTTCCGGCCGTCCTCCGAAGAGCCCCCGAACGACTGGGAGTCCATCTTCGGTGGCCGCGCCTGGACCCGCACCGCCGACGGCGAGTGGTACCTGCACCTGTTCGACCCGGGCCAGCCCGACCTCAACTGGGACAACGCCGACGTCCGCGCGGAGTTCGAGTCGGTGCTGCGGTTCTGGCTGGACCGCGGCGTCGACGGCTTCCGCATCGACGTCGCCCACGGCATGGTGAAGGCGGCCGGCCTGCCGTCCGTCGGGCACCCGCAGCAGATCGGGCTGCTCGGCCGGGAGCCGCTGCCGTACTTCGACCAGGACGGCGTCCACGAGATCTACCGCGCCTGGCGGAAGATCCTCGACTCCTACCCCGGCGACCGGATGGCCGTCGCCGAGGCGTGGGCGTCCACCCCGCTGCGGCTGGCCCGCTACGTCGCCCCCGACGAGCTGCACCAGGCCTTCAACTTCGACTTCCTCGCCGCGCCGTGGTCCGCCGCGCAGCTGCGCGCCACGATCGACGCCTGCGTCGAGGCCGCGGACAGCGTCGGCGCCCCCACCACCTGGGTCCTGTCCAACCACGACAAGGCCCGCCACGTGACCCGCTTCGGCTCGCCCGGCATCGCCCGCGCCGCGGCGCTGCTCATGCTGGCCCTGCCGGGCGCGGCCTACCTGTACCAGGGCGAGGAGCTCGGCCTGCCGGAGGTCCTGGACCTGCCCGACGACGCCCGCCAGGACCCCGTGTGGCACCGCTCCGGCGGCACCGACCCCGGCCGCGACGGCTGCCGCGTCCCGCTGCCGTGGGACGCTTCCCTGCCGGCGTACGGCTTCTCGACGACCGGCCGCTCGTGGCTGCCGCAGCCCGACTGGGCGTCCCTGGCCGCCTCGGCGCAGCAGGGCGTGCCGTCGTCGTTCCTGGAGCTGTACCGCACGGCCCTCCGCCTGCGCCGCACCTTCACCGGCCCGCTGACCTGGCACGACTCCCCCGCCGACGTCCTGGACTTCAGCCGCGGCGGCGTCCGCTGCGTGGTCAACCTGTCCGGCGCCGCCGTCACGGTCCCGGCGGGCTCCGTCGTCCTGTCCAGCGGCGACCTGCCGGACGGGGCGCTGCCGCCCGACACGGCGGTCTGGCTGCGGTAAACCGTCCCGTCAGGGGGCATCCGGGGCACGGCGGGTCGCATATGCTGCCCGCCGTGCCGTTTCAGATGCCGGTGCCGGAGAGCCAGCCGGTCGACCTCTTCACCGAGCTGCGCCGTCTCGCCACCGACGCCGGCCGGGGTGACTGGCCCGCCGTGGCGGCGTTCCTCGGCGGGCTGCGGTCGCTCGACGACCTCGCGGTGGCGTGCGTCCAGATCGAGGACAAGCTCGACGACCAGGTCCTCGAGCGGGTGCCGTACGGCGACCCGGCCTGGGTGCTGGCACACACGATGCTCGGGGTCCGCACCGTGCTGCGCGGGTGGAGGATCCGCGGGACCGGCTGGGCCCGCAACGTCACGCAGCAGCAGTGGGCGGGCTTCCACGAGCACCTCAACCGGGCCGAGCAGATCCTCATCGACGTCACCGCCCGCGAGCCGCGGGCGGGCTACGCGTGGCTGGAGCGGATGATCATCTGCCGGGGCATCTCGCTCGGCCACGACGAGGCCCGGCGGCGGTACGACCGGCTGAGCGCGCACCACCCGTTCGCGTACATCGCCGGATACCACCTCGTGCAGCAGCTGCAGCCGAAGTGGGGCGGCTCCTGGGAGAAGGTGTCCGACTTCGGCGCCGAGCTGCTGCGCACCGCCCCGGCCGGGTCGCTCGGGCCGCTGACGGTCCTCGCCGGGCACATGGAACGGTTCCATGCCTCCGACTCCGACGCCGAGGGCACCGCGCTCCTGCGCGCCCCGGCCGTCGTCGCGCAGATCCACCAGGTCGCCGACCAGACCGTCCGGCACCCCGCGTTCCAGGGCGGCTACCGGTTCTACACCGCGCACGACTACTTCGCGATGCTGTTCTCCCTCATCGGCGACCACGCGGCCGCGGCGCCGCACTTCCGGGCCCTGGCCGGGCGGCGCACCCCGCTCTGGGCGTCGTACTTCGACAACCCCGGGACCGCGTACGCCAACCTCCGTGACCGCGCGCTGGCGAGAGGCTGATCCCGTGCTGCACCGCACCGACGTCGACGGCGTCCCGACGCTGCTCGCGCCGAGCTCCGGCCCGATGACCGCCGGGCTGACCTTCCGGGTCGGCCTGGCCGACGAGGGCGCCGCCCGCATCGGCATCACGCACCTCGTCGAGCACCTCGCGCTGCACCGGCACGGCGTCGCCGACTACCACTACAACGGCGCCACCGGCAGCGTCGTCACGCACTTCCACATGCAGGGCAGCGAGCGCGACATCGTCACGTACCTGGAGATGGTCTGCGACTCCCTCGCCGACCTGCCGGTGCAGCGGCTGGAGACCGAGAAGGCGATCCTGCGCACCGAGGCGGCCGGGCGCGGCGGCGGCGTCAACCGGATGCTGCCGATGTGGCGGTACGGCGCCCAGCACTACGGCCTGGTCAGCTACCCCGAGTGGGGCATCGACCGGCTCGGCCCCGACGACGTGCGGGCCTGGGCGAACGCCTGGTTCACCCGCGCGAACGCCGTGCTGTGGATCTCCGGCGACCGGGTCCCGCCGGGCCTGCGGCTGCGCCTGCCGGCCGGGACGCTCCGCCCGGTGCCGGTCGCCACGACGATCCTGCCGGCGGCACCGGCGTACTTCACCGGCGCCGGCGGCGGCGTCGTCTTCGACGGCGTCATGCGCCGGCACGTGGCCGGTTCGCTGTTCGCCCTGATGCTGGAGCGGGAGCTGTTCCGGTCGCTGCGGCAGGAGGGCGGCCTGTCGTACGCGGCGAGCGCCTCCTACGACCCGCGCGGCGACGGCATGGCGGTGGTCACCGCGTTCGCCGACGCGCTGCCGGAGAAGCAGGGCGCGGTCGTCGGCGGTTTCGTCGACGTCCTCGCCGGGTTCCGGGTCGGCCGGATCACCCAGACCGAGCTCGACGCGGTCCGCGCGAAAGCCGACGAGGCGCTGCGCCACCCCGACGCGCCCGCGGGCCAGCTGCCGGGCCTGGCCACCGACCTGCTCACCGGCGCGCGGCTGCGCACCCTCGACCAGCTGCGCGGCCAGCTGTACGCCGTCACCCTCGCCGACGTGCACGACGCCGCCCTGCAGGTCCTCGGCTCGGGGCTGCTGCAGGTGCCGCCGGGCAGCCGCGCCGACTGGGCCGGGTTCGCGGCGGCGCCGACGACGTCCACGGACGTGCTCCCCGGGCACACGTACCGGGCGCTCGACGGCTCCGGCGCTTCGCTCGTCCTCGGCGCGGACGGGGTCAGCGTCGTCGAGGGCGCGTGCCGGGCGACGGTCCGCTACCGCTCCTGCGCGGTGATGCACGCGTGGCCGGACGGCGCGCGGCAGCTGATCGGCCTGGACGGGATCGCGGTGCTGGTCGAGCCGGCGCTGTTCGCCGCGCCCGCGGACACCACCGCCCGCATCGACCGGTCCGTGGACCCGTCGATCGTCCTGCCGATGCCGGCCCGCAAACCGGACGACATCCCCCGCCCGTCGCCGGCACCCGCCACCGGCACGTTCCCGCCGTCCACCGGCAGGTTCCCGGCCCCCACCGGCGGGTACCCGCCGGCGACCGGTGTGATCCCGCGGACCATCGCGGTGCTCCCGCCCGACGGCACGTTCCCGCCCTCCAATGGCAGGTTCTCACCGGCGACCGGCTCACCCCCGCCGGCGTGACGCTGGTCCGCGGAGGTGGGCCCGGGCCCGCGCGGCGCGGACCCGGGCTCTTCCGTGGGGTGACTACTTCCAGGTGGCGTTGACGGTCTGGTTGGCGGTGCCCGTGTTCAGGGTGCGGTTGGCGCCGCTCTCCCAGGTGACGTTGCCCGCGCCGTCCTTCTTGATGAACTTGTACTCCACCGCGGTGTTGGACGGCAGCGTGACGGTGCCGGACCAGACCGGGTAGTTCGCGGAGGACAGGGCGATCGCGTTCGCCGTGTTCCAGGAGCCCAGTGCGGGGATCGAGCCGACCACGTACACGTTCTGGCCCAGGACGGTGGTGACGGTCGCGTTGAAGGTGACCGCCGGGTTCGTCGTGGACGAGCCGTTCCAGGTGGTGTTGACCGTGCCCGTGCCGTTCGCGGGCACCGTGTACGTGTGGTTGCTGCCCGGCTCCCAGGTGACGGCGCCGGCGCTGGTCTTGGTGATGAACTTGTACTCGACCGCGGCGCCCGCCGGGAGCGTGACGGTCTTCGTCCAGGCGGAGCCCGAGGCGGTCATGGGGATGGCGTTGGCGGTGTTCCAGGAGCCGAGCTCCGCGACGGAGCCGACCAGGTAGACGGGGTTGCCCGTAGGCGCGCCGGTCACCGTGAACGCGACGCCCGCCGGCACCGGCGACGAGGTGGACGGCGTCGGCGACGGGGTGCCGCCGGTGACGCGGGCGTTGACGTGCAGCGCCACGGCGTCCTTCGCGCCCGCGCCGACCGTGGCCTGGCCGGAGCCGTTGACGGTCACCGTCGGGCCGCTGCACGTGCCGGAGGAGGCGGTGTAGTCGCCGTGGACGACGTCGCAGTACACGCCAGCCGGCAGGCCGGTGCTGAACGTGCGGGACGCGACCGATCCGCCGCCGTTGTTGATGAGCGTCCAGCCGAGCGCGCCGCGGGAGAAGGCGATCGCGTTGGAGCCGTCGCTCCACCAGTTGCCGACGGTCGTGCTGGCCTTGGTGGCGTTGTGGAAGCCGACCATGTTGCGGACGGAACGCTGCCGGTGCTGGCACTCCCAGCCGCTGCCGCAGGTGACGCCGGTGACGTAGCCGTTGGCGTCGGCGGGCGGGGACGCGTCGTTGTTGGTGAAGCTGAACGAGCTCATCACGTTCGGGGTGCCGTAGTTCCACGCCAGCATGAAGACCGTGGCGAGGGTGTCGGTGCTGCCGTTCTTGTAGCTGAGGGTGGAGCCGTTGCGTTCGGTGTCGTGGTTGGACACGAACGCGGTCGCCTTGTCCGACGGGCGCAGCCCCCAGCTGGTCCCGAACGTCTGCAGGTTCGCGATGCTGCCGGTGAACTGGTTCTTCAGGTTGGTGGCGTAGTTGAACTCCAGGACCCCGCCGATGCCCTCGTAGGCGGCCATCGACAGGTTGCCGCTGCCGCCGGGCATGACCTCCTGCGCCCAGTACACGTTCTGGTTCGTCAGCTTGCCCTTGATGGCGGCGAGGTCGGCCTGCGCCATGTGCTTGGCCGCGTCGATGCGGAACCCGTCGACGCCGACGCTGATCAGGTCGTTGAGGTAGCCGGCGATCTTCGTGCGGACGTAGTCGGTCTCGGTGGCCAGGTCGGAGAGGCCGACGAGCTGGCAGTTCCAGACCTCCGTCTGGTTGTTCCAGTCGTGGATCTGGTTGTCCGCCTGGGGGCAGGCGCCCGGGTTGTGGTGGAAGTCGTTGTACCCGTAACCGGCGCTCGGGTAGCTGTAGTTGTTGGTGAACGACGCCGGCCCGTACGCGGTCGTCGAGGACTGGTTGGCGCCGGTCATGTGGTTGATGACGGCGTCGACGTACACCTTGACACCCGCGGCGTGGCAGGCGTTGACCATCGCCGTGAACTGGGCCCGGGTGCCCATGCGGCTGTTGAGGTCGTAGGCGGCCGGCTGGTAGATGTCCCACCACGGGTGGCCGGCCACGCTGATCGAGTCCTCCGGTGGCGCGACCTGCACGGCGCCGTAGCCGGCGGGGCCGAGGACGTTGGTGCACTCGGTGGCGATGGACGTCCACGGCCACAGCCACAGGTTGGCGATGACGTCGTCGGAGGCGACGGACGCGTCGGCCTCACGGTCGGCGGACAGCAGCGGGTAGGCGAGCGCGCCGGTCATGGCGAGCGCGACCGCGCCGATACTCAGCAGTCGTTTCTTCACGAACGAACTCCAATGCGGGGATGCGGCAGGGGTGTCAGCGGAGGTACGGGCCGGCGGTGCCGACCCGGCCCGGCGCGGGGTTGCCGGGCAGCGACAGCACGTAGACGCGCATGGCGCCCTTGGCGGTCACGGTGGCGGTGAGGGTGCCGCCGGTGACGGTCTGCACGTCACCGGTGACGGCGTCGGTGTAGGTGCCGTTGGGGATGCCGGTGAACGTGGCGGTGCTGGAGATGGCGACGAGGACGAAGCTGTCCACGCTGCCGGCGGTGTAACGGCGCTTGTAGGCGATGCCGCCGGAGACGCCCGCGGTGGAGTACTGCCCCATCTGCAGTGCCGGCACCGCGCGGCGGATCTGGTTGAGTCGCTGGACGTGCTGCACGAGCGGCTTCTGCAGCGTCGTGGCGACCGGGCCGCTGGCACTGGCGACGGTGCCGTAGCCGGAGGCGACGACCGTGCCCTCCACGTAGGACCCGAAGTAGGCCCGGCCGGTGTTCGCCAGGGGGCACGTCGGGCCGCAGTCGATCTGCTTGCCGGCCTGGAACTCGACCTCCGAGCCGTAGTAGAGGACGGGGACGCCACGGAACGTCCACATGAGATCCATGTTCTCGGCCCACGCGTCCGTCCCGCCGGCGTAGCGGGTGCTGGACTTGTTGGGGCCGTAGTCGTGCGAGTCCACGTACACGGCGTTGTACGTGGCGTCGTTGACGCTGTCGTCGGAGTCCTTGCCGTTGTTGAAGGCGTTGGCGGCGTCACCGAAGTTCATGTGCATCCGCATGTCGATGATGTTCATGCCGGAGAACTGGCTGTGGTCCGGCGCGTGGTACACGTTGCCGTTCAGGAACGCGTTCGTCGACGTCGGCTGGTTGCCGGTGCCCTGCAGGTTCTCGTAGTTGAACTGCTCCAGGGCCGCGGTCGCGTCGTCGGCGCTGTAGGTGCGCCGCTCCTTCCACGTGTAGAACTGCGCGGAGTGGTTGACGGAGCCGCGGTTCCACTTGTCGTTGACGAACGCGGCGACCTCACCGAAGACGTAGAAGTCGTTCGCCTTCGCGGCCCCGTACTTCTGGACCAGGTGCTGCTGGAGGGCCGGCAGGAAGCGCCGGTTCCAGGTGACCCGCGGGATGTGCACGGCCGTGTCGACGCGGAACCCGTCGACGCCCATGTCGATGTAGGAGTTGTACGCGTCGATGAGGTACTGCTGCACGACCGGGTTCTCGGTGTTGAAGTCGGCGAGGTCGTCGTGCAGCCAGCAGGAGCGGGCGTCCTCGCCCTCCCAGTTGCCGATCCAGCACTGGTGGTACAGGTCGGCGGGGAACATCTTCGCCGTCGGGCTCGGCCACTGGCAGTGGTGGTTGGCGTAGCCTTCGGGGCTGAACGTGCCGTTGGTCTGGCCGTAGTTCGGGCAGGTGTTGCCGGCGGGCGCGGTGGTGGACCACAGGTCGCCGTTGTAGGCACGGCCGAGCGCGTTCTCCTCCAGCGGGTTGTACGTCTTGCCGGGGACCTTCTCGCTGTACATCCAGTCCCATTGCCCGTCCCGGGCGCCCCACACGGTCGGCACGTACAGGCCCTTGGCGCCCCACCGGGAGCTGTGGTTGTAGACCACGTCCTGGTAGATCTTCAGGCCCTTGGCGTGCGCGGCGTCGATGAGGTTCTGGTAGCTGGCGCCGGGCGACTCGAGGCGCGGGTCGACGCGGAAGAAGTCCCAGCCGTGGTAGCCGTGGTAGTCGTAGTCGGACCGGTTGAGCACGACCGGCGTGATCCAGATCGCGGAGAAGCCGAGGCCCTTGATGTAGTCGAGCTTGTCGACGAGGCCCTTGAAGTCGCCGCGGAACATCGGGTCGTTGTTGGCGGCGTTGCCCGACTTCACGTGCTGGCTGCCGCCCCTGTCGTTGGCCGTGTCCCCGTCGTAGAAGCGGGCGGTGAGCACGAAGTAGATGCTCTCCTTGCGCGGGTCGCCGCCGAGCATGGAGCCGCCCGCGGGCAGCGGTGGCGCGTCACCGGTCGTGACGGTGACGGTGCTGGACGCGCCGGAGAGGTTGCCGGCCGCGTCGACGGCCTTCACGGTGTACGAGTAGCTGGTCCTCGGCGCGAGCCCGCCGTCGATGTACCCGTTGGTGGCGGTGGTGAGCACGGTCCCGCCGGGGTTGCGGGTCACCTGGTAGCCGGTGACACCGCGGTCGTCGGTGGAGGCGGTCCACGCGAGCGTGACCGTGACGTGGTCGGCGGTCGCGGTGACGCCGCCGGGGACGCTCGGCGGGGTCGTGTCGGGCGGGACGGCCGCGCACGGGTCGGTCGCGCCGCCGGTGACGACCCCGCCGGCGACCTTCGACGTGCCGGCGCCGATGCGGTAGTTGGCGCCGTTGTTGTTGTCCCACGTGCCGGAGCCGTTGTTGAACACCGCCTGCATGCCGGTGGCGGCGCCCAGCGCGACGGTCTTCTTCACCCAGCCGGCGCAGGCGACCTCGTTCATCGCGACGCCCGGCACCGCGGTCCACGCCTCGCCGTTCGGCGCGTAGTGGATGTTCACCACCGGCCAGTTCCGGCCGGCGGTGGAGTAGAAGACGGTGGCGGTGTTGCCGGTCGGCGGCGGGGTCGTCGGCGTCGGCTGGCCACCGCACGGGTTGCCGGTGCCCGCGACGCCACCGGCGACCGTGACGTCGCCGGTGCCCAGGGCGTAGTTGCGGCCCGAGTTGTTGTCCCAGGTGCCGGCGCCGTTGTTGAACACGACCTGCAGGCCGTTGGCGGACCCGAGGTCGATGGTCTTGCTGTACCAGCCGGTACAGGCCGGCGTCATCGGCACGCCCGGCACGGCCGTCCACGCGCCGCCGTTGGGCGCGTAGTGGATGTTGATGGTGGTCCAGGCGGCGGCGGGCTTGTAGTAGACGGTGACGGTGGTGCCCGCGGCGGCGAGGGCGGGGACGACGAGGAGGGACGCCAGCAGCGTCAGGACGGCGAGCAGCAGGGCTCTTCTTCGGGACACGGGGTGCTCCTTGCGTGCATCGATGCGGCGGCGGACCGACCGACGTGACAGCCTGGCGGGGCATGGCAGCGCGTGGAGGAAGACTGATCTGGCCGATTGACACATGTCAAGCTTCTTGCAAAAATCACCAACTCCTCACCGGACAGATCCGGGCTGAGCTGCTGAAACGTCGACGCCATCTTGCAAAGATCAACAGGTCTTTACCGGCGCGTTACGGGAAGCTAGCATCAGGGCGCTCTTGCAAGACCTTGCAACTCCTGCAAGTCGCCTACAGTGGAGCGTATTCGTGAAGCGTCCCCTCATGCTCGCGGCGATCCTCGCCCTCACCGCCGTCGGGCTCAGTGCCCCGCCCGCGGCGGCGTCCCCGGACCGCGGCGACGTCACCGCACACCTCTTCCAATGGCCGTGGCGCGACGTCGCCCACGAGTGCCGCACCACCCTCGGTCCGGCCGGCTACGCCGCCGTGCAGGTCACCCCGCCCCAGGAGCACGTCGAGTTACCCGCACAGGGGTATCCGTGGTGGCAGGCGTACCAGCCGGTCAGCTACAGGCTCGACAGCCGCTACGGCAACCCCCGCGAGTTCGCCGGCATGGTCGAGGCCTGCCACCGCGCCGGCGTGAAGGTGTACGTCGACGCCGTCATCAACCACATGTCGGGCCAGACCACCGGCGGCGTGGGCAGCGGCGGCACCCGGTTCGGCAAGTACGACTACCCCGGCCTGTACGACAGCACGGACTTCCACCACTGCGGCCGCAACGGCGACGACTGGATCCACGACTGGAACGACGCGTGGGAGATCCAGCACTGCGAGCTGCTCGGCCTGTCCGACCTCGCGACCGAGCAGGAGGACGTGCGCGCCGACATCGCCGGCTACCTCAACGGCCTGCTGCGCCTCGGCGTCGACGGCTTCCGCATCGACGCCGCCAAGCACGTCCCGGCGGCCGACCTCGCCGCCATCAAGGCCAAGCTGAAGCGGCCCGCGTACCTCTACCAGGAGGTCCTCGGCAACGCCCCGATCCCGAAGTCCGACTACCTGCCGGTCGGCGACGTCATCGAGGACGCGTACGGCCAGCAGATCAGCCGGGTCGTGAAGTCCGGCAAGCTCAGCTGGCTCGACCAGTTCGGCGAGGCGTGGGGCTTCTCCCCCTCCGCCACCGCCGTCGTCTACGTCGACAGCCACGACACCGAGCGCGACCAGAGCGGCGCGACCCTCACGTACAAGGACGGGCCGCTCTTCGCGCTCGGCAACGCCTTCTCCCTGGCGTGGCCTTACGGGCACCCGCTCGTGCTGTCCAGCTACGGGTTCACCAGCACCGACGCCGGCCCGCCGGGATCGTCGGCCAACGGCGACCTGGGCTCCGTGCGCTGCGGCGGGGTCACCAGCGGCCCCGGCGGCTGGCTCTGCCAGCAGCGGGACACCGCGACCACCGGCCTGGTCGGCTTCCGCAACGCCGCCGGCACCGCGCCGGTCAGCCGCTGGTGGAGCGACGGCGACAACGCGATCGCCTTCGCCCGCGAGGGCCGCGGCTACATCGTGCTCAACCGGGAGAGCACCGCCGTCACCCGCACGTTCGACACGGGCCTGCCGGCCGGCGTCTACTGCGACGTCACCCGCGGCACCGTGCGCGGCGAGCGGTGCACGGGCCCGACCGTCACCGTCGGCAAGGGCGGCGCGCTGACCACGACGGTGCCCGGCCTGAGCACCCTCGCGATCGACGTGCGGCACCGCGTCTCCCGGACCGTCGCGGCCCCCGCGGCGGCGGTGTCGTTCTCCGCGTACGCGGTGGTCGCCCCGGGCGAGCGCCTCGTCCTCGTCGGCAACGCCCCCGCCCTCGGCGCCTGGAACCCCGCCAACGGCGTGCGGCTGTCGTCGGTCGGCTATCCACAGTGGACCGCACGGGTCCAGGTCCCGGCCGGCACCGCGCTGGAGTACAAGTACGTGAAGCTCGCCGCCGACGGCACGGTCACCTGGGAGAGCCGCCCCAACCGCACGGAGACCGTGCCCGCCGACGGCTGGCTGTCCACCTCGGACGGCTGGGAGGCCGGCGCCACCGTCCAGGGCGACGTGACGCTGCACGTCGCGGAGGAGCCGGGGCAGCAGCTGTTCCTCGTCGGCGCCGCGCCGTCCATCGGCTCGTGGAACCCGGCGAACGCGGTGCCGCTGACGAAGACGGCGGACGCGACGTGGACCGGCCAGGTGACCCTGCCCGGCTCGGCGGTCGTCGAGTACAAGTACATCCGCAAGGACGCCGCCGGCACCGTCACCTGGGAGAGCGACCCGAACCGCACGGTCGCCACCCCGTCGGGCGGCAGCGTCGCCCTGAACGACACCTGGCGGTAGCACACCGGGCGGGGGGGGGCCCCCCCCCCCGGCGGGCGCCCCCCCCCGCCCCCGCCCGCCCCCCCGGGGGGGGGGCGCCCCCGCCCCGGCCCCGCCCCCCCCCCGCCCGGCCCCGTCAGGCCGGTTCGATCCAGATGTTGCGGTAGCGGACGTTGGCGCCGGGGTCGTTGTGGTCCTGCAGGCGGATCGGCAGGGCGGCCGCGGACTCGGCGGCCCCGTTGCCGGTCGGGCCGTCGATCGCCACGTCGTTGTGGACGACGACGCCGTTCCACACGACGGTGACGCGGGCGTTCTCCGTCTTCGTCGCGCCGTTCCAGCGGGCGGCGCGGAACGTGACGTCGTAGGTCTGCCACGTCTCCGGCGCCGTCGCCGGGTTGCTGTCCGGTGCCCGCTTCAGGTAGATCGCGCCGCACTCGTTGGTGGCGAGGGTGGCCTTGCCGTACGTGTCGAGCACCTGCAGCTCGTAGCGGTCCTGCAGGTAGATCCCGCTGTTGCCGCGGGCCTGGCCGGTCACCTCGGGCGGCAGGTTCGGCAGCCAGAACTCCACGTGCAGCCGGAAGTCGCCGTAGGCCTGCTTGGTGCGCAGGTCACCGCCGAGCACCTCCACCGACCCGCCGGACACGGGCCAGGTCGCCGCGCTGCCGTCGGACGCTGCGAACGCGTTGAGGTTGCCGCCGTCGAACAGCTGCACCCGGCTGACCCCGTTGTGCGTCCACGCCTGCCGCGCGTCGCCGATCTGCAGCGCGGCGCCGCCGGCGTTGAGGAACCGGCCCGACTGCGGGTTGAGCAGCGCGCCGTCGGGCTGGGCCTGCCACACCTGGGCGCCGCTGCCGTTGCAGTTCCACAGCTGCACCGGGGTGCCGGCCGCGGTGTTGCCGCCGGAGACGTCCAGGCACTTGCCGAGGGCGCGCAGGGTGTCGCCGGTGCGGGTCCAGCTCTGCGCGGTCGTGCCGTTGCAGTTCCACAGCTGGACCTTGGTGCCGTTGGCGGTGTCGGCGTTGCTGACGTCGACGCACCGGCCGTCCGCGCCGGTGATCGTGCCGGTGCGGTCGCCGGGCGGCAGGCCGACGGTGAGGCTGTCGAGGTTCACGTGCCCGATGTCGCCACCGTCCACCTTGTACGCGATGGTGTTGCCGCCGGCCCGCAGCGTCACCCGGTCCACCGCGTTGGCCCACGTCTCCCAGTCGCCGGTGCTGGCGAGGCTGACCTGGCGGACCTTCGCGCCGTTGACGTAGAGGCTCACCGTCTTCGTCCCGGGCGACGGGTTGGGGCCGTTGCTGTAGCGCAGGTTGACGTCGTACGCGCCGGCCGTCTGCGTCGTGACGCTGAACGTGGTCGCCGCGCCGGCCGTACCGTAGCCGGCGACGAAACCCGACCCGGTGTATCCACTGTGGTCGGTCGCGACCTGCGCGCTGCCGCTCAGGCCGGCGTGCTCCGCCTCGAGCCGGCCCGGTTGCGCCAGGGTGCCGTCGACGAGGCTGTTCAGCGTGTACCACGCCTCGGTGCTCCACAGCGACGCCCCGGTGGTGGAGGTGAAGGGGCGCGGCGAGCGCAGGTACACGACCCGGCCGGGCTTGAGGTTCGCCAGCTGCAGCGTCACCTTCAGCCGGTCCGCGGACAGGGTCGCGGACGTGACCGGCAGCGTCTCCTCGTCGACCTTCGGGCCGCCGTAGGCGGGCGTCGGCACGTAGCGCCACTGCTTCGCGACGTAGCGGGCGGCGAGCTGGGCGGCGGTCGCGGTGGACACCGGCTGCGTGTACTCCAGCTCGAACCCGCCGGCGATCGCCCGCATCGCCTTGATCTCGAAGGCCGAGGCGCCGTTCGGGGTGAGCTTCTGCAGGCCGTAGGTGAGCTTGCCGTCCTGGCCCCAGTTGCCGCCGGCGCCGAGACCGCCGGCGTACAGCGCGCCGTCGGGGCCCTGGCTGAGCCGCAGCACGCCCATCTCCAGGCCCTGCGTGAGCCGGAAGACCGCGCCCTGGTACTCGCCGTTGACCTTCTCCAGGTACGCCCGCTGGATGCCGCCGTAGGTGACGTCGCCGAACAGCAGCTGGCCGGCGAACGGGCCGCTGGACAGCAGCAGCGGGGTGCTCGGGGAGTTGGCGATCTCGTTCTGCGGCAGCCACAGCACCGGGGCGGTCACCGGCTGGCCGTCGAACGGCCCGTCGGGGTTGGTGTAGTGGCCGAAGAACCGGTCCTGCTTGATGCGCACCAGCTTCGAGGCCGGCAGCCAGCCGCCCTGGTTGTCGGTGACGAAGATGTCGCCCTCCGGGCCCCAGCCGATGCCGTCGGGGGTGCGCAGGCCGCCGGCGACGTACTGCACCGCGCCCGTGCTGCGGTTGATCTTCAGACTGGTGCCGCGGTTCGGCGAGCCCTGCGGATCGGTGGTCGCGCCGCCCTGGTTGATGGACACCGACAGGTTCAGGTAGAAGTAGCCGTCCTTGTACAGCAGCCCGAAAGCGAACTCGTGGAAGTTGCCGTCGAACGGCCACGTCGCGACGGTGCGGTACTGGTCGATCTGGCCGTCGCCGTTGGTGTCGTTGAGCTCGGTCAGCTCGTGCTTCTGCGACACGTACAGCTTGCCGTCGACGTACTTGATGCCCATCGGCTCGCGCAGGCCGGTCGCGATCCTGGTGTAGGTCACCTGCGCGGGCGACGTGGCGCCGGTGACACCGCTGAGCAGGTAGACCTCGCCCACGGTGGTGTTGCTGCCGCCCCAGGTCGTGATCGCCAGGCGCCCGTCGGGCAGCCAGTCCATGGCGCTCACCTGCGGCTGGAAGCCGTTCGGGCGGAGGTTGGTCAAGGTGTACCCGGGATGCACGGCGTTCAGCGGCAGTCCGTCGCCGGGGCTGTCGGCGGCGCCCTCGCACTCCTTGCGCCCGGGCGCGGTGACCCGCACGACCCCGGCGTCGGTGCTCAGCGCCGAGTTCGGCACGACCGTGAACCCGGACGCGCCCGGCGGCCGCCACTCGAGGGTCAGCTGCTGCCCGCCGGTACGCTCGAAGTAGTCGATCCGGATCGCGTGGTAGCCGGGGCCGAGGGTGACGGTGCCGTCCATGGCGGTCGCCCCGTGCAGCCCGTCGTGGTTGATGACGGTCGCGCCGTCGACGAGCAGCCGGGAGCCGTCGTCGCTGGTGAGCCGGAAGATGTACGACCCGGCGGCGGTGACGTTGACGTTGCCCGTCACCTGCGCCTGGAACAGGTCCTCGAGACCGAAGTCGGCGGCCGTGCTCCAGTTGACCGTCGGCATGAGCTTGTCGATGTTCGGCGTCTGCCCGGTCTTGAGGGTGCAGATCGAGCTCAGCGGCGTCTGCACGTCGAAGACGCGCAGCGTGACGCCGGGTTCCTGCGGCGGGACGGCGGCGCGGGCCTGCGTCGCGGGCAGCAGGCCCGCGATCAGGACGGCGGCCGCCGCGCCGAGGACGGTTCTCCTCATCGAGCGCTCCAGAGGGTAGGAGTTGTCCGGCGGCACGGTGCGCCGCCCTGAGAACTCCCGCGCGCTCGCCGAAGGGCGACACGGGCACCGCGAGCCGCCACCTTTCGGTGACGGCCCTCGATGTGTCAGTCACGCTAGAAGACTTTTGCTCGAATGTCCATGACTTCTGTCGATGGAATCGAAAGTCCGTCAGTCGGCCTCGACGTTCTCCTTGAAGCGCCGGATCCGGGCCAGGGTGGCGACGCTCGCCGGCCGCAGGGTCGTGCCGTCCGGGGCCTTGCCGGAGTACGCGTAGCCGAGCATGCCGTCCACGCACAGCGGGCCGCCGCACGGCTGGTCCGGCCGGTCGGCCGCCACGGAGAAGAGGTTCCCCTGCCCGTCGGCCATCCGCATGACCAGGGTGTATTTCCCGAGGTTGACCCGGTCGACGTGGAAGCCGGCCGCGACCGGCACGACCGGGGTCAGCCCGCGGTCCCGCAGCGCGGCGGCCAACCAGCGCTCCTGCGCCAGCTGCTGCACCGCGACCGGCACGGCGGCGAGGGCGACGAGCGCCGCGGCGAGCACGGCCCGCCCCTGCCGGCCCACGGCGCCGCCGAGCGCGACGAGCAGGTGCGCGGCGACGGCGAACGCGACCCAGCAGGCGGTCGTCTCGACCGGGTGCCGCCAGTTCGACAGGCCCATGACGCCGGCCCCGACGACCGGGATCAGGAACGGCGGCACCAGCAGGTGCGGCCAGGTGCGCGGGCTGCGGGTCACGCCGGAGAAGATGCCCCACACGCCGCCCGTCAGCACGACGGTGAGCACGCAGGCCCCCGCGGCCTCCAGGATCGGCGGGCCGCTGTAGGAGTTCCAGGCGTAGCCGAGGAGCATCGCGAGCGCGATCCACGTGCCGGCGCCCGTGACCGCGCCGTACACCACCGTCTACACCGCCACCGACCATCGCATCGATGCCAGTATGTACTTGCGCTACAGCAAGGTCTCCTGGTGCGGGAACGTAAGGCGGGCCGTGGTGATCCCCTCGATCACCTGGTCGTCGTTCAGCTCGCGTTCCTGCACCTGGGCGTAGTTGCGGCCGCGGTGGTGGGTGTTGCGCATCCGGACCACGTTGGGGAAGCGGCCGACGGCGCGCATGTCGCCGAGGCCGGACAGGAAGACGAGCTGGATGCCGTTCGCGGCGGCGACCCGGCGCTGCAGGTCCAGGAACGCGACGTAGTTCGCCGTGCCGAGCGGGTTGTCCATCGGCAGCACGCCCAGGCCGGGCACGTCGCCGCCGCGGTTGGCGGCGCGCAGGCGGGCGAGCATGCAGAACAGCAGCAGGCTGATCGTGACCTTCTCCCCGCCGGACCACTTGCTCATCAGCTCGACCGGCTGGCGGTCCTCGCCGAGCTCGGTCGACGGCTTCAGCACGCGGGCGGTGAAGTTGCCGCGGCCGACGACGGCGGTGGTCGCCTCCCACACCAGCGTCAGCCCGTCGGGGATGTTCTCCTGGCGGGCGACGAGCCGCTCCACGAGGCGCTCGACCCGGCTGCGCAGCGTCGCGTCGGTGGTGTCCACGGTCGAGCGCGGGCCGACGTCGAGGAAGCGGCGGTTGCGCAGGTGGTCGGCGAGGCCGGGCGGCAGCTGCGCGTGGTGCTGGGCGCGCTGCAGCGTCTTGAGCCCCTCGCGGACCTCGGCGCACAGCGCGGTCACCACGAGATGCTTGTCCTTGTCGACGGCCTCGAGCTCGCCGGCGAGCGCGTGCCGGTACGTGCGCAGCTCCCCCGCCAGCTCCGGCGGCAGGTCGGCGGTGCGCTCGCCGCGGAACCGGTCCCGCACCTCGGCGGTGACGGCGGCGAAGCGCTCCTCGCCGGCCCAGCGGTCGACGCGGTGCACCTCGGCGGCGAGCTGGTTGCGGGCGGCGGTGACCGCCTTCTCGGCCGCCTGCAGCGCCCGCCGCGCGGCGCGGCCCGCCTCCCGCGCCGCGTCGACGTCGCCGTCGAACGGTGGCGCGGCGACCGGGTCGTGCTCGCCGAGGTCGGCCTCCAGGTCCCCGGCGAGCCCCTGGAAGTCGGCGGCGCGGCGGCGCTGCGCCTCGGCCGACCGCACGGCCGCCGCCTGCCGTTCGCGGGCCACCCGCACGGTCTCACCGGCGGCGTCGAGGTGCTCCTGCAGGTTCTGCGGCGTCGGTACGGCCGGCGACAGCTCCTCCGGCGCCGGGCGGCTCGCGCCGCGGTCGGCGAGGTCCCGGCGGGCGGCGTCGCGCTCGGCCTCGGCCCGGGTCGCGGCCGCCCGCGCCGCGAAGTGCTCCTGCTCCGCGAGCTCGGTGTCGCGGGCGACGAGCGCCGGGTCGGCGGCCTCGGGCGTGGCGGCGAGCCGGGCGGCGGTCTCGTGCTCCTCGGCGCTGAACTGCCGCGCCTGCCGGTCGAGCGCGTCGAGCCGCCGGCCGATCTCGCTGATCGTGGCCTCGAGGGCGTCGCCGGACGAGCGGCGCGTGTACGCCTCGTCGGCCGCCTGGTACGCGCTCATCGCCGCCGCGAGGCTCACCGGCTTTCCGATGCCTGCCGCCGCGTCGGCACCTTGGCGGGCCGGCCCGGCGCCGGCCGCCGGCTCGGCGACCCGGCGGAGCTCGTCCATCCTGGCGCGGTGGCCCCTGGCGGTGCTCCGGTGCTGTTCGGCGTCCGAGGTGCAGCGGGCGGCGACGGTGGCGTGCCCGCGCTCCTGCTCCTCCGCCTGCTCCAGCTGCCCCTCCAGGTCGGTCCGGGCGGCGGGCAGCCCGCGCAGCTCGGCCCGCTGCCGGTCGGCCTCGGGCGCCCGGCGGGCCAGGTCCTGCAGCACACCGAGGCGGGTGGCCAGGACCCGGCGCCGCTCGGCGAGCCGCTGCTGCGTGACGCGCAGCCTGCCGGCGCGCGCGTCGAGCTCCCCGCGGGCGGCGTCGAGCTGGACCGCCCGGTCGCGGGCGCTGTGCAGCAGGTCGCCGAGGCGCTGGTGCTCGGCGTCGAGGTGCTCGCGATGCCCCGGCGGGCACCGGTCGGCGAGCTGGCGCAGCTGGTCCTTGAGCCGCAGGTCGTGGTCGCGGGCGTCGAGCAGCTCCTGGACCCGCTCGCCCCGGTCCCGGCGGCTCTCGGCCCGGCGGTCCGCCTCCCGTGCCGCCGCGGTCCGGTCGTACATGGCGGGCGCCGGCTCCAGGACGAACCCCGGCCCCGGCTCCCCTGGCTCCCCTATGGCGGCGTCGAGGTGCGCGGTGGTGGAGACCTGGACGGCGCTGGTGGGGAAGAGCCGGGCGGCGTGCAGGGCCGCGCGGGCTCGGCCGAGGTCGGCCTCGTCGTGCAGGAGGAGGCCGCCGACGAGGTGCGGGACCCGGTCGACGAGCGCGGCCCAGCGGTCCTGCGGGACCCGGTCGGCGAGGTGGTGCCAGCCGGTGCTGGCGGGGATGCGCTCGGCGGCGAGGACGTCGGCGGCGCGGGCCAGGTCGAGGGCGGCGGGCAGCAGCCCGCGCGGCGAGGCGAGCGCCTGCACGGCCCGGTCGTCCTCGGCGTCGGCGACGGCGAGCTGGATGCGCTGCCGGTCGGCGCCGACGATCGCCTCCGACAGCTGGTCGACGAGGAGCCGCTGCTCGCCGACGGGGTCGACGGTGTCGCGTTCGGTGAGCGCGGTGAGCCGCGGGTCGGTGGCCAGGGCGTCGATCTCGGCGAGCAGCGGCGTGCGGACGCTGTCGAGCGTGGCCAGCTGCCGGGTCAGCTCGGTGACGGCGGCGTGCACCGAGGCGCGTTCCCGCTCGTGCCCGGCCCGGTCCGCGTCGAGCCGCTCCGCCTCGGCCGGCAGCTCCTCCGCCAGCCGCCGCGCCGCCTCCTCGTCGGCGGCGCGGGCCGCGGACAGCGCCGCCCCCAGCCGCTCGACGGTGCCCACCGCTTCCGCGTCCTCCGCGGCGGCACCGGCGTGACCGGCAACGCCGAGGTGGCCGGCGGTGGCCGGGTCGGCGGTTGTCGCTTCGTCGGCGGCCGGGTCGGTGGTCGTGGTGAGGTGGCCGGCGGTGGCGGCGGCGCGCACGTCGTGGTCGAAGGTGGCGAGGTACTGCTCGATCGCGCGCTGCCGGCCGGTGAGGCCGCCCAGTTCGGCGCGGAGGCCGTCGGCGAGGGCGCGGGACTTCGCCTGCTGCTCGGCGGCGTCGGCGGCCTGGGTGGTGAGCGTGGCGACGGTGTCGTCGAGCTCCGCACACGCGTCGCGCAGGGCCGACAGGTACCCGGCGGCGGCCTCCGACCTGGCCTGCCGCAGCGGGGCGGCGCCGGCCTCCGCCGCCCGCTGCCGGCCCTGGGCGGCGGTGAGGCGGGAGGTGAGCTGGTCGCGGTCGACGAGGAGCGGGACGAGTTGCCAGGCGCGGTGCACGCGGCGCCGGGCGACGACGGTGCCGGCGGCGTCCTCGACGGCGGTGCGGGCGTCGGCGTGCCGGCGGGACGCGGCCTGCCACTGCTCCTCGCGCAGCAGCACGTCGAGGGCGGCCGCCCTGCTCTCCGCGTCGGAGGCGGCGAGCGCGGCGGCGCCGGCCACGGCCTCGTGCTCGCCGGCGGCGGCAGCGGCGAGGGCGGCGGCGCCGGTGAACGACGCGGCGAGGCGCACCGCCGCCTGCCGGGTGGCGGCGGCCTCGGTGGTGGCGGCGGTGACGGCGGCGCGGGACCGGTCGAGGACGTCGAGGAGGTCGACGGCCTCGTCGCAGAAGGCGACCTCGGCGCGCAGGCGCGGCTGGCGGGCGAGCCGTTCGCGGGTGCCGCGCAGGATCGTGGCGACCTTCGTCGCCGAGGTGGGCTCGGTGACGAGGCTCAGCAGGTACTGCACGAAGTCGTCGGACGTCCTGAACTTGAAGTGGTGCTCGATGCCGCCCTCGGAGGCGTTGATCCGCAGGATGGCGGTGAACAGGCCCGGGTCGAGGCCGCGGTCGTGCAGCGCCTGCGCCCACCGGTCCTGCTTGGTGGTGACGACGGCCTCGGCACCGGCCGGCAGCGCCTCGACGGCCCGCACGAACTCCTTGAAGTCGGCGGTCGCGAACGGCAGGGACTCGATCTCGACCTCGGGCGTGAAGGCGTACCAGGTCTGCTTCAGCCGGTCGTGCCCGGCGTTGGGGTCGGCGGGCTGGACGCGGTCGGTCCACTCGTAGACGGCGCCGGTGACGAGCCGCCGGCCGGTCGGGTCGGTCCACTCGACGACGACGTGGCCGGTGTCGGCGCCGAGGATGCAGTCCTCCAGGTGCCGGCCGGTCGTGGCGGTGGCGAGGAAGTCCCGCCGGTCGGGCCGGATCAGGGCACAGATGAGGGCGATCAGCGTCGACTTGCCGCCGCCGTTGCGCATCCACAGGATGGTGTCCAGCGGCGTGCCGTCCTTGCCGGTCAGGTCGAGCCACACGTCGCGGAAGCGCGCCGCCGGTGAGCCCACCCGGTCGAGGTACACCCGCCGCATCTGCCACAGTCTCGCCGGCGCCGCCATCACACACCCTCCACAGTGGACCCGCCGGAAGCGCCGGCCGCGCCGGAGTCGGCCGCGGCGGTCGCGGTGCGGCGCACCGAGCGGAGCGCCTCCAGGGCCTCGCCGCCGGCCACGTCCGCGACGAGCAGCCGGAAGCGGTCGGTCAGCTGAAACGAGCCGGCGCCCATCTGCGGCACCTGCCGCGCGGCGCCCCGCTCGACGAGCCAGCCCAGGACCTCGAGGACCGCGAACTGCGTGCACCCCCGCGCCGGCCCCGGCAGGCGGTCCTTCGGCTTGAACGCGGCGGTCCGCCGGTACACCTCGGCCGCCCTGCGGGCCTGCCCGTCGACGGTGTCGGGGTCGCCGGGCAGGGCGAGGACCCGGTCGGCGGCGTCGCGGACGAACCGGTCCAGCGCCGCGACCTCCACGATCTTCACGTCGGTGGTGTCGAGGTCGACGTCGTGCGGGAACGCGTACGCGGCGATGCCCAGCACGACGAGGCCGGCGATGAGCTTGTCGTCGGCGCTCATGCTGCCGCCGCGCAGGTCGGCCATGCGCAGCGCGAACACGCTGCCGGGCTGGGTGCTCAGGACCAGGCCGGTGCGGGCGGGCGCGCCGAGCACGATGAGGCCGAGGCCCCCGGCGACGGTGTCGACCGCGTCGCGGAAGGCGGTGTTGGTGCGGTACCGCTCCAGCAGCTGACCGTAGGTGTTGCCGTCGGTGGGCCGGGCGCCGGTGCGCAGGCCGAACGCGACGAGCTCGGCCGCCGACCACACGTCCTCGATCGGGACCGTCACGAGTCCATGCCTCCTTCGTACCGCACCAGCAGGTCGTCGCCCCAGGCGAGGGGGTGGTCGAGGCGGTCGCCGGAGCGCTCCGCGGACAGCGCCTCGGTGAGGGCCGTGAGGTCGGACTTGGCGTCGGGGTCCCCGACGTCGGGCGCGTAGGACCACAGCGCCGTCAGCAGCACCAGCTCCCGCAGGTCGTCGCCGGCGGCGGTCCCAGTGGCCTCGCTCAGCAGCGCCGACAGCGGGACCGGCTCGTCCGCGGCGCGGCGCAGGATGCGGGTGGCCTCGGCGACGACCGCGGGCGGGTAGGCCTGCAGGTCGACGCCCTCGACGTCGCCGGGCGTCTCGGTCTCCTGGTCGGCGGGTTCGGCCGCGCGCGGCGGGGCGAGCAGCATGTCGACGAGCCCGTCGAGGTGCAGCAGCCGCGGCACGCGCAGCCCGAGCACCCGGTCCCCGAACGTCTCGGCCACGACCCGGGCCTGCTCCGCCGGCGCGTCGAGCACGGGGTGGAACAGCTCGGGCTCGATGTTGAGCAGCCGCAGGTGGACCCGGCGGGCGAAGACCTGGCTCAGCTGGGCCTGCAGGAACACGCCCCGCGCGCCGGCGACCCGCTCCGCGAGGTCCAGGTGTACCCGGCGGATGCGGCGCAGGGTCTCCACCAGGTCGCCGGACGCCTGCCGCACGGCGCTGTCGGTCTCGGTGTCGATGCCCGCCGCGACGTGGTTGAGGACCTCGGCGTCGGCGGCGATGCGGGCCTCGACGTGCTCGCGGGCCCGCGCGAGGCGGTGCGGCACGTCGGTGATCCAGTCGAACGAGCGCACGTCGCGGCGGGTCGCGTCGAGCACGTCGGCGAGGGACGCGGACATGGCCACCGACACGCGCTCGGCCTGCGTGGCGGTGCGGGCGGCGGCCTCGAAACGCCGGTCCCGCAGCTGGCGCTGCAGCACGACGGAGAACGCGGCCTCGGCGTCGTCGACGTCCAGGTCGAGGCCGTTGAGGTACAGCATGACCGCCTGGTGGGAGGCGAGCACGACCGCGCCGTCGGGGCCGTCCTGCAGCTGCAGGAGCTTGAAGGCGTACTCCTCGCGGCGCGGCGGGGACACGTGCGCGTCGACGAACGAGTAGACGAACGCGCCCTGGTTGTCGGCGTCGTTGAGCAGGCCTTTCACGACCCAGCGGGCGGCGTCCTGGTGGTCGCCGGCCGCGCCGCCGGGGTGCATGACGGCGGCGAGCTCGGCGGTCGACTCGATCAGCTCGGCGAGGGTGATCTGCCTGGCGAACCCCATCGACGCGACCGCGATGTCGACCGCGGCGAGGGCGAGCTGGCGCAGGTCGTAGGCCTGGTGGACGCTGACGTGGGCGGCGTTGCGGACGAGCCGGGCGACCGGGTCGGTGAGGATCAGCGCCCGCCAGCGGGCCCGCATCGACGCGTCCGCGGCCGGTGAACGGACCTCGGGCTGGTCGGAGCTGGTGACCGGGCCGCTGTCGAAGAGGTCAGGCTGCCACTCCTGCACCACGCGGTCCCGCTCCTCCCCTGTGCGCCGCTCTTTTGCTGCGGTCCGCAACACTATCGGCGGATTCGGGCGGCGGCCAACTCACCGGCCCCGCACGTCGGGGGGATACCCTGCTCGGTGTGCTCGTCGTGCTGTTCGTCGCCGTGGCGTACGCGGTACTGATCGCCCTCCACGCGTGGATGATCCGGCACCACCGGCTCGAGGGCGCGTACGAGCCGCGGGCGGCCAGGTGGCTCGCCGCCCGCTTCGGCCCGCTCCCCCCGCCCCGCCCGGCCGGCCCTGTCCTGGCCCGCCGCGAGGCGAAGGCGTTCGACCGGCTGCTGACCGGCGACCTGGACCCGGCCGCGTACCGCGACCTGATGGCGCTGCTGGCGGCCCAGGACGCCGTCGAGCGGCCGCTGCGGGTGCCCCGCTAGCCCGGCGGTCCGATGCTGATCGCGGTGCCCGGCTCGGCGCCGGGGACGTCGAGCGTGGCGGTGACGGCGCCGTCGGGGGTCACGACGAGCACCTTGCCGCTCTGGACGGCGAGCAGCACGTCGGCGGTCACCCACACCGCAGGCCCCGGGAAGGGCACGCTCTGCCCGGTGGTGGTGTCGAAGCGCCGCCAGCCCGCCTGAGTCCCGGGCACCGGGGGGCCGGCCACGACGTACCGCCCGCCCGGAGACCACGAGAACGGGCCGGACGGCGTCGCCGGCACCTGCGCAACGCTTCCGGCCTCGCCGGTGGTGGCGTCGAAGTACTGGAGGTGGTCGACGCGTTCCTCCGCCTCACCGCCGGAGCGGTCGGCGATGGGCAGCGTGACGCCGCCGCCGTCGCGCGTCCAGGTGAAGGTGCACTCGCTGCAGTCGTACCGGTCGTGGTCGATCCAGTGCCGGCGCACCTCACCGGTCCCGGCGTCGATGACGGCGAACCCGACCTTGAACGGCTCCTTCTGGCTGATCCCGCCGACGAGGCGGTCACCGACCGCGTTCCAGCTGTAGTCGCCGACGAAGCCGGCGGTGTCGACGGTGACCGGGTTCGTGCCGCGGACGTCGCTGATCCGTACCTTCTCGGGGGCGACGACCGTGAGGACCCGCTTGCCGGTCGGCGCCGGCCACACCAGCCCGGACGTGGTGACGAGCTCGCCGGTCGCCCGGTCGAGCACCCGGTCGCCGATCTTGGTCACGACCCAGCCACCGGGAAGCCCCGACCCCCACGCGAGTGTCGCCGCGGCTGACGCCTGTCGGGACGCCGGCTGGGACGCGGCCGGCACCACGGGCGCCGCGCCGTCCCGGTGCGGCAGGACCAGCCACGGCACGGCGACGGCGGCGACCGCCACGGCCGCGGCGGCGCCGACGGCCAGGCGGCGGGTCCTGCGGATGCGCCGGCCCTTGACCATGCTGCGGGCGGCGAGACCGGCGCCGGGGGCGTGGACCTCGCCGGCCATCTCGTCGATCGTCTCGTGGAGCAGCCGCTCGAAGCGCATCAGTGCCGCCCTCCCACTTCCACCCAGTCGAGCTGCGGCACGAGCTCGCGCAGTTTCGCCAGGCCGCGGGACGCCTGGCTGGCGACCGTGCCCACCCGGCAGGACAGGATCGCCGCGGTCTCCTCGACGCTCATGTCCTCGAAGTACCGCAGGATCAGCACCGCCCGCTGCCGGGGCGGCAGCGACCGCAGGGCGTCGCGCAGCAGCAGCCGCAGCGCGGTGTCGGAGTCGAGGTGCCGGGTGCCGGCGCGGTCCGGCGGCTCGGCGACCGTCACCTCCGCCTGCCGGCGCCGGCTGCGCCACCCCGACGCGAACTCGTTGTAGATCATCCGCCGGAGGTACGGCTCAGGCTCGTCGATGCGCGGCCACCGGGCGAACGCCTTCGCCAGGGCGTTCTGCACGAGGTCCTCGGCGGCGTGCCGGTCCCCGGTCAGCGCGTACGCCGTCTTCAGCAGCGCGTGCGCGCGCTGCTCGACGAAGGCCGAGAACTCGGCCTCCTCGGGTGTCTCCACGACGTGGCACCTCCTTCACCGCCATTGACGCCGGCGGTGCCGGAAAGTTTGCATCGCGGTTCTCAGGGTGCCGCGACCCAGCCCGGCAGCCGCTCGCGGTGGGTGAGCCAGTCCTTCGGGATGCCGGCGCGGCCGACCGCCGCGGCGACGACACCGCCGGTGATCGCGGCCGTCGTGTCGACGTCGCCGCCGGCCTCCACGCACGCCAGGATCGCCGCGCGGTAGTCGGCGAGGTGGGTCGCGGCGGCCCACAGCGCGAACGGCACCGTGTCCTGCGCGAGCACCTGCGAGCCGTTGCCCAGGACGTACGCGGCCTCCGCCACGCCCGCGCTCTCGTCGACGAGCCGGCGGGCCCGCTCCAGGCCGCTCTTGACCTGGCTGTCCACCTGGTACGCGAGCACCGCGTCGAACAGCTCGCCGGGCTCCAGCGGCGCGTCGACGAGCCGCCCCCAGCCCGCCTCGGCGGCCGCGACGGCGACGGCGACCGCGCCGAGGATGCCTTCGCTGTGCGCGTGGGTGACCTCGGCGCTGCGCATCGCGTCGAGCGCGGCGCTGCGCGAGTCCCCGGCGTGGAACGCCCCGAGCGGCGCGACCCGCATCGCGGCGCCGTTGCCCATCGAGCCGAGCCCGTCGAACGCGTCGCGGGCCGCCTCCCGCCACGGCACGCCGTCGCGGATCCGGTGCAGCACGACGACGGCGCCGCCGCCGTAGCCGCGGTACGGCTCGTACCGGCGGGAGAACGCCGACGCGAGCCGGTCCCGGTCGATGCGCCCGTGCACCGCGAGCTCGTCGACGATCGAGCAGGCCATCTCCGTGTCGTCGGTCCACGGCCAGGCGCCGGGCGGCTCGTTCGCCTCGGTGATGTGGGACAGCGTGGTGCCCGGCACGAAGAACTGGGCGCCGACCGCGTCGCCGACGGACAACCCGTCGAGACTTTCGTAACAGAGGTCGAGTGAGGTCATGTCGCCGGCAATGATGCCACGGCCGTGGCATGGTTGCCTGATGTCCGAGGTCACCGCCGACGGCCGCCCCGTCGGTCTCTACGAGGTGCTGCCCGACGGCGGCGATCCGGCCTTTCTCCACTCCAAGGTCCCTCCGGGCGCGGCGATCCTGGACCTCAGCCACTCGGGCGGCCGCTTCGCGAATCCCCTCGCCGGCCTGGGCCATCCGATGGTGGTCGTCGACGACTCGGCCGCCATGCTGGCTCAGGTCCGGGACGCCCGCACCGTGCAGGCGGACCTCGGCGGCCTGGACCTCGGCGAACGCTTCCCGGTGGTGCTGGCGGCGAACACCCGCACCAACGCCGTCGACGTCACGCTGCGCGACGAGCTGCTCGCCGCGTGCCGCCGGCACGTCACCCCCGATGGCCTGGTCGTGCTGCGCTGGCTGCCGCCGTCGTGGTTCGACACGGCGGTGACGTTCACCGGCCGGCTCAAGCGAATGGAGATCACGTTCGAGATCGAGTCCTTCGACGGCACGGTCCTGGACAGTCGCAGCACCTACCGTCTCGGCCGCACCGCCTGGGAGCAGCGCAACTCGGCCCGCCGCCTCAGCAACGCCGACATGCGCGCCGCCCTCGTCGCGGCCGGGCTGCGCTTCGACCGGCACCTGCGCGGCGGCCGCCAGTTCTTCTCCGCCGTACCGGTCAGCGACCCGCCAGAGGCTTGAGCGTCCGAATGACGGCGGCTGCGTCCGTACCGGCGAAGAACGCGGCATCGGCGGCCTCGACGACCTCGATCGCACGCTGGGCGAGCTCGGCGCCCCGGTCCGTGACCCGCAGCCGCCTGGCCCGCGTGTCGGCGGGGTCGACGGCCCGCTCGACCAGGCCCTTCTCCTCCAGCTTGCGCAGCACCTGCGACGCCATCTTCACGTCGGTGCCGGCGTGCCGGGCGAGCGCCAGCTGGTTGGGCGCCTCGCCGGCCCGGTTGAGCCACCAGGCGCTGGCCAGGAGCACGAACTGCACGTGAGTCAGGTCGAGCGGCCCGAGCGCCGCCGCGATGCCCCGCTGCCAGCGCAGCGTGGCGTGCCACAGCAGGAACCCCGGGCTCTCGTCCGGCCGCAGCGCCATCCTCTACACCCCCACCCGTGCCTGCGCGATGAGGGCCGCGACGACGTCCGGGAAGTCCCCGGTGATCGCCGGTCCGAGCCGCGGCCCGATCTCACCGGCGGCCGGCCCGGTGATCTCGGTCCGGTACACGACCCTGGTCCCGCCGGCGGTCCGCTCGATGCGGTGCTCGGTCCGCACGACGAAGTCCCCGGCGTCCATCTCGTCGGTGAACCGCTCCCCCGGCACGACCTCGGTGAGCCGCATCTCGATCGCCTCGTCCTCGCCGGGTCCAGTCATCCGGAACGCGGTCCCGGCCGCGAACGGCCCGTCGATCTCGATCCGCTCGACCCCTGAGTTCCACCGCGGCCACCCGCCGACGTCACTCCAGAGCGCCCAGAGCGCCCCGGCGTCCACCGTACTGTCGGCCGCGTACTCGTACTCCCACATGGCTCCCCCTCGCACGACTTAGTCTCCGCAGAGATTATCTTCGCGGAGACTAAGTCGCAAGGCGTTCTTCGTTTCTACAGGCCGAGGAGCGCGGCGGCGATGATGCGCTGGGAGCGGACCGGCTGGTCGCTGCCGCCCATGTGCAGGGTGTTGACGGAGAAGACCAGGCGCGAGGACAGGTCGCGGGTCGCGGCCATGCCGTTGTTGTAGCCGGGGCGGTCGCCGCTCTTGCCCCACAGCGTCAGCGGGCCGACGGGCAGCTTCGTCAGGCCGGCGCTGTACACCCCGTCCTTGTCGTCCGACGGGTCGTCGTTGCCGTCGTACAGCTTGATCCCCGCAGGCACGGTGAACATCTCCGCCAGCTGGGGCTCCGGCACCAGCCGGCCGCTGAACAGGGCCACCATGAACCTGTCCAGGTCCGGCGCGGTCGAGACGATCGACGCGGCGGACCACTGCAGCGACGTGTCGGCGCGGGTCACGTCGACCCAGCCGGCGGCGGTCGCCTCGTAGCCGTGGGCGTGCGGGCCGCGGACCTCGACGTCGCGGCCGGGCGCGGTGGTGCCGCGCAGGCCGAGCGGCTCGACGATCCGGCGCTGGATCTGCGACTCCCAGGTGCGGCCGGTGACCTTCTCGATCAGCAGCCCGGCCACGATGTAGTCGACGTTGCCGTACCGCTGCTTCGTGCCGGGCGTGAACGCCAGGGGCTTCGCCGTGTCGATCTGGCTGCCCTTGGCCCACCGGTCGTAGCGGTGCTCCAGGAACCACGCCGACTGCTTGTTGGGGACCTCGACGTGGTTGATGCCGCTGGTGTACGTGAGGACCTGCCGCACCGTCACGGGTGCCGTGCCGGCGGGCAGGAGGTCCGGCAGGTAGTGCTGCACGGTCTCGTCCAGGTCGAGCCGCCCCTCGGCGACCAGCTGCAGCGTGACGACAGCCGTGAACGTCTTCGTCATGCTGCCGATCCGGAACCTGCCGTCCACCGGCACCGTCCGTCCGGTGCGGACGTCGGCGATCCCGGCGGCGCCCTGCCGGCAGCCGCCGGCGTCGTGCAGCAGCAGGAGCGCCCCGGACGCCTCCGCGTCCGGCAGCCCCGCGATTGCCTCCCCCAGCGGGGTCCCGGCGGCCACGGGCGTGCACCGCTCCCCGTGCGTGCCGTGTGCCTGGGCGGGCACGGCCGTCCCGACGACGAGCGCCGCCGCGACGAGTGCGGCACCGAGTGCGCGCATCTGCGGTCACCTCCAACGATAGGTGGAAATCTGTCCCTCCCACCCTTTCGCCGCAGATGCCGCACGGGCATCCGGGGTTTACCTCCGAGGGTCCCCGAGAACCGCCCCCGAGAAGCCGTCGGGGTCCTCCACCCACGGCAGGTGGCTCGCCCCCTCCAGCACCACCCTGCGCACGTCGGGCAGCGCCGCAACCAGCGAGTCGACCGCCGTCCGCGGCCGCAGGTCCGCGCTGCCGTCGACGACCAGCACCGGCACGCGCAGCTCCCGGCACCGCGCGGCCAGGTCCGTCTCCCGCAGCCGCCGCGCGATCTCGGCGTTGATGGTGGCGCTGCACTCGCGGTTGATGTCGAACCACGGCGTCGCCATCGCCTCGGCGTGCGCGACGGCCCGCTCCCGGTCGGGGAACTCGGCGGTCCACAGCCGCACCACCGACGCCCGGTCCCAGCCGCTCAACACGCCGCCGAGGTTGCGCCGGAACGCCGGCTTCCACGTGTCCTCGTCGTCGATGCCCGTGCCGGCGACGTACACCAGCCGCTTCACGCGATCCGGATGCCGCAGCGCGTATTCGAGTGCGAGGTGCGCACCCCACGAGTGCCCGAGCAGCGTGGCCCTGCCGCCCGTGTGCTCCTCGATGACGTCGTCGAGATCCTGGAGGCTCTGGTCCAGGGTGTACGGCCCGCGCCGCTCCGACCGCCCGCAGCCACGCTGGTCCCAGCGGACGGTCCGGTGCTCCGCGGCGAACATCGCGGCCAGGCCGCCGGCCATGTCCCACAGCCCGGGCCCACCGTGACAGAACACCAGCGGCGGCCCGTCCCCGCCGACCTCCGTCCACAGTCGACACCCGTCCCGGGTCAGCACAGCGCCGCCTCGACGATCCGCTCCGGCGGCAGGGTCGCGTCGACCGGGTGCAGGATCCCCAGCGCCCGGTAGTGCTCCAGCGCCGGCGCGACCATGGACCGGTGGTTCCGCACTCTCATCACGGCGAGTCCGGGGGCGTTGGCACCGGGCCGGAACAGCTCGCCGGCGCAGCGGTCGCAACGGTCCAGCGGGGCGTCGTCGACCTGCCACACCTGGCCACAGCCACGGCAGATCCGCTGGCCGTCGAGCCTGCGGACGGCCTCCGCGTCCGGCAGCACCAGATCGACGGCGCGGTCGAGGGTGACGCCCCGCTCGGCGAGCCCGGCGGCATGGGCGAGGTCTCTCGGGAAGTTGGCCAGGACGAAGCCGTCGCGGTGCAGGTGCGGCAGCAGGATCGACAGGTACAGCTCGTCCGGCACGATCTCACCGGCGTTCATGAACCGGCCGGCCTCGGCCGCGAGGGCGGTGCCGGCACGGAACTCCGCCTGCATGGCAGCGCTGATGCTGACGGCAGCGACGCCGAGGCGCGCGGCGATCATGTCGGCGATGGCCCACGGGTCCGCGACGGGGACGCCGATGACGGCGAGGCGTCTCATCTGGGCAGGGCGCGGAGTGCGGCGGTGGCGGCGGGCCACGGGAACGGGGGCACCGGGGTGGTCGGGTCGCTGTCCAGGGGCGGGACGGCGGCGGGGTCGAACAGGACCGTGACGCCCCAGTCGCGCAGGGTGCGCACGCTCGCCAGGAACGCGGGGTGGCGGGACAGGCCCGCGTTGGGGGTCGGGACGGCGATGACGGGGCGGCCCAGGCCGATGCCCTCGTTGAGCAGGCCGAGGGCGAGGGTGTCGCTGATCCCGGCGGCGAGCTTGTTGACCGTGTTGAAGGTGGCCGGGGCGACCACGAACGCGTCGGCCGGCGGCAGGACGTCAGGCTCGTCAGGGTCCTTGTACTGCGAGCGCACCGGATACCCGGTCTGCTCCCGGAGAGCGGCGGCGTCGATGAACTTGAGGCCGTCGGGGGTCGCGACCACGCAGACGGTCCATCCGTCGCGCTGGGCGGAGGCGACGAAGTCGGGCAGGTCGGCAGCGGGGCGCCCGCCGCAGGCCACGACGTACAGCACCGGCATCCGCCAACCCTAACCTCCTGGGCACCCGTGGGCGCACGCCGTGACCGGCGAGGGGGCCTCGAGGTGGCGTACCATTCGGCGTCCGGTCCGCTTGTGGGGGTGCTTCGTGCAGGGTCAGGTCCGCTTCGCCGTCGACCTCGGCACCTCCAACACGGTCGCGGTCGTCGACCGGGGTGACGGCACGCCGCGCCCGCTGCTCTTCGACGGCAACCCGCTGCTGCCGTCGGCCGTGTTCGCCGACGCCTCCGGCACCGTGTTCGTGGGGCGCGACGCCGAGCGGCACATGGCGACCGACGCGGCGCGCTACGAGCCGAACCCCAAGGGTCACATCGACGAGGGCCTCATCCTGCTGGGCGACCGCGAGGTGCCCGTCGTCGAGCTGCTCGCCGCGATCCTGCGCCGCGTCGCGGGCGAGGCCGCGCAGACCGGCGTCCTGACCGGCGGCACCACGGTCCTCACCTGCCCCGCCGACTGGGGCCCGCGCCGCCGCGCCGTGCTGTCCTCGGCGGCCGACGTCGCCGGGCTGGGCCGGGTGACGCTGCTGGACGAGCCGGTGGCCGCGGCCACGTACTGCATGCGGGTCCTCGGCGCCCGGGTCGCTCCCGGCCGTGCGGTCGCCGTGTTCGACTTCGGCGGCGGCACGCTGGACGTCACCGTGGCCGCCGCGGCTCCTTCGGGTTCGCCCGACGCCCTGCGTGTCCTGGCCACCGGCGGCCTCGACGACCTGGGCGGCACCGACATCGACGCCGCCCTGGTCGGCCACCTCGGCCAGCAGATCGCCGCCCACGACCCCGACCTGTGGCGCCGCCTGCAGCAGCCGCGTACAGGTGCCGACTTCCGCGACCGGATGGCGCTCTGGTCGGAGGTACGCGCAGCGAAGGAGATGCTCTCCAGAGCCGCCTCCGCCCCGGTGCACGTGCCGGGCGTCGACCAGGCCACCCATCTGACGCGGGAGGAACTGGACCGGGTCGCGGGCCCCTTGGTCGACCGCGCCGTCGACGAGACCCGCCGCGTCCTGCAACGCTCCGGCGTCCCCGCCTCTCAACTGGACGCGATCCTCCTGGTCGGCGGCTCCAGCCGACTGCCCCTGGTGGCGAGCCGCCTGCACGCCCGCTTCGGCATGGCCCCCATCGTGCCGGAGCAGCCCGAACTGCCGGTCGCCTTCGGCGCCCTCCTCCTCGGCAACACCATCACTCAGGTCGCCCCTGCGGCATACCCTTCCGCCCCGCCACCCACCGAACCCGCGCCGGGCTATCCACTCTCTTCACCGCCCGGGTACACGACTTCCACACCCGCCACGGGCTACCCAACTTCCGCATCGTCTTCTGGTTACCCAGCTTCCGCCCCACCTGCTGGCTACGCTGCTTCCTCACCGTCTTCTGGCTACGCGGCCTCTACCCCGCCTTCTGCTTACCCAGCTTCGTCACCGTCGCCTGGCCACCCGGCTTCCGCCCCGCCTTCTGACTACGCGGCTTCCTCACCTACTTCTGGCTACCCGGGTTCCACCCCGTCTTCTGGTTACCCAGCTTCCGGGCCGCCCACGGGTTACCAGACTTCCGCGTCGCCTGCCGGCTACCCGGCTTCTACCCCGCCTCCTGGCTACCCGGCCTCCTCACCGTCTTCTGGCTACCCGGCCTCCTCACCGTCTTCTGGCTACCCGGCCTCCTCACCGTCTTCTGGCTACGCGGCCTCCTCACCGTCTCCTGGCTACGCGGCTTCTACCCCGGCCTCTGGTTTCCCGGCTTCCTCTCCGCCTGCGGGTTACCAGACTTCTGCGCCGCCTGCGGGCTACCCGGCTTCCGGTGCGCCCGGGGCCTATCCGGGTGCTGGGCAACCGGCGGGCTATCCCCCTTCGACGAGCTTCCCTGCGTCCGCACCGCCCGCGGCGTATCAGACCTCCGGCCCCGGGGCGTACGCATCCCCCGCACCGGCCTACCCGCCCACGCACGGCGCCGCTCTGCAGGCTCCGGCGGTCCAGCAGGCCCCGGTCGTACCGCAGCAACAACGCCCACAGCGCCCCTCGGTCATCATCGGCCCGGGCGTCACCATGCAGGGCAACGTCGCAATTTACGGCGACGAGGACCTCATGCCGCAGTACGCCCGCGAAGACCCACCGGAGCGTCCCGCAGACCCACCGCCGGCGCCGCCGCCCGCCCGTCCCCGCCGGAGCGGCTCAGGCTTCTCCATCTCCCGCTTCTTCTGGCGCCTCCGTCTCATGGCCGTGCCGCTCATCATCGTCCTCGCCCTGACCCCGTGGGGCCGCGGCCTGCTCAGCGCCGGCCGCGACAAAATCGAGCAGTGGACCGGTAATCCGCAGGCGAGCGCGCCCGCCTCGACCACCCCGACGAAGGCCGCCGCTTCCGCTGCCTCCTCCACCACTGCCGCCGCCCCCGGCCCGACCGCCAAGCTCACCCCCACCTCCGTCAAGGTCGGCACCGCCTCGGTCAAGGTCACCGGCACCGGCTTCGACAAGGGCGAACAGGTCACCATCAAAGTCAACGGCACCCAGAAAATCGTCAAGACCGCCACCTCCACAGGCACCGTCGAATGGACCATGCCGACGGCAGCCCTCACCGAGGGCAAGATCACCGTCGAACTGACCGGCTCCCGCTCCAAGCGTCCCACAAAAGCCACCCTCGAAATCACAGCCTGACTCATGGTGCGGTGACGCTCGCTGTGCGTCATCGGACTGGACGGTGGGGTGTGGGGGTTGGGAGAATGGTGGGGCAGCGCCTATCGGGGGAGGCGGCGCATGCCACGACCGTACTTTTCTTTGTCAGCACCAGATTCCAGCCCACTGGCGACGCTGGACCCTGTCAGCGGGGAGGCCCGTCGCGCCGCGTCCGCCGCCGACTGGCAACGCCGCCGCGATGCGAAGCAGCGAGCCAGGGCGGAGTTCGCAGAAGCCCGCGCGCACGGCCTCGCCGCCCGCCACGCGACCAAGCTGACCCGCCTCCGCAACGCCCAGACCCTGCGCGAGCTCGACCATCCCGCCCCACCACAACCGCGCCCATCTGGACCACCCGTCGCCCAAGGCGGAGACGGTACGGGAGCAGGAGGACGAACTCCGGGCGGCTCTGCTCCATATCCACCGCGGCCCAGACCGGCCGCCAGCACACCGCCCAGACCAACTACCGCCCCGCTGCTATCCAGACCAGTCGCCGACGCACCTCCGCCCAGACCAACCACCGCCCTACCTCCACCCAGACCAACCATCACCCCACCTCCAGCCAGGCCAGCCGCCGGCCCACCACCAAGACCGGCCACCGCCGCCCCACTTCCACCCGGGCCGGGCGCCGGCACACCATTGCCCGGAGCGGCCGCTACCTCCGGCCCACATGCACCCAGACCACCGGCGACAACGCGCCCGTCACCACCCCATCGGATCTCAGCAGCCAACTCATCACTCGACCCACCGACTGCAAAGCGCCATTCACCACCCAGGTGGGCCTCAGCGGTCTACTCACCATCCCGACCACCAACCACCACCAGCTCGCAGGCACCTGCACCGGCCACCGCTGACCCGCCGGCACCTGCGCCAGCCGCCGCAACCTGCCCACCGCCAGTCGCTACGGCCGCGGGCGCACGTTCGCCGTCGCGACCACGGACCAAGGCTGGCGCACCGGCGCTCAGAACAGCTACCGCACCATCGCCACCGTCATCGCCATCCACGGCGGCACCGACCATCGGGCCACCACCGGCTCGGCAAGGTGCCGCTGTCCGTCCACATCCGCCCAGCCCCGCGGCCGAGGCACATCCACCAGTCCCAGCCTCGGTCCGACCGGTCATCGACGACAGTCGGCTGTCACCTGCGCCTGCTGCAACGGGCAGTCCACGGTCGATCGGGTCGGCCTTCGCCATTGCCGGTCCGGGCATCGCTGCTGGTTCGCCATCGTCTCATCCGCCGGGGCACGCTGACTCGCTACCACCTCGTCGGGCGGCGGCGTTCGCTCGGCGTGGTCTCGTCGAGGTGCTCTCGTCGGTCTGGCGCCGACGGCCGGGCGAGCCAGCGCCGGGATGGCCTTGCGCAGCGGCGAACCACATCGGCGCTCCACCGTTGTCACGCCGGCCGCCACCATCACCACCGCGGCACGATCGCCCCCAGACAGCTGCGGCGGGCAGCCGGCAGCCGCCGCTGCCGTCACACCCCGGCCACCACCGGCACCAGAACTACGACCACCAGACTTCCGCCCGCCGGATTCCGCTCGGCGGCCCGGCCACCGCCAGCGCCGCGGGCTACCAACGTCAGGCCTTCGGCTCGGGTCGGCGGCGTCGGTGCCGGCCACCACCGGAAGGGCCTCCGCCGCACCGGAGAACCGCCGGCAGAGGTCCGCCGGGGCGACCAGGCGCGCCGACCGCCTCCGCCAGGATTTCCGACCTGCGTTGGTGTTCGCTCGCCGGCGCCGGGCTGGCGCTCGTCGAGCGCCGCGAGTTTGAGTTGGGCACCGTCGCTGTGAGTTCGCGGGGCACGTTGTCTGCTCCAGGCGGGCCACCGTCGTCGGCTTGGCGGTTGCCGGGCCGACCGCGATCGCCGTGGCTTGAGGGTCTGCGCCGGATGGTTGCGGAGTCGGTCGGGCGCGGAATCGGTTACGCAAGGCCGGTAACGCAAGGCCGGTTAGACGGAGCCGATTGAGTCGGGGTCGGCTGCGCGGCGTCGGGCAAGCACGGGGTGGTTGCGGGCCGAGGCGGCTGGCGGGCGTGAGGGTGCTGCGGTGGGTCCGGTGGCGGGTGGGCTGGTGTGGGGAGGGCCCGGCGTCATCGTGGGCTTTCGAGCGGCGGCGGGGCGTTGCGATCACTGTCGCGGCTGGTCTGGGGAGGGTCCGGGGTCGTCGTGGGCTTCCCGACCGGCGACGAGGCGTTGTGATCGCTGTTGCGGCTGGCGTGGGGAGAGGTCGGCGTCATCGTGGCTCCCGAGTGGTGGCGGGGGCGTTGCGATCGCTGTTGCGGCTGGCGTGGGGAGGGGGCGGCGTCATTGTGGGCTTCCCGAGTGGTGGCGGTGGCCTTGTGATCGCTGTTGCGGCTGGGGTGGGGAGGGGGCGGCGGCGTTGTGGGCTTCCTGAGCGGCGGTGGGGTGTTGTGGTTGTTGTTGGGCGGGGGGAGAGTGCTTGATTCTTCTCTACTTATGCGATAGGAATTGCATACTTTACGAGAGCGAGGGTTGAGGGGGGAGGGCTGTGGCAGGGGGGTATGGGCGGCGGGTGGGGTTGCGGGTGCTCGCCGTGGTTGTGATTGGGGTGTTGTGGCAGGTGGCGGCGGTTGTTATGGACAATCCGACGTTCGTTCCCTCGCCCGGTGCGGTGTGGGATCGGCTGGTGCAGACCTCCAGCACGCATGACGGGAGCAGGGGGTACAGCGGGCACCTGCTCATCGAGCACCTCGGGGTGAGCCTGCGGCGCATCCTTATCGGGTCGGTGATCGGGGTGGCCGGGGGGCTCGTCGCCGGGGTGGTGATGGGGACCGTCGGGTGGGTCCGGGTCGTCGTCGAGCCGGTCGTGACGTTCGTGCGGGCGTTGCCGCCGCTGGCGTACTTCAGCCTCTTCATCATCTGGTTCGGCATCGACGAGACGCCCAAGCTGTGGCTGCTGTCGATCGCCGCCATGCCGCCCGTCGCGGTGGCGACCGCTGCGGCCGTGCACGGGGCGCCGGCCGCGCTGGTCGAGGCGACCCGGGCGCTGGGGGCGAAGCGCTGGCAGGTGACCCGTGACGTGGTGCTGCCCAGCGCGCTGCCCGAGATATTCACGGGGATCCGGCTCGCGGTCGGTATCGCGTACTCGTCCGTCGTGGCCGCCGAGACCATCAACGGTGTGCCCGGTATCGGCGGCATGGTCCGTGACGCGCAGCGGTACTCCCAGACCGACGTCGTCGTGCTCGGCCTCTTCGCCATCGGACTGTCCGGGCTGGCCATCGACGCGGTGCTGCGTCAGGCCGAGAACCGCCTCATCCCCTGGCGCGGACGCGCCTGAAAGCAACCCGAACAAAGAGAAGGACGAACTCCTTGAGAATCAGAAGCCTGATCGCCGTCACTGCTGTCACTGCCGTCGCGATGTCCCTGGCCGCCTGCGGCGACGGTGCCGCCAGTGGCAACAGCAGCGCCGAGCAGAAGACCATCCGGATCGCGTACCAGGCGTTCCCCAGCGGCGACCTCATCGTCAAGCAGCAGGGGCTGCTGGAGAAGGCGCTGCCCGACTACAGGATCACCTGGACGAAGTTCGACTCCGGGGCGAGCATCAACACCGCGTTCGTCGCCAAGAGCGTCGACATCGCCGCCATCGGGTCCAGCCCCGTCGCCCGTGGGCTGTCGGCGCCGCTGAACATCCCGTACCAGGTCGCGTTCGTCCTCGACGTCGCCGGCGACAACGAGGCGCTCGTCGCCCGCAACGGATCCAACGTCAACGCGATCGCCGATCTCAAGGGCAAGAAGGTCGGCACGCCGTTCGCGTCGACCGCGCACTACAGCCTGCTCGCCGCGCTGGACAAGGCCGGCATCAAGGAGTCCGAGCTGACCATCGTCGACCTGGAGCCGCAGGACATCCAGGCCGCGTGGACCCGCGGTGACCTCGACGCCGCGTACACCTGGCTGCCGTCCCTCGACGAGCTGAAGAAGACCGGCAAGGTCCTCATCACCAGCCGCGAACTGGCCGCCGGCGGCAAGCCGACGCTCGACCTCGGCGTGGTGTCGACCGCGTTCGCGACCGCGCACCCCGACGCCGTCGACGCGTGGCGCAAGGCCGAGGCGAAGGCGCTCGACATCATCGCCAACGACCCGGCCGCCGCGGCCACGGCCGTCGGCAAGGAGCTCAACATCAGCGCCGAGGACGCCAAGCACCAGCTGAGCCAGGGCGTGTTCCTCAAGCCCGCCGACATCTCCAGCAGCACCTGGCTCGGCACCCCCGAGAAGGTCGGTGACCTGGCGAAGAACCTGCTCGCCGCGGCCGAGTTCCTCAAGGGCCAGAAGAAGATCGACGCCGTGCCGGACCTCGCCACGGTCGAGAAGGCCATCTACACCAAGGGCCTCCCGGGTGTCCTCCAGTCCTGAAGCCGTACAGGTACAGGGCGTCGAGCACCGGTACGGCGAAGTCACCGCCGTCGGCCCGATCGACCTGCACGTGCCGGCCGGCACCTTCCTGGTGCTGGTCGGCGCGTCCGGCTGCGGCAAGAGCACGCTGCTGCGGCTGATCGCGGGCTTCGAGCGGCCGACCGCCGGCACGGTGCGCACCGGCGGCGAGATCCCGGAGCCGGGACGCGGCGCCGGCCTGGTGTTCCAGCAGCCGCGCCTGCTGCCGTGGAAGACCGTCGGCGGCAACGTCGAGCTCGCGTTGCGGTATGCCGGCGTACCCCAGAAACAACGCCAGCAACGGGTGCTGGAGCTGCTGGAGCGGGTCGGGTTGCACGACGTCGCCGGGCGGCGGGTCTGGCAGATCTCCGGCGGGCAGCAGCAGCGCGTCGCGATCGCCCGGGCGCTGGCGGTACCGAATCCGCTGCTCCTTCTGGACGAGCCCTTCGCGGCACTCGACGCGCTGACCAGGGAGCGGCTGCAGGAGGACCTGCGGCGGGTCACCGCGGAGACCGGACGGACCTGCGTCTTCGTGACCCACAGCGTCGACGAGGCGGTGTTCCTCGGCAGCCGCGTGGTGGTGCTGACGAGCCGCCCCGGCCGGATCGCCCTGGACCTGGACATCGACCTGCCCCGCACCGGCGTCGAGCCGGACGAGCTGCGCGGCCTGCCGGAGTACGCGACGCTCCGAGCCACCATCGGCCACGCCGTCCGCAAAGCGGCCCGTGAACGCGAAGCGGCCCGTGAACGCGAAGCGGCCCATGAAGAGGCAGGCGAAGCGGCCCATGAACGTGGCAAGGCAATCGAGAGGAGCACCCTGTGAAGCTCGACCACCTCGGCCCGCACTTCGGCGCCGACGTGCACGACATCGACCTCGACCGGGCCACCGACGACGAGCTCGCCGAGGTGCGGGCCGCGCTCGTCGAGCACAAGGTGCTGTTCTTCGAAGGGCAGCGGCTCGACGACGACGGCCAGGTGCGGCTCGGCCGGCGGCTCGGCGAGCTGACCGCGTCGCACCCCGTCGTGGGTGGCGTCGACGAGGCCCACCCCGAGGTGTACGCGCTCGACAGCGCCGACAACGGCTTCGCCGACGTGTGGCACACCGACGTCACGTTCATGCCCCGCCCGCCGCTCGGCTCGATCCTGCGCGCGGTCGTGCTGCCGCCGTCGGGTGGCGACACCAGCTGGGCGGACAGCCAGCTGGCCTATGCGTCGTTGTCCGCTCCTGTACGAGCCCTCGCCGACAGGCTGACCGCCGTGCACGACGGCAACCGGGAGTTCGGGTACTACCTGGCGCAGCGCCGCGGCGGCAAGGGCAGCGTGTGGGACGGCGAGGTCGTCACCCGCCTCGACCCGGTCGAGCACCCGGTGGTGCGGGTCCACCCGGAGACCGGCCGGAAGGGCCTGTTCGTCAACCCGGGGTTCACGTCGCACATCGTCGGCGTCTCGGAGGCGGAGAGCCGCGGCATCCTCGACCTGCTGTACGCGCACCTGACGAAGCCGGAGCACATCGTGCGGCACCGCTGGCGGCCCGGCGACGTCGCCATGTGGGACAACCGCAGCACCGCCCACTACGCCAACCGCGACTACGGCACCGCCCACCGCGTCATGCACCGCATCACGCTGCGCGGCGACGCCCCGGTGGGGCCACACTGAGAGCATGCCCCAGCGCGTGCTCGTCCCCCTGTTGCTGGCCGCGGTCCTGCTCACCGGAGGCGGGTGCTCGTTCAAGGAGCGCGTCTGCGGCTCCGGCGAGCACCCGGTCAAGGCCGTCGGCAACGCCACCGGCCGCACCTGCGTCCGCGACGGCACCGACCCACCGGCCGGCTACGTCGACTACCCCGACGGCAAGGTCCCCAAGTACATCGACGACGAGTGGGACCGCTACTGGCGCGACAAGGTCGTCGACGAGCACGGGGCGATCGTGTCGTGACGGGTTAGGGTGTGTGCCGTGACCCGTGTATGGCTGGTGCCCCTCGCGTTCGTGGCCATCGGCGCCGTGGTCGTCGCCAACCAGCTCCGGAGCGGGTCCCCGACCGGCGCGGTGGTCTTCGGGCTGCTCTTCGCCGCGATCGGCCTCGCGTTCTCGCCGCTCGCGTTCCCGCGGCACGTGCCCGCGGCCGAGGCGCAGGCGTCGGGGCGGCCGGTCATCTACTGGCGGCCCGGCTGCCAGTACTGCCTGCGTCTGCGGTTCAGCCTGCTGGGCCGGGCCCGGCACGCGGCGTGGGTCAACATCTGGCGGGACCCGGACGGCGCCGCGGCGGTGCGGACGGTCGCCGACGGCAACGAGACCGTGCCGACCGTCGTCATCGGCGGCTACGCGCAGGTGAACCCCTCCCCCGCCACGGTGCGGCAGCGTCTCCAGCCAAGGTGACCGATGGGCGGGTGACGTTCGAGGCGCTGACCGGCCCGCTGCGCGGTGAGGTGCTCGCGCACTGCTACCGCATGCTGGGCTCGCTGCACGACGCCGAGGACGCGGTGCAGGAGACGTACCTGCGGGCGTGGAAGGCGTTCGAGCGGCTCGCCGACCACGACGGGGTGCGGCCCTGGCTGTTCCGCATCGCCACCAACCGCTGCCTCACCGCGCTGCAGCGGCGCGGCCACCGCGAGCTGCCCGCCGACGCCGAGGGTGAGCCGCTGTGGTTGCAGCCGCTGCCGGACGCGCTGACCGGGATCTCGGTGGAGCTGGCGTTCGTGGCCGCCCTGCAGCACCTGCCGCCGCGCCCGCGGGCCGCGGTCCTGCTGCGCGACGTGCTCGGCTTCTCCGCCGCGGAGACCGCCGGCCTGCTCGGCACCACGGTCGCCGCCGTCAACAGCGCCGTCCAGCGGGCGCGGGCGGCCCTGCCCGCGCCCGAGCCGGTGGCCGCCGGGGACGTGGCGGCGGTCGCCGGGGCATACCGCACGGCCTGGGAGCGCGGCGACGTGGACGCGATCGTGAGCATGCTCGCCGACGACGCGAAGTATTCGATGCCGCCGTTGCCCGAGGTGTACCGCGGCGCCGCGGCCATCCGCACGTTCCTCCTCGCCGGTCCGGCCCACCACCGGTGGCGGTTCCTGCCGGTCCGGGCCAACGGGCGGCCGGCCTTCGGCACGTACCTGCTGCGGGACGGCACCTTCGTCGCGGCGAGCATCGACGTGGTCACGGTGCGCGGCGGCCAACTGACCGACGTGGTGTCGTTCCTCGACCCCACGCTGTTCCCCGCCTTCGAGCTGCCGCCCACGCTCGCCGCCCGATGAGTTTCGCCGGCCCGCGGGGTTGTACTTGGTGACAGGTACACCCACGGGAAGGAACCAGCATGCTCCTCGCAGGCAGGAACGCGATCATCTACGGCGGCGGAGGCTCGGTCGGCGGCGCCATCGCGCGGGCCTTCGGCCGGGCGGGCGCCCGGGTGTTCCTCACCGGCCGCACCCTCGCCGCCCTGGACGCGGTCGCCGCCGACGTCCGCGCCTCGGGCGGGGCGGCGGACACCGCCCTCGTCGACGCGCTCGACGAGCACGCCGTCGACGCCCACGCGGCGGCGGTCTCGGCCGCGGCGGGCCGGATCGACATCGCCGTGAACGTCATCGCCGACGCCGACGTCCAGGGCACCCCGATGATCGACATGACCGTCGAGGACTACCTGGCCCCGGTCGTGCAGTCGGTCCGCTCGAAGTTCATCACGTCCCGCGCCACCGCCCGCCACATGGTCCGCGACGGCCGCGGCGGCGTCCTGCTGTTCTTCGGCGGCGCCGGCGATCCCCCGCGCGACTTCCATCTCGGCGGCCTGCAGGCGGGCTTCCAGGCGGTCGAGCACATGCGCCGCCAGCTCGCCACGGAGCTCGGCCCGCACGGCGTCCGGGTCCTGACGCTGCGCACCGGCGGCCTGCCCGACTCGATCCCCGCCGACGCGCCGGCCCGCGAGGCGATCGAGAAGTCCATCACCGGCCAGACCCTTCTCGGCCGCGCCGCGACCCTGGCGGACGTCGGCGACGTCGCGGTGTTCGCCGCTTCGGATCTGGCCCGCACGATGACCGGCACCGCCGTCAACGTCACCTGCGGCGCCATGCTGGACTGACATCCCGCGGCCCGGGGGGCGGGTCAGCTGGTGATGCCCAGCGCGCCCGTACGCAGCACGTCGTCCGCGCTCTGCAGCAGGCGGTGGCACAGGTCGGACTCCTCGGCCCAGCCCTGCCAGACGCCGGCATCGTCGGGGATCCGGGCGCGGAGGTGCTCGAACGAGCGGTCCGGCACGGGCGTCCCGGTGATCCAGTCCACCACGGGCGAGTCGCTGACGGCCGGGTCGGCGGTGCGCAGGACGTACCCAAGCGCCACGGCCTCGGCGCGCAGCCGGTCCGCCGAGATCAGCCAGCCGTGGTCGCCGGCCAGGATCCGGTCCAGCGGCCGCGGCAGCACGACGACCCCGTCGCCGCACGCGGTGAGCAGGTGGTCGAACGTCGCCGCGCGGTCCGGCAGGCGGTCATACGCCTGGTACAGCGCCGGCCCGTACGGCGGGTCGGCGGCCGGCGCGGTGCCGCGGACCGCGACGTGCCGGGCGAGCCAGTCGAGCCGGTCGGACCGCCGGGCGTGCGACGAGTACGCGCCCATCGACGCGCCGAGCAGGCACGGGTCCGTCCCCGGCGGCAGCGGCGGATCGATCTCGGCGACGGACCGCGGCTCCCGGTGCGGGGGCAGCCCGTGCCGCTCCAGCGTGGCGTTGACGGCGTCCAGGAGCCGCCGCCGCTCCTCCAGCGGCCGGAAGGTCTCGGCGCAGAGGAACAGCCCGACGCCGACGTCGAAGCCCACGCCGGCGGCCTACGGTGCCGCGGTGCCGGCGAGGACGGACTCGACGCCGGTGAGGAAGGTGTGCCACTCGGCCTGCTTCCTCACCCGGGCGCGGCGACCGTCGGGGGTGAGGGAGTAGACGCGGCGGCGGCGGGGGACGGCGTGCTCCCAGTGGCTGACGACGAGCCCGTCACGTTCCAAACGGTGCAGAGCCGGGTAGACGGTGCCCTCCGGCAGGTCGAACGCGCCGCCCGACCGCTCCCGGAGGGTGGCGATCAGCGCATAGCCGTGGACCGGGCCGGCGTCGGCCAGCACGGTCAGCAGCAACAGGTCGAGGTGCCCCCGCACATCCATACCTAGAGAGGCTAGGTATAAGATCGGTGGATGTCAACGGTGTTCCTCCTCCTGGCCGGGGTGATCGGCGGGGTGATCGGCACCGCGGGCGGGATCGCGTCGCTGGTCGCGTTCCCGGCGCTGCTCGCCGCCGGGCTGGCGCCGGTGCAGGCCAACGTCGCGAACACGGTGGCGCTGATCAGCGGGGCGGTCGCGGCGTCGGCGGCGTCACGGCAGGAGCTGCGGGCACACCGGCGCGGACTGCCCGGGTGGGCCGCGCTCGCGGCGGCCGGTGGCACCGCAGGGGCGGTGCTGCTGCTGGTGACGCCGGCGGACGTGTTCGCGTGGATCGTGCCGGTGCTGGTCGCGTTCGCCGCGGTGCTGATCCTCGTCCGCCCCGCCGCCGGATCGCCGCCCCGCGGCGGGCGGCCGGCACGGCCCGGCGGCAGGACGTGGCCGGTGGCGGTCTTCTCGGTCGGCGTCTACAGCGGGTACTTCGGCGCCGGCGCGGGCATCCTCACGCTCGCCGCCGTGCTGCACCTGGTCGACGCCGACCTGGTCCGCGCCAACGCGGTGAAGAACGCGCTGACCGCCTGCGCCGGCGTACTGCCCGCCGTGGTGTTCGTGCTCGCCGCCGACGTCGCCTGGTGGACGGTGCTGCCCCTGGCGGCCGGCACGACGATCGGCGGGGCGATCGGCCCCGCCGTCACCCGGCGCCTCGACCCGAGGGTCCTGCGCGCCGCCGCGGCCCTCATGGGATTCGCCCTCGCCGCGTGGCTGGCCGTGCGGGCGGCACGCTGACAGGCCCCCATGAGGTCCGCCGGCGTGACGGCCCGGCGAGCGGCACGATGACCGGGCGCCGGACGGCGGGACGCCACGCGGCGGGTCAGGCCTCGGAGCGCTCGCCGTGCCACTCGCGGGCGAGCAGCTCGAAGGAGCGGACCCGGTCCGCGTGGTCGTGGGTGATCGTGGTGACAAGGAGCTCGTCGGCGCCGGTGGCCCGCCGCAGCGTGCGCAGCTGGGCCGCGACCGACGCCGGGTCCCCCACGAACTGCGTGTCCAGGCGGTCCTGGACGAGCGCCTGGTCCTCGTCGGTCCAGGGCGCCGCGGCCGCCTCCGCCGGGGTCGGGAACGGGATCGCGCCGGCGCCGGTGCGGATGCTGCGGACCCAGTGCCGGTACGGCGACGCCAGCTGCTTCGCCACCGCCGCCGACGGGGCGACGACCACGTCCGCGGAGACCACGACGTACGGCCGGTCGAGGACCCCGGGACGGAATGCGGCGCGGTAGGCCGCCACCGCCTCGAGGACGGCCGACGGGGCGACGTGGTAGTTGGCGGCGAACGGCAGGCCCCGCTCCCCCGCCACCGTGGCGCTCTGGCCGCCGCTGGAGCCGAGGATCCACAGCTCGACCTTCGCGCCCTCGCCGGGGGTGGCGTGCACGTCGAGGCCGTCGCGGGTGAACGTGCCGGCGATGAGGGCCCGGATGTCGTCGACCACCTCGGCGAAGTCCGGCGACTGCGCACCCGGCTGCTGCAGCAGCTGCGCGAAGAGCGCGAACCGCGGCTGGGTCAGCAGCCGGGAGAAGTCGAACGCCGGCGGGATGAGCAGCCCGTCCACGACCCGTACAGGCTGCGCGGCCGAAGGCGCGGCGGCGGGGGCGCGGCGCTGACCGGAGCGGCCCAGGCCGAGGTCGAGCCGGCCGGGGTGCACCGCGTCGAGGAGGCCGAACTGCTCCACCACGGACAGCGCGGTCTGGTGGCCGACCTGCACGGCGCCCGAGCCGACCCGGATCCGGTCGGTGGCGGCGGCGATGAGGCCGATGAGCACGGCCGGCGCGGCGCTGGCGACGCCGGGCGCGAAGTGGTGCTCGGCGACCCAGAACCGGTGGTAGCCGAACGACTCGGCGCGCCGGGCGAGGTCGATCGTGTTGCGCAGCGCGGCGCCCGCGTCGCTGCCGGAGCTGATCGGGGACAGGTCGAGGATGGACAGGGGCACGGTCATGACGGCACCGCCGGGGTGGGGAACGGGCGACTCGGGATCTCGCGTCGCAGTACAGGAGCGACCTCGGCCTGGAAGAGCTCCAGGGAGCCGCGGTGTTGCTTGTCGGTGAGCCCGTCGGCGTCGGCCTGGACGTGCATGACCTCGTGGCCGAGGTGGACGTGGTACCGGTGGACCTTGTCGATGATCTGCTGCGGGCTGCCGACGAGCAGCGAGCTGCGTTCGATCGCGTCCTCGATGGTGTGGAACACCGGCTCGACGCCGACGCGCCGGAAGGTCTCCAGGCGGGCGTTGAAGATCGGCCGGTAGGTGTCGACGGCGTCCTGGGACCGTTCGGCGACGTACAACCCGGCGGACCCGGCACCGACGAGCGCCGCCGACGGGTCGTGGCCGTGGAAGGCCAGCCGCTCCCGGTAGTGGGCGACGAGGTCGGCGTAGGGCTCGACGGGGTTGGTGACGTTGGCGGAGAAGAGCGGGTCGCCGTGCAGGGCGGCCAGCTCGACGGACGCCTTGCTGGTGGCGCTGCCGTGCCAGATGCGGATCGGCTGCTGCAGGGGCCGCGGCCAGGCCTCGGCCTCCGACAGCGGCGGGCGGAAGCGGCCGGACCAGGTGACCTTGTCCTCCCGCCACAGCCTGGTGAACAGCTCGTACCCCTCGCGGTTGCGCTCCCACTGGTCCTCCGCCGTGACGTGGAACAGGCGGGCCTGCGCGGCGCCGTTGCCCTTGCCGACGATCAGCTCCAGGCGGCCGCCGGACAGGTTGTCCAGGGTGGAGTAGTCCTCGAACGCGCGGACCGGGTCGAGGAGGCTCAGCGTCGTCACGGCGGTGAAGAGCCGGATGACGCTCGTGCGGGCGGCGATGTGGCTCAGCACGACCGGCGGCGAGGAGGAGATGAAGGGCCGCTCGTGGCGTTCGCCGACGCCGAAGCCGTCGAAGCCGAGCTCCTCGGCGAGGACCGCGTTGTCGACGACCTCGCGCAGCCGCTCGCGGGCCGGCTTCCTGCCGTCGGTGACGATGAGGGTGATGGCGAGGAACTTCACCGCAGCACTCCTTCGGCGAACGTGTACGCCTCTTCCAGGTGCGGGTAGCCGGAGAGGATGAACTCGTCGATCCCGGCCGCCCGGTATTCGGCGATGCGGGCGGCGACCTCCGCGTGGCTGCCGACGAGGGCGGTGCCGGCGCCGCCGCGGACCAGGCCGATGCCGGCCCACAGGTTGGGGGCGACGACGAGCCGGTCGCGGTCGCCGCCGTGCAGGTCGAGCATCCGGCGCTGGCCGACGGAGTCGAGGCCGCGCAGGCTCTCCTGCCGCTCGCGGATCGTCTCGTCGGACAGGCCGGCGATGAGCCGCTCCGCCGCGGACCAGGCCTCGCCGGCGGTGGCCCGGGTGATGACGTGCAGCCGGATCCCGAAGCGCACCGGCCGTTCGGCGGCGGCGCGGACCGCGGCGATCTTCTCCGCCACGAGCGCGACGGGTTCGCCCCAGGTGAGGTACACGTCGGCGTGCCGGGCGGCGAGCTTGACCGCGGCCGACGACGACCCGCCGAGATACACCGCCGGCGGGACCGGCGGCGGCTCGCGCAGCAACCCGCCCTCGATGTCGTAGTGCACGCCGTGGTGGTCGAAGCGGGACCCGGACCAGGCGGCGCGGACCACGTCGAGGAACTCGCCGGCGCGCTCGTAGCGGGCGTCGTGGTCGAGCGGGTCGCCGTAGCCGCGCTGCTCGGCGGCGCTGCCGCCGATGACGACGTTGAGCAGCAGCCTCCCCTCGGACAGCCGCTGGAACGTGGCGGCCATCTGCGCGGCGAGGACCGGGGTGATGAGCCCGGGCCGGAACGCGACGAGGAACTTGAGCCGCCGGGTCTGCGCGATCAGCGCGGCGGTGGTGAGCCACGCGTCCTCGCAGTGCGCCCCGGTCGGGGTGAGCACGCCGGCGTAGCCGAGCTGGTCGGCGGCGCGGGCGAGCTGGGTCAGGTAGTCCAGGGTCGGGGGGCGGAACGTCGCGGAGCGCGGCAGCGGGGCGGCGTCCGTCGCGCCGATGATGCCGCCGTGGGTGCCGGCGCCGACGGCGCGGTCGTCGCCGCCCGTCGGCAGGAACCAGTGGAACACCGGGCCGGTCACGGGGTCACTCATGCCGCAGTCCGAGGTGGCCGCGCAGCGTCGTGGTGGTGTAGTCGGTGCGGAGGACGCCGCGCTCCTGCAGCAGTGGCACGACGGTGTCGACGAACTCGTCGAGGCCGCCCGGCACGAGGTGCGGCACGAGGATGAACCCGTCGGCCGCGTCGCTCTGCACGAACTCGTCGATGGTGGCCGCGACCGTGGACGGGGTGCCGATGAAGGTCTGCCGGCCGGTCACCTCGATGATGAGGTCACGGATGCCGAGCCCCTTCTCCTCCGCCAGTGAACGCCACTGCCGGGCGGTGGCGAGGGGGTCGTCGAAGAGGCGGGCGCGGCCCTTGATGATGGAGTCGTCGTCCAGGACCGGGTCGAAGACGGGCAGCGGCCCGTCGGGGTCGTGGTCGCTGAGGTCCTTGTTCCACAGCTGTTCGAGGAGCAGGATCGCGGTCTGCGGGCTGACCTGCTGCCGCCGGATGTGGTGTGCCTTCTCCGCGGCCTCCGACTCGGTGGCACCCAGCACGAACGTGCTGGCCGGCAGGATCTTCAGCTCGTCGGGGTGCCGGCCGAACTTCGCCATGCGGCCCTTCACGTCGGCGTAGAACGCCTTGCCGGCCTCGAGGGTGCCGTGCCGGGAGAAGATGGCGTCGGCGTCGCGGGCGGCGAACTCGCGGCCCGGGTCCGAGTCGCCGGCCTGGATGATGAGCGGCCGCCCCTGCGGCGTGCGCGGCACCGTGAAGTGGCCGCGGATGTCGACGTGCTGTCCACTGTGGACGAATGCGCCGGGGTCGCCGGTACGGGTGAAGGCCCCCGAGACGCGGTCGGCGACGACCTCGCCGGCGGGCCAGGTGTCCCACAGCTCGCGCGCGGTGTGCAGGACCTCGGCGGCGCGGGTGTAGCGGTCGGCGCGGTCGAGGTAGCCGCCGCGGCGGAAGTTCTCGCCGGTGAACGCGTCGGAGGAGGTGACGACGTTCCAGCCGGCCCGGCCGCCGGACAGGTGATCCAGCGACGCGAGCTTGCGGGCCAGCTCGTAGGGCTCGTTGAAGGTGGCGTTGACGGTGCCGGTCAGCCCGAGGTGGGTGGTGACGGCGGCGAGCCCGGCGAGGACGGTGAGCGCGTCGGGCCGGCCGACGACGTCGAGGTCGTGGATGCGGCCGCGCTGCTCGCGCAGCCGCAGGCCCTCGGCGAGGAAGAAGAAGTCGAACCTGCCGCGCTCCGCGGTCTGCGCGAAGCGGCGGAACGACTCGAACGCGATCTGGCTGCCGGCGGCCGGGTCGCTCCACACGGTCGTGTTGTTCACGCCCGGGAAGTGCGCCGCGAGGATGACCTGTTTCATGCGGTGACCTCCGTGCGGGCGTACCGGTTCCGCGCGGCGGGCAGGCCGAGGTGCCCGCGCAGGGTGGTGCTCGTGTAGCCGGTGCGGAACGCGCCCTCGGCCCGCAGCAGCGGCAGCACCTCGTCGACGACGGCCGTCAGGTCGGCGGGCAGCGCCCCGGGGCGCAGCCGGAAGCCGTCGATGCCGGCGTCGCGCCACGACAGCAGCAGCGCGGCCAGCCCGGCGGCGTCACCGACGTGGATGTGGGCGTCGCTGGTGTACGGGCCGCCGTCGAGCTCGTCGAGGCGGGCCTTGCGGTCCGGGTCGAGGAACACGACGACGTCGGCGAAGACCCGCGCCGGGCGGGCGGCGGCGGCCAGCGCGGCGGCGTCCTCGACGGATTTCGGGGTCACGTAGAGGATGTCGGCGCCGAGCCGGTAGCCGAGCGGCGTGTGGGTGAGGGCGGTGACCACCGGCTGGCCCTGCGGCGGGCGCGGCGTGATCGAGGGGCCCTTGACGCTGAAGTGCCGGCCGGTGAAGTCGATGTGGTGCAGCTTGTCCCGGTCGATGAACCGGCCGGTGGCGACGTCGCGGATCTCGGCGTCGTCCTCCCAGCTGTCCCACAGCCGGCGGACCACCTCGATGTGGTCGGCGGCCTCGGCGAACAGCTCCGCGATGAACGCCTGCGCGGCCGGCTCGGCGTACGCGGCAAGGTCGAGCTCGGGGAACTCGCGGCGGCCGAAGTGCGCGGCCTCGCCGGCCCGCCCGGACACCTGCACCCGCCAGCCGGCCCGGCCGGTGCTCAGGTGGTCGAGGGTGGCGAGCTGGGTGGAGACGTGGAACGGCTCGGTGTGGGTCGTGGTCACGGTCGGCACCAGCCCGATGTGGGTGGTGACCGGCGCGAGCCTGGCCGCGATGAGCAACGCGTCGAGGCGGCCCTTGACGTGGTCGGCCCGCCCGTCGAGGCCGTCGGGCCGGCCGGACTGCAGGCCGAGGGAGTCCTCGATGGTGACGAAGTCGAGCTTGCCGCGCTCGGCGATGCGGACCAGGTCCAGCCAGTACCCCGGCGAGAACACCGCATCGGGGGAAGCCGACGGGTCGCGCCAGGCGGCCGGATGCCACCCCGCCCCGTCCAGCGCGACGGCCAGGTGCAGCTGCGAGGTCATGCGACGGCTCCTTCCGGGCGGTCCGCGGGGGCGTCCCAGTCGAGCTGGTCGTTGCCGGGCGCGTCGAACGCGGTGAAGTCGGTCGTGTCGCGGAAGGCCGGCACCGTGTACAGGTCCCGGGCGTAGGCCCACAGGTGGGGGAAGGCGGCGAGCCCGGCGCCGTGGCGCACCAGCGTGACGTACAGGCGGATGTCGGCCTCGGTGATCTCGGGCCCGACGAGGTAGCGCCGGGTCGCCAGCCGCTCGTCGAGGGTGCCGAGGGCGTCCAGGAACGCGGTGCTGCCGGGTGCGCCGCGGTTGACCGCGGGGCCGAGCCACGCGTCGAGCTGCTCGATCTCCTCGCGGTGCGCCTCCGGGTACGTGTCGATCACCGGCGTCGCCAGGTGCCGGAACCGGGTCGCGAGGTCGATGCCGATGCCCTTGCAGTCGTTGCTGAGCACCACGCCGTCCGTGCGGTCCCACAGCGTCGGGACGGAGACGTGCCCGTCGAAGTCCGGCTCGGTCGCGTCGTACGCCTGCCGCAGCAGCGTGAACCCGTTGACCGGGTCGGGGCCGTAGCGCTCCCGGAAGGCCCAGCCGCGGCCGTCGCGGACGTTGTCCACAAAGGACACGCTGACGACGTCCCGCAGGCCGGCGAGCGCGTGCGCGATCGTCACGCGCTGCGACCACGGGCAGAACCAGCCCGCGTAGAGGTGGTAGCGGCCCGGCGGGGCCTGAGGGTCGACGCGACCGGCGAACCGGTACAGCGGACGGGGGTCGTCAGGGTCCTGGGGAATGCGGTACACGCCGTGGGCCGTCGTGTCGACCGGGCTGGCCAGACGGCTTGAGCGGGGCAGTTTCGGCATGGTGGTCCTCCGTCGAGCCGGAGCGGCATAGCCAACCAATCCTACGTGGATACTAGGAATTAATCCAGGGGTACGTGACATGGCCGACAGGACCGCCCATCGACCGTTGACAGTCACGCACAGCCACTGCTGCACTGACCCGACGAGAGGCCGCTGACCCACCCGCGGTGCCGGCCCGTCGCTTCGTCGCGCACGTCGAACCCGTCGCGAACCCCCCATTGAGGATGTCCCATGCGTAGATTCCTTGCGTCCCTTGCCGTCGCGGCCTTACTGCTCGGTGGCTGCGACGGCACCGCCGGGGACCCCGCCGCCGAGGCCACCGGCGCGCCCGTCCAGGGCGGCAAGCTCACCTGGGCGATCGAGACCGAGCCCGTCACCTTCAACCCGCACCAGTATGCCCAGGCCAAGGCCCGCCTGCTGGTGTGGAACAGCTTCGAGGCGCTGCTCACCCACGACGACAAGGGCGGCTACCTGCCGTGGCTGGCGACCTCGTGGGAGGCGTCCGCCGACGGGCTCACCTACACGTTCAAGCTGCGCGACGGCGTCACGTTCCACGACGGCGAGAAGTTCGACGCGGCCGCGGTCAAGGCGAACCTCGACCAGCTCCTCGTGCCCGGCTACGCCCCGAGCGTCGCCGCGACCCAGCTGAAGCACTTCAAGGACGCCGAGGTCGTCGACGGCAGGACGCTCGCCGTCCACCTCAAGCAGCCCGACGTGCTCATCCTCGACTTCTTCGCCTCCCCGCAGGGCGCGCAGGTGTCGCCGAAGTCGCTGAAGAGCCCCGACCTGAAGGCCGGCGGCCCGTCCGTCGTCGGCACCGGGCCGTTCGTCCTCGACCGCTACACCAAGGGCCAGGAGGTCCACTACACGAAGAACCCGGCCTACGCGTGGGCGCCCGCCAACGCCGGCCATCAGGGACCCGCGTACCTCGACGAGGTCACCTACCGGTTCCTCAAGGAGTCCAGCGTCCGCGTCGGCGCCCTCACCTCCGGCCAGGTCGACGTCATCGAGGGCGTACCCGCCACGGAACAGGAACTGGTCAAGAGCGACCCGAACCTGCGCTTCGCCAAGCAGCTCAACAGCGGCACGGCGTACAACCTCTACTTCAACCTGACCCGCGCACCGTTCGACGACATCCGGGTCCGGCAGGCGTTCCGCGACGCGGTCGACGTCGACGCCGTCCTGCAGGGCGTCTACCGCGGCACCGCGACCCGGGCCTGGAGCCTGCTCAGCCCGTCCAGCCCGTTCTACGAGCCGGCGGTGGAGAAGACGTACGGCAACGACCCCGCGAAGGCCAACCGCCTGCTCGACGAGGCCGGCTGGGGCACCAGGGACGGCGAGGGCTTCCGCACCAGGGACGGCAGGCGGCTCACCGCGCGGATCGTGCTGTCGGCGCCGTTCGTGCGGGACAAGCGCGACATCCTCGCCCAGGCCGTGCAGGCCGCGGTGAAGCAGAGCGCGGGCATCGACCTGCAGGTCAAGGTCGTCGACCAGGGCACCGCCGCCGACGCGATCGCCAAGGGCGAGTTCGAGGTCTTCGACAACTCCCGCGCCGACACCGACGCCGGCGCCGCGATCGGCCTGATCGTGCCGAAGGGCGCCCCGATCAACCGGCACGGCTACGTCGACCCGGAGCTGGAGAAGCTGATCGGCGAGGCGGCGGCGACCAGCGACACGGCCCTGCGCAAGGCGGCCTACTCCACCGTCCAGAAGACCCTCAACGACAAGGCCGTGCTGCTGCCCCTGTACGCGCCGGCGGACCAGGTGGCCGCGCAGCGGAACGTCGGCGGGGTGGGCTTCGAGCCGACGGCCGGCGTACCGGGCAGCGCCTACAACGTGTGGATCGGCAAGTAGCGATGCCGCCGATGCTGAAGCCGGTCCTGCGGCGGCTCGGCAGCGGGGCGGTGGTCCTCTGGGCCGCCGCCTCCGCGGCCTACCTCGCGCTGCGCCTGGCCCCGGGCGACACCGTCGACACCCTCGTCGGCGACGGCCCCGACACGCCGCAGATCCGCGCCCAGATCGCCCGCGACCTCGGCCTCGACCGGCCGGCGGTGGTGCAGTACCTCGGCTACCTGTGGCGGCTCCTGCACGGCGACCTCGGCCGCTCGTACGTGCTGCAACGGCCGGTCGCCGACGTCATCGGCAGCCAGGTCTGGCCCACGGTCAAGCTCACGCTGCTCGCCACCGCGTTCAGCGCCGTCATCGCGGTCGGCCTCGCGATCGTCACGACCGGCCGGGCCCGGTGGCTGCGCGGCCTCGTCTCCGGCCTCGAGCTGTCCATCGTGTCCGCGCCCGGCTTCCTCATCGGCATCCTGCTGCTGAGCGTGTTCTCCTTCCAGCTCGGCTGGTTCCCCGTCTCCGGCGACCGGGACGCGTCCGCGCTGGTCCTGCCGGCCGTGTCGCTCGCGCTGCCGATCGGTGGGCTGCTCAGCCAGGTCATCCGCGAAGGCCTCGAACGCGCGCTGGAGGAGCCGTTCGCGGTGACCGCCCGCGCCCGCGGCCTGACCCGGCTCGCCCTGCTGTGGCGGCACGCCCTGCGGCACGCGCTGCTGCCCGCGGTGACGCTCGCCGGGACGCTGATCGGCTTCCTGCTCAGCGCCGCCGTCGTCGTCGAGCGGGTCTTCGGCCGGCCCGGTCTCGGCGAGGTCGCCACCGAGGCCGTCAGCAACAAGGACATCCCCGTGGTCCTCGCCGTCGTCATGCTCGCCGCCGCCATCTACGTGGTGCTCAGCACCGTCGCGGACCTGGCGTACCTGCTCATCGACCCGCGCCTGCGGAAAGGCTGACCGTCATGTCGATCGCCCTGCCCGCCGTCCCCGCCGTCGAGAGCCCGCGCGGCCGGTCCCCGCGGTGGGCGCCCGGCGCGGTGGCCGCCGGCGTCGTGCTGCTGCTCGTCGCCGTCGCGGCCGTCGCGCCGAGGCTCATCACCGGCGCCGACCCCCTGGCGGCGGACCCGTTCCACGCGCTGGAGCCGCCGGGCGGGGCGCACTGGTTCGGCACCGACCAGCTCGGGCGCGACGTCTTCACCCGGGTCGTGCACGGCGCCCGCTACTCGCTGAGCATCGGCATCGTGTCGACGCTGCTGTCGGTGCTCGCCGGCGGGATCGCCGGGCTGCTCGCCGGGCTGGCGCCGCGCGCCGTCGACGAGGTGCTCAGCCGCGCGCTGGACGTGCTGTCCGCGTTTCCGGAGGTGCTGCTCGCGCTGCTGTTCATCGCGTTCACCGAGCCGGGCACCCCGAGCCTCGTCATGGCCATCGCCCTGGCGTTCGCGCCACGGTACGGCCGCATCGTCCGCGCCCAGACGCTGCTGGTCCGGCGGTCGGGCTACGTGGAGCAGGCCGTCACGTTCGGCCTGTCCCGGGCCCGTCTCGTGGGGCGGCACGTGCTGCCCAACGCCCTCGGGCCGCTGCCGGTCATCGCCACCATCGGCCTGGGCACCGCGATCGTCAACGCGTCCGCGCTGTCGTTCCTCGGCATGGGCCCGCAGCCACCGTCGCCGGAGTGGGGCGCGATGCTCGCCGAGAGCCGCAACTACCTGCGGGTCGCGTGGTGGGCGGCGATCCTGCCCGGCGCCACCCTCACGATCACCGTCATCTCGCTGACCGCCGTGGGCCGCCGGCTCCAGCGCCGCTTCGAAGGGAGGCGCTGACATGGCGCCGCTGGTCACCGTGGCCGATCTGCGGGTCACGTTCCCCGGGCACGGCGCGGGGCCCGTGCAGGCCGTGCGCGGCGTCAGCTTCACCGTCGAGCGGGGCGAGTGTGTCGCGATCGTCGGCGAGAGCGGCTCCGGCAAGAGCGTCACCGCGCGCAGTCTCGTCGGCCTCGCCGGGCCCGGTGCCGAGGTGCGGGCGTCCACATTGGACGTCGGCGGGCGCGACACGACCCGGTTCACCGACCGGGACTGGCGCCGGCTGCGCGGCCGGGTCGCCGGGCTCGTGCTGCAGGACGCGCTCGTCTCGCTCGACCCGCTCAACACCGTCGGCCAGGAGATCGGCGAGGTGCTGCGCACCCACGGCGTCGGCACCGCCGCCACCCGCGACGCGCGGATCACCGCGTTGCTCGACGCGGTGCACGTGCCGGAGCCCGCGGCCCGCGCGAAGCAGTACCCGCACCAGCTGTCCGGCGGGCTGCGCCAGCGCGCGCTGATCGCCTCGGCGATCGCCGCCGACCCGCCGCTGCTCATCGCCGACGAGCCGACCACGGCGCTGGACGTCACCGTGCAGGCGCAGCTGCTGCGGCTGCTCGCGGAGCGCCGCGCGGCCGGCTCGACGCTGCTGCTCGTCAGCCACGACCTCGCCGTCGTCGCCGGCATCGCCGACCGGGTCCTCGTCATGCGCGACGGCGTCATCGTCGAGCAGGGCCCGACCGCACGGATCCTGACCGCACCCGAGCACGACTACACCCGCATGCTCCTCGCCGCCGTGCCGACCGCCGCCTCGCGCGGGCACCGGCTGTCCTCGGCCGCCCGCGAGCCGCTGGCGCCGGCGGCGGTCGAGCCGGACCGGGTCGTGCTGCGCGCCGCGGGGCTGCACAAGCACTACGGCGCCCGGCACGCCGTCGACGACGTCAGCTTCACGCTCGCCCGCGGCGAGATCCTCGGCGTCGTCGGCGAGTCCGGCTCCGGCAAGACCACCGTGGCGCGGATCGCGCTCGGGCTCCTGCAGCCCGACGGCGGCACCGTGCACCTGGGCGACCGACCCTGGACGGGGGTGCCCGAGCGGCGCCGCCGGCCCGACCGCCGCCGGCTGCAGGTCGTCTCGCAGGACCCGCTCAGCTCGTTCGATCCGCGGTACACCGTGGAGAAACTCATCGCGGAGCCTCTCGGGCTGCGTGGCGCGGCCCGCCGGGACCGGGTCGTGGAGCTGCTGGAGCGGGTCGGCCTGAGCGCCGCGCACCTGGGCCGCCACCCGAGGGCCCTGTCCGGCGGGCAGCGGCAGCGGGTCGCGATCGCCCGCGCCGTCGGTCCCCGCCCCGACGTCCTCGTCTGCGACGAGCCCGTGTCGGCGCTCGACGTGTCGGTCCAGGCGCAGGTCCTCGACCTGCTCGCGGACCTGCGCGCCGCCGACGGCACGGCACTGCTGTTCATCTCCCATGACCTCGGCGTCATCCACCACCTGGCCGACCGCGTGCTCGTCATGCACGACGGCCGCGTCGTCGAGCACGGCCCGGTCGAGGACGTCTTCGCCCGGCCCGACCATGCCTACACCCGGACCCTGCTCGCCGCGCTGCCGGCACTGGCCAGCTGACCGCTCTCCACCAGGGACAACCATGCATATTCTGGACAACCCAGCCTGGGCCGCGCTCACCGGCCCGCACGCCCGCTTCGCCGAGCGCAGCGGCGACGCCATCCGCTACCAGACTGACGTCACCCCCTTCATCACCGTCGCGCCCGGCTCCGGCCCGGACGTCTGGGACGACGTGGCCGCGCTCGCCGGCGCCGGCGAGGTCGTCACGATCACCGGCACGACGCCGCCCCCGCCGGCGCACTGGGAGGTCGTCCTCGAGGCCGGCGGCGTGCAGCTGACCGACGTCGCCCTCGAGGCGCGGTCCGACCCGGAGGCCACCGTCCTGACCGCCGCCGACGTGCCCGAGATCCTCGACCTCGTCGAACGGACCCAGCCGGGGCCGTTCCGGCAGCGCACGATCGAGCTCGGCACGTACCTCGGCATCCGCCGCGACGGGAAGCTGATCGCGCTCGCCGGGGAGCGCCTGCACCCGCCCGGCTGGACCGAGATCTCCGCCGTCTGCACCGACCCCGCGCACCGCGGGCAGGGCCTCGCGACCCGGCTCGTGCGGGCCGTCGCGCACGGCATCCGCGACCGCGGCGAGCAGCCGTTCCTGCATGCCGCGGCGACGAACACCGGCGCGATCCGCCTGTACGAGTCGATCGGCTTCCAGCTGCGCCGCCGCACCACGTTCCGGGCGGTGCGGGTCCCGTCGCTCGTGGGAGGGCCAGCCTGATGCTCTACGCCACCGAGGTCGAGGCGCCTTCGCTCGCCGGCCTGGAGCGGGCCGTGCTCGACGCCGAGCGGACCGGCTACGCGTTCGTGACGTTCCCCGACGCGCCACGGCGCACGGGTGTCGAGGCCGGGGTCCTGGCCGCCTACCTGGCGCGGCGCACCACCCGGATCGGGCTGGCGCCGACGCTGCACGTCACCACCACCGAGCCGTTCCACCTCGCCACCCAGCTCGCCAGCCTCGACCACGCGTCGCTGGGGCGGGCCGGCTGGGTCGTCGGCGCCACCACGGCACCGCCGGACCTCGCCACCGTCGGCCGCCTTCACGCCGACGCCGGCGAGGCCGCCGACGTCGTCGAGGTCGCCCGGCGGCTGTGGGACTCGTGGGAGGACGACGCGGTCATCCGGGACGTGCCGACCGGCCGGTTCCTCGACTCGCGCAAGGTCCACCACGTCGACTTCGAAGGGTCCGGGTTCTCCGTGACCGGGCCGCTCATCACGCCCCGCCCGCCGCAGGGGCAGGTCGTCGTCATCGGCGCCGCCTCGATCGCGGCGGAGCTGGACGTCGCGCTGGTGCGGGGCTCCGGAGTCGCGGACATCGCCGAGCGCGCCGCCGCGGCCCGCGCGACCGGGACGCCGCTGGTCTTCGCCGACGTGCCCGCCGGCTTCGACGCCGCCGCGCTGGAGGGCGTGGTCGACGGGGTGCACTTCCACGGCGGTACACCACCCGTCATCGCCGCAGGCGCGCACGGCGCGACCCTGCGGGAGACGCTCGGCCTCCCCCGCCCCACGAACCGCTACGCCGTCGCGAGGAGCACCGCATGACCCAGCTGCATCTCGGCGTCTTCTTCACGGGCGTCGGGCCCAACCTGCTGTGGACCGAGCCGGACTTCGCCGAGCACACCCACATCGACACGTTCGTCGACGTCGTGCGGACCCTCGAACGCGGCCTGTTCGACGCGTTCTTCCTCGGCGAGGGCCTGCGGGTGCGGGAGAACCGCGGCACCGTGTACGACCTCGACGTCGCCGGACGGCCCGACGCGATCACCCAGCTGGCCGCGCTGGCCGCGGAGACGACCCACATCGGGCTGGTCGCCACGCAGAACACCACCTACAACTACCCGGCGGACCTGGCCCGGCGGCTGGCCTCGCTCGACGCCGTCTCCGGCGGCCGGGCCGGCTGGAACATCGTCACCACCGACAACGCGTGGACCGGCGCGAACTTCCGGCACGGCGGCTGGCTGCCGCACGAGCGCCGCTACGAGCGGGCGACCGGGTTCGTCGAGACGGCGAAGGCGTTGTGGCGCCACGAGCACGTCATCCGCGACACCGACCTCGTCACGCTCGACGCGACCGGCGCGGTCCCGCCGAGCCCGCAGGGGCGGCCGGTGCTCTTCCAGGCCGGCGACTCCGACGGCGGCCGCGAGCTCGCCGCCCGCCACGCCGACGTGGTCTTCTCCGCCCACACCGACTACGACCAGGCCGCCGCCTACGCCACGGACCTGCGGGCGCGGCTCGCCCGGCACGGCCGGTCCGCGGACTCCCTGCGGATCCTGCCCGGCGCGTCGGTCGTGCTCGGCGACACCGCCGGCGAGGCGCGGGAGCGGGCCCACTGGATCACCCGGGAACAGACCACCGGACCGCGCGCGATCGCGTTCCTGGAGCAGTACTGGGGCAAGGACCTCTCCGGCTACGACCCCGACGGTCCGCTGCCGGACATCGACCCGGCCGACGGCGAGCTGGACCCGTCCCGCGGCACCATCCCGATCGAGCTGCGCACCGGCAAGCTGCAACGGATCGCCGGGTGGCGCGCCCTCGCGGCGGAGCGCGGGCTGTCGATCCGGGACCTGGTGATCGAGGTGACGCCGCGGCACAACACGTTCGTCGGCACGCCCGGTCAGGTCGCCGACGAGTGGACCCGCTACGTGCGGGACCGCGTCGTCGACGGGTTCAACCTGCTGCCACAGCTGCTGCCGGGCACCGTCGAGGACATCGTGGACCGACTCGTGCCACAGTTGCAGGAGCGCGGCGTGTACCGCACGGCGTACGAGGGCACCACGCTGCGTTCCCACCTGGGCCTGCCGGAGCTTGCGGTGCCGCCGCCGGTGTGACCGCCCTGTGGGGATGTACCCTCACGGACAGTGCAGGGCGAGCAGGCGGGAGCACAGGTGGCCGCAGCAGCGAAGGACACCGGCGGCGAGGCGGCCGGGCAGGCGCGGGTCACGATCCGCCAGGTCGCCGTCCACGCCGGGGTGTCCGAGGCGGCCGTGTCCTACGCGCTCAACAACCGGCCCGGCGTCTCGGAGCAGACCCGGGCGCGGGTGCTCGCCGCCGCCCGGGACCTCGGCTGGGCGCCCAACATCGCCGCCCGCTCGCTGGGCACCGCCCGCGCCAACGCGGTCGGGCTGGTCCTCGTCCGGCCGCCGCGGGTGATGATCGTCGACTCCTGGTTCACGCAGATGCTCAGCGGCGTCGAGGCCGAGCTCAACCGCAACGACATCGCGCTGGTGCTGCACCTCGTCGACCGGATCGAGGACACCATCGACGTGTACCGCAAGTGGTGGGCGGGCCGGCACGTCGACGGCGTCATCCTGACCGACCTGCGCAAGGACGACCCGCGGCTCGACGCGCTCGTCGAGATCGGCCTGCCCGCCGCGGTGATCGGCGGCAAGCCCGGGCTCGACGGGTGCAGCACCGTCGACGCCGACACGGCGGGCACCGCCCGCGCCATCGTCGGCTACCTGCGGGCCCTCGGGCACCGCACGATCGCCCGCGTCGCCGGCACCGAGGAGCTCTTCCACACCGGCCAGCGCGACGCCGCGTACCTGGCGGCGCTCGCCGACTCCGGGCTCGACACCGACCGGTACCGGGTCGTCTACACCAACTACAGCGCCGTCGACGGCATGCGGGCGATGCGCGAGCTGATGAGCGGCGCGGAGCCGCCGACCGCCGTCGTGTTCGACAACGACGTGATGGCCGCCGCGTCGCTGAAGGTGGCGCACGAGATGGGCCTGTCCGTGCCGGAGGACGTGTCGGTCGTCGCCTGGGACGACTCCGACCTGTGCCAGATCACGGTCCCGGCGATCACCGCCGTGCAGCAGACCCCCGCGGAGCAGGCGGAGCTCGCCGCCCGCGCCCTGCTCACGACCATCAACGGCGGCGGCATCAGCCACGTCACGCTGCCCCCGGGCACCCTCACCGCCCGCCAGTCGACCCGGCCGCTGCGCCCCGGCCGCACCGCCTGACCGTTCGCAACCGGTTCAGCGCGCTACTGTTGACACTCCTTACACCACCAACTTAAGGTCATGCTTCGCGTACTTATCCGGTTCAGTCCGGCAGTGACCACGGGAGCACACCACATGCTTGTCCTGCGTCCCCTCCACTCGGGATGGACCCTGCGCGCACCCTCCATCGACGGCCCCGTGCCGGCGACCGTGCCGGGCTGCGTGCACACGGACCTGCTCGCCGCCGGGCTGATCCCCGACCCGTACCTGGACGCGAACGAGCTGGACCTGGCGTGGATCGGCCGGTCGTCGTGGGTGTACTCGACGTCGTTCGACGCCGCCGCGGAGGCCGACCAGGCCGACCGGGTCGACCGGGTCGACCTGGTCGCCGACGGCCTGGACACGGTGGCGACGGTGACGCTCAACGGGGTGCGGCTGGGCCGGACGGCGAACATGCACCGCGGCTACCGGTTCGACGTGCGCTCGCTGCTGCGACCCGTCGGCAACGTGCTCGAGGTGCACTTCGACTCGGCGTACGAGTACGCGCTGGGCGTCCGTGACGCGCTGGGCGCCCGCCCCAACGCGTATGACGAGCCATTCCAGTACATCCGCAAAATGGCCTCGAACTTCGGCTGGGACTGGGGTCCGACCCTCGTCACCGCCGGCATCTGGCAGGCCATCGGCCTGCAGTCCTGGTCGGTGGCCCGGCTGTCGTCGGTGCGGCCCGTCGTGAGCGTCGACGGCGCCGCCGGCGTGCTCGACGTGCACGTGAGCGTCGAGCGCGCCGCCGACGACCCGCTGACCGTGACCGCCTCGGTCGCCGGCGTCACCGCGACCGCGACCGTCCCGGCCGGGGCCACCGAGGCGTCGGTGCGGGTGCGGGTGCCGGACGTGCGGCTGTGGTGGCCCCGCGGCTACGGTGACCCCGCGCGGTACGACCTGTCGGTGACCCTGTCCGCCGGCGCGGATCCGCTCGACGCGTGGGAGCGCCGCATCGGCTTCCGCACCGTGGAGCTGGACACCGCCGCCGACGCCGACGGGACGGCGTTCACCCTGGTCGTCAACGGGGTGCCGGTGTTCGTGCGGGGCGTGAACTGGATTCCCGACGACGCGTTCGTCACCCGCGTCGACCGGGCCCGCTACGAGGCACGGTTCACCCAGGCCGTCGACGCCGGGGTGAACTACCTGCGGGTGTGGGGCGGCGGCCGGTACGAGAGCGAGGACTTCTACGACCTCGCCGACTCCCTCGGGCTGCTCGTCGGGCAGGACTTCCTGTTCGCGTGCGCCGCCTACCCCGAGGAGGAGCCCCTGGCGTCGGAGGTCGCCGCGGAGGCGCGCGAGCAGGTGGTCCGCCTGATGCCGCACCCGAGCCTGGTCATGTGGGTCGGCAACAACGAGAACATCTGGGGCTGGCACGACTGGGACTGGCAGGCCGCGCTGGACGGCCGCACCTGGGGCGAGGGCTACTACCTGGACGTGCTGCCGGGGATCGTGCGCGAGCTGGACCCGTCCCGCCCGTACTGGCCGGGCAGCCCCTACTCCGGGACCCCGGACGTGCACCCGAACGACCCCGCGCACGGCACCACCCACATCTGGGACGTGTGGAACACCCACGACTACCGGCACTACGGCACCTACCGGCCGCGGTTCGTGGCCGAGTTCGGGTTCCAGGCGCCGCCGTCCTACGCCACCCTCCGCCGCGCCGTGTCCGACGACCCGCTGACCCCGACCTCGCCGGGTGTCCTGCACCACCAGAAGGCCGCCGACGGCAACGGCAAGCTCGCCCGCGGCCTCACCGGCCACTTCCCCGTGCCCTCGGACCTCGCCTTCCCGGACTTCGACGACTGGCACTGGGCGACGCAGCTCAACCAGGCCCGCGCCATCACGTTCGGGATCGAACACTTCCGCTCGCTGCGCCCCCTGTGCATGGGCACGATCCTGTGGCAGCTCAACGACAACTGGCCCGTCACGTCGTGGTCCGCCGTGGACGGCGACGGCCGCCGCAAGCCGCTCTGGTTCGCATTGCGGCGGGTGTACGCCGACCGCCTCCTCACCTTCCAGCCGCGCGACGGCGCACCAGCGCTGGTCGCCGTCAACGACTCGGCGCTGCCCTGGCAGGCCCAGCTGGACGTGCAGCGGGTCTCCTTCACCGGCGACATCAGGGCGAAGACGACGGTCACGCTGGACGTGCCGGCGTTCGGGTCGGTGACCCTGCCGCTGCCCGCGGACGTGGTCACGCCGGACTCGCCGTCGGCGGAGCTCATCACCGCCGACCGGGCGGTGTGGTTCTTCGCCGAGGACGTCGACCTGGCCTACCCGGCCGCCTCGGTCGACGTGACCGTCCGGCCGTTCGACGGCGGCGCCGACGTGGAGATCACCGCCCGCACGCTCGTGCGCGACCTGACCCTGTTCGCCGACCGTCTCTCCCCCTCTGCGACGGTCGACGACCAGCTCGTGACGCTGCTGCCGGGCGCCTCGGTGACCCTGCGCGTCACCGGCTCCGGCCTGCCCGCACCGGACGCCCCCGCCTGGCGCACCGCCCCCGTCCTGCGCACCGCGAACGACCTCGTCACGGGGTGAGCGATGCGAGGCGGGCCGCGAGGAAGGCGCGCTCGACGTCGTTGCCGGTGAGGGCCAGGGCTTCCGCGTACGCCTCGGCGGCCTCGGGCAGGCGGCCGAGGCGCCGGAGGAAGTCGGCGCGGGCCGCGCTGAGGTACGCGTACGTCGACAGCGACGGCGAGTCGAGCAGCGGGGCGAGCGCGGACAGCCCCGCCGCGGGCCCGTCGCGCAGGCCGACGGCGACCGCGCGGTTCAGCGCGACGACCGGCGACGGCCAGAGGCGCAGGAGGACGTCGTACAGCGCGACGATCTCCTGCCAGTCGGTCGCCTCCCACGAGGGCGCCTCGGCGTGGACGGCGGCGATCGCGGCCTCGACGGCGTAGCGGGTCGGGGGGCTGCGGCGCAGCGCGAAGGTCAGCAGGTCGGTGCCCTCGCGGATCTGGCGGGCGTCCCAGCGGGTGCGGTCCTGCTCGGACAGCAGGAGCAGCCGGCCGCCGGAGTCGCGGGTGGCCCGGCGGGCGTCGATCAGCAGCATCAGCGCCAGCAGAGCGGCGACCGAGGCGTCGCCCGGCACCAGCAGCCGCAGCACCCGGGCCAGGCCGATCGCGGCGTCGACCAGGTCCTGCCGGACCAGCTGCTCGCCGACGGGCGCGGTGTGGCCGGTGGTGAAGACGAGGTGGACGACCTCGAGCACGGCACCGACCCGCACGGGCAGCTCGTCCGGCGACGGCACCCGGAACGGGATGCGGGCGGCGCTGATCTTCCGCTTGGCGCGGGTCACCCGGGCGGCCATCGTCGCCTCCGGCACGAGGAACGCCCGCGCCACCTCCGCGGTCGTCAGCCCGCAGACGAGCCGCAGCGTCAGCGCGACCTGCGCCTCCCGCGACAGCGCAGGGTGGCAGCAGATGAAGATGAGCTCGAGCCGGCCGTCGGGCGCGGGCTCCCCAGCCTCGGGCACCGGCACCAGCAGCGGCAGCGCGCGGCGCAGGGCCGACTCGCGGCGCAGCGCGTCGAGGGCGCGGTTGCGGGCGACGGTCGTCAGCCACGCGCCGGGGCGGGCCGGGACGCCGTCGGCGGGCCAGGTGCGCAGGGCCTGCGCGTACGCCTCCTGGACACACTCCTCGGCGAGGTCGAGGTCGCGGGTGACCCGCACCGTCGCGGCGAGCACCCGGGCCCACTCGCGACGGTGCGCGTCCGCGACGGCCTCGCTCACCCGTGGTCCACGATCGGCCGGATCTCGACGCCGCCGTGGCCGGAGGCGAGCTCCGGCAGCAGCGCCGCCAGGGAGATCGCCGCGTCGAGGTCGGCGGCCTCGATGACGTAGAAGCCGCCGAGCGCCTCCTTCGCCTCCAGGAACGGCCCGTCGGTCGTCAGCAGCCCCTCGCCGTCGTTGCCGCGCAGCGTCGTCGCCGTCGAGGACGACTCCAGCTCGTGCCCGGCGAGGACGCGGGCCCCGCCGGTGGCGGCGAACGCCCGGTGCCCTTCGTCCTTGGCCCGCAGCTCCTGCGGGGTCTCGGCGTCCCAGCGCTGCTCGTCGCCGTAGATGAGAATCAGGTACTTCGCCACGTGCTGTCCTTTCCAAGCGGCCGTTTTACCTGTACGACGATGCGGGCGGCACCGAAATCGACAGGCGACCCCAGGGAATTCAGCGGCGTCCCGCCCGGCACGCATCCCGGTCGCCCGCGACGTGCCCCTCGCCGGCGGGTCATCGCAGTAGACCTTGCGCCGGTACAGTGCGCGCGTGTCCTTCCAACGCTACCTGTGGACGCTGGTCGCCGTCGCGGTCATCGCGGCCTACGGCATCGCGTCCGGCCGTGAGTCCGACGCGGCCGACGCGCCGTCGGCGGCGGCGCTCGCCGCGTTCCTCGGCTGCCCGCCGGCGGAGCCGAAGCACGCCACCGGGACGCGGGAGACCGTCGCCTGCCAGGAGGGCGGCTTCGACGTCACGGTGGCGACGTTCGACGACAACGCCCAGCGCGACGCCTGGGTCGAGTCGGAGCGGTTGACCGTGATCGCCAGCGGCTTCGCGGGCCTGCCGGCGGCGCTGGTCGCCGGTGACCGGTGGGCGGTCACGACCGGCGACGTGCCCGCGGCGGACCGGCTCCACTCGGTGGCGGGCGGGTGGCGGGTATGACGCAGGACGTCGCGGCGGTCCGGCCGCCGTTCCGGCTCGCCGCGGGCGGCGCGGGCGCGCGGGTCGAGTGGGCCACGTGGGGCCTGCTCGCGGTGGCGGGGGTCTTCGCCGCCGTGGCCGCGGACGACCTGGCGTACGTGCTGCGGGTCCGCGCCGCGCTCCCCTCGCCCGACCTGCACGTCCTGGTGGCCGGTCAGGGGCTCGGCACGGCCCAGATGGTGCTGTTCTTCGTCCTGCTCGCCGCCGTCTACGGCTGGTTCCTGCTGGGCGCCGTCACCGTGCGAGGGCTCGGCGAGGAGCCCGCCACGGTCCTGCGCACCGTCACGCTGACGGTGTTCCAGGTCGGCGCCGCGGCCACCCTCGTGGCCGGGGCGACGCTGCCCCACGCGGATCTGCTGGCCGCGCACGGCTTCGAGGTGCGCCTGCGGTGGATGATCCCGATCCTGGTGGCCCGGCTGGCGCTGGTCGTGCTGCTCGGCGTCGCCGTGTTCGGGGTCCGCCGCCGGGTGTACGCCGCACTGCTGCGCTCGCGGCTGGCGCCGCGGCAGAGCCGGCCGCAGGAGCGGGCGAGCCTGCTCGAGGTGTCGAAGCGCGCCGTCCCCGTCGTGCCGCCGCTGCCCGTCGCGGGCGACGCGTGGTGGTCGGAGGTGGCCGATCAGGTGGCCGCGGCGGGCACCGCGCTGCCGCTGCTGGAGCGGTCCGGCGAGGAGCGCCGCTGGCACCGGGTCAGCCCCGGCGAGGACCTGACGGCGCTGCGCGAGTCGCTGCCGCCCGGCGCCAGGCTCACCCTCTTCGCCACCGAACCGGCGGACCCGGACGCCACCGGCACCGACGACTTCGACGATCCCGACGCATTGACCGCGGTGGTCCGTTAAGTTCCCTGCTCCTGTACCCGGCTCCTGCTCCCGGGCCCGCTGGGCGTCAGCCGCGGAGGCGGCTTCCGGAGGCCGGCTCCGGCGGCTTCCGGAGCTCAGGTCTCGGCGGCTTCCGGAGGTCAGGTGTCGGCGGTTTCCGGAGCTCAGGTCTCGGCGGCTTCCGGAGGTCAGGTGTCGGCGGCTTCCGGAGGTCAGGTGTCGGCGGTTTCCAGGGGGTCGGCGAGGAGGCGTTCGAAGGCGAGCTCGGCCGCGCCGACCAGCGGGGCGTCGTCCCCGAGCAGCGGCGTCCGCAGCCGTACGTGCTCCCGGCAGGCCGGCAGCGCCATCGTCGAGAGGCGGCTCCGGACGTGGGCGGCGCCCGTCAGGTACAGCTCCCGCAGCGCGCCGCCGAAGACGACCGCCGTCGGGTTGAAGACGTTGACCAGGTTGGCGACCCCGAAGCCGAGCCAGTCCGCGGCCTGGCGCACCGCGGCGCGCGCGGGCGGGTCGCCGCGCCGGGCCGCCTCGACGGCCGCGAGGACGCCGGCGCGGTCCAGCGGCACGTGCCGGGCGATCTCGGTCTCCCAGCAGCCCCGCGAGCCGCAGCCGCAGTCGCGGCCCTGCGGGTTGACGACCATGTGGCCGACCTCGCCGCCGTGACCGCCGTGGCCGGTGACGCGCCGCCCGCCGGCGATGATCCCGGCGCTGATGCCGGCGTCGCCGTGCAGGTATACGACGTTGTCGAGGCCGGCGGCGGCGCCCCGGGTGTGCTCGGCGAGCGCGGCGAGGTCGGCCACGTTGCCGACGAGCGGCTCCCTGTCCAGTCCCAGCTCCGACCACCCGTCGAGGTCGGACCCGAGCCGCGCCCCGGCGGGCAGCATGCGGACGGTGCCGTCGGCGTGGCGCATCATGCGGGACACCGCGATGCCGCTGCCGACGAAGACGGCGCCGCCGGGACCTGACGCGGACACCGTGCGCTGCATGTCGCGGACGAACCCGGCGAGCGTCGCGACGGTGTCGCGGACCGCCGTGCCGTGCGGGCGGGGCAGTTCTCGGCTGTCGAGGACCTTGCCGCCGAGCCCGACCCGCGCCGCGCGCAGCCGGTCGACCTCGATGCTCATCGCGTAGCCGTACACCCACGACGACCTCGGCCGCACGACCAGCGACGGCCGACCGGCCCGGCCGGTCTCCTGCGGCATGCCCTCGTCGATGAGCCCGGCGCCGGCGAGGTCCGCGGTGAGGGCGCCGATGGTGCTGCGGTTGAGACCGAGCTGGTTGGTCAGCTCGGCGCGGGACGTGTCGCCGCTGACGTGCACGTATCGCAGCAGCGCGCCCAGGTTCTGGCGGCGGACCGAGTCCTGGGTCGGGGTGCTTCGCTGGGGGCTCGTGGACACGGATCGCTCCCTTCGCTCCCTTGAGCGGCCGTGGGCCCCCGGAACCGTGTTCCGGGGGCCCACGACGGTGAGTTGCCTCGTACTACTTGATCGCTGTGTCGCTCTGAATTACTTGGTGAGCGGGGACAGCTTCGGGTCGTTGGCGTACGCCTCAGCGGCGTTGGCCTTCGTCACGATCACCGGCGGGAGCAGGTAGGACGGGACGACCTTGACGCCGTTGTTGTAGGACTTGGTGTCGTTGATGGTCGGCTCGTTACCGGCCTGCAGCGCCTTGACCATGTTGATGGTCTCGGCGACCAGCTTGCGGGTGTCCTTGTTGATCGTGGAGTACTGCTCGCCAGCCATGATCGACTTGACCGACTCGACCTCGGAGTCCTGGCCGGTGACGACCGGGATCGGCTTGTTGGCGGCCTTCACCGAGGTGATGATCGCGCGGGCCAGGGTGTCGTTCGGGGAGAGCACACCGTCGAGGGTCTTGCCGGCGGTGTAGGTCGAGGTCAGCAGGGAGTCCATGCGCTGCTGCGCACCCTCGGCCTTCCAGCCCTGGATCGCGGTCTGCTTGACGTCCTTCTGGCCGGAGCCGACGATGACGTCACCCTTGTCGATGAGCGGCTTGAGCACGTCCATCGCGCCGTTGAAGAACACACCGGCGTTGTTGTCGTCCGGCGAGCCGGAGAACAGCTCGACGGTCCACGGGCCGGTCGCCTTCTTGGCCTTCATGCCGTCCAGCAGGGCCTGGCCCTGGAGCTGGCCGACCTTGAAGTTGTCGAACGCGATGTAGTAGTCCAGGTCCGGCGTCTGGGTGATGAGCCGGTCGTAGGCGATGACCTTGGCGCCCGCGTCCTTGGCCGCCTTGACCTGGGTCGAGAGCTGCGCCGCGTCGGTGGCGCCGATGACGATGACCTTCGCGCCCTTGGTGACCATGGCGGAGATCTGCGCCTGCTGGTCCGCGACCGTGGTCGAGGCACCGGCGTACTGCACGTCGGACTTGAAGCCGGCGTCCTTGAGGCCGTTGGTGAACAGGTCACCGGCGAGCACCCAGTTCTCCGACGTCTTCGACGGCAGCGCGACACCGATCAGCGAGTCGGCGGCGAAGCCCTTGGCGGCAGCACCGCTCGGGCTGCTGCTGCCCTCGCGCTCCGAGTCGCCACAGGCGGCGGTGCCGAGTGCGAGCAGAGCGACCGCGCTGACGGCGAGGCTCCTGGTGAGGAACTTGCGCATGTTCTGGATTGCCTTTCTTCGGATGGAGGTGCGGGTGTTGGGGCGGGACAGGGCGTCAGCCGGCCACCGGGGTCTTGGCGGCCTCTTGTCCGGTTCCGGCTGGTGCGGACGGACCTCCGGTTGACTCCCGGCGGAAGGGTTTGCTCAACGATCCGATGATCGAGAAGCGACCCTGGCTCTTGTTGTAGACGTCGAACGCGACGGCGGCGAGCAGGAACAGACCCTTGATGATCTGGGTCTTGTCGGCGCCGGTGCCGAGCAGCTGGAGGCCGTTGGTGAGGAAGGCCATGACCAGACCGCCGACGATCGAGCCGCTGATGGTGCCGAGGCCGCCGGAGACCGCCGCGCCGCCGATGAAGACGGCCGCGATGGCGTCCAGCTCCCAGCTGAGGCCGTCCTGCGGGCCGGAGGCACCGGAACGGGCCACGAAGATCATGCCGGCCAGAGCGGCGAGGACCGACATGTTGAACATGACGAAGAAGTTGACCCGCTTGAGCTTCACGCCCGACAGCTCCGCGGCGCGGGAGTTGCCGCCCACCGCGTAGATGTAGCGGCCGCCGGCCGTGTTGCGGGTGTAGAAGGAGTACCAGAGGATCAGGACCGCCAGGATGATGCCGGAGATCGGGAAGCTGGTGCCCACCCGGCCGCCGGCGAAGCGCAGCGTGGCGAAGATGATCACGCCGAGCATGACCGCCAGGCGGATGGCCGACACCCAGACCGGGGTCGGGTCCGCGTTCATCGCGAAGCGCACCTGCCGGGCCCGGTACTCCCGGTAGACCACGGCGAGGCAGGCGGCCAGGCCGAGCAGCAATGTCAGGTTGTTGTACCCGGTGTCGGGCCCGACCTCGGGCAGGTAGCCCGCGCCGATCTCCTTGAAGGCCGCCGGCACCGGCACCGAGTCGGCGTTGCCGATGTACTGGTTGCCGCCGCGGAACAGCAGCATGCCGGCGAGCGTGACGATGAAGGCCGGCACGCCGATGTAGGCGACCCAGAAGCCGTGCCACGCCCCGACGATCGCGCCGACGCCGAGGCCGAAGAGGATCGCCGCCCACCAGGGCAGGTCCCACTCCTTCATGACCTTCGCCACGATGATGCCGACGAAGGCGGCGACCGACCCGACGGACAGGTCGATGTGACCGGCCACGATGACCATCAGCATGCCGATGGCCAGGATCAGGATGTACGAGCCCTGGAGGACGACGTTGATCAGGTTGCCGGACGTGAGGGTCAGGCCGTCGGTCTTGAACTGGAAGAACAGGATGGTCGCCAGGAGCGCGAAGATCATCCCGAACTGCCGGGCGTTGGAGGTCGAGCCTCCGAAGAGGTTCTTCTGCAGGTCTTTGAATCGGCTCATGACGTCGGCATCTTCTTCATGGTCGGCGCGGTCTTCGCGGAGGTCATCTGCTTCATGAGGAGTTCCGGGTTGGCGTCGCGGCGTTCGATGTTGCCGGTGATGGTGCCCTCGAACACGGTGTAGATGCGGTCGCACAGGCCGATCAGCTCGGGCAGCTCGGACGAGATGACGATGACGCCCTTACCCTGGTCGGCGAGCTGCTGGATGATCCCGTAGATCTCGTACTTGGCGCCCACGTCGATGCCGCGGGTCGGCTCGTCGAGGATCAGCAGGTCCGGGTCGGTGAACATCCACTTCGCCAGGACGACCTTCTGCTGGTTGCCGCCGGAGAGCTTGGTGACGCCCTCGTCGACCGTCGGGGTCTTGACCCGCAGGCTCTTGCGGTATGCCTCGGCGGCGGAGTGCTCCTTGATCGGGTCGAGCACGCCGTTGCGGGAGATCTTCGACAGCTTGGCCGCGACCATCGACGTCTTGATGTCGTCGAGGAGGTTGAGCCCGACCGCCTTGCGGTCCTCACTGACATACGCAAGGCCCGCCTTGATGGCCTCGGAGACCGACTTGAGCTCGATCTCCTTGCCGTCCTTGAAGATGTGCCCCGACAGCCAGGTCCCATAGGACCGGCCGAAGATGCTCATCGCGAGCTCCGTGCGGCCGGCACCCATCAGGCCGGCGAAGCCGACGATCTCGCCGCGCCGGACGTTGAAGGCCGAGTTCTTGCACACGAGGCGCTCGGCGGAGATCGGGTGCCGGACCGTCCAGTCGCGGACCTCGAAGAACACCTCGCCGATCTTCGGCGTGTGGTCGGGGAAGCGGCTGTTGAGGTCGCGACCCACCATGCCCCGCACGATCCGGTCCTCGTTGACCCCGTCGCCCTTGACGTCGAGGCTCTCGATGGTCTTGCCGTCGCGCAGGATCGTGATGGTGTCGGCGATCGCCTCGATCTCGTTGAGCTTGTGCGAGATCATGATCGAGGTGATCCCCCGCTCCTTGAACCCTTTGAGCAGGTCCAGCAGGTGCTGGGAGTCGTTCTGGTTGAGCGCGGCGGTCGGCTCGTCGAGGATCAGCAGCCGCACCTCCTTGGCGAACGCCTTCGCGATCTCCACGAGCTGCTGCTTGCCGACGCCGATGTCCTTGATGAGGGTGTCGGGGTCTTCCTTGAGGCCGACCAGGGCCATCAGCTCGTAGGCCTTCTTGTTGGCGGCCTGCCAGTCGATCGCACCGAACTTCTTCGGCTCGTTGCCCAGGAACAGGTTCTCGGTGATCGACATGCCCGGGACGAGGGCGAGCTCCTGGTGGATGATCACGATGCCGGCGTGCTCGCTGGACCGGATGTCCGGGAAGCGGACCTGGTTGCCCTGGTAGAAGATGTCGCCGTCGTAGGACCCATACGGGTAGACACCGCTGAGCACCTTCATCAGAGTGGACTTGCCGGCGCCGTTCTCGCCGCAGATGGCGTGGATCTCGCCGGACCGGACCACCAGGTTGACGTCGGACAACGCCTTGACGCCGGGGAACTCCTTGGTGATCGACCGCATCTCCAGCAAGACCGGAGCGCTGCTCGTCATGTTGCCTCCGGGGGAACGCCAGTTGGCACATTTGTTGTGGCGACCAACTTATTTCAGATCGCAGACTTTGCAAAGCCGCCAGCTGGACTGGTTGGTAACAATCCGGTAATGACGCTGCCTCGCGAGGCACGGTCTCGTGTCTGGGCGGTGAGCTGCGTGTGTCCGAGCGTAAATCAAATTGTTTTACAAAGTCAACGTCCTGGGAGAGGATGTGATGAGCAACGGGTGCGAAGGCGGTAACGGGTGCGACAGGTAGGGACCAACCTCCCTAAAGTAGGGCAATACAACCGGGCTGTGGTGCTGGATCAGATTCAGTTGGCCGACGGCGTCAGCCGTGTGGAGATCGCGCAGCACACCGGCCTGACCCCGCAGACCGTCTCCGGCATCGTCCGCCGGCTGATCGACGAGGGCATCGTCCACGAGGACGGCGCCCGCAGCTCCAGCGGCGGCAAGCCCCGCACCGTCCTGCGCATCAACGCCGACGCCGGCCGCGCCGTCGGCCTGCACTTCGACCCGGTCGAGCTCGCCGCGGTCGTCGTCGACCTCCTCGGCCGCCCCCTGGTCACCGCCCGCCGCCCCACCCCGCGCCCCGCCGACCCGGCCGTGGTGACCGCCGCGATGGCCGAGCTCGTCGACGAGGTCCTGCGGGAGGCCGGCGTCGAGCGCGACCGGGTCCTCGGCCTCGGCCTCGCCGCCCCCGGCCCGATCGACCAGCACGTCGGCATGGTCATCTCACCGCCGCAGCTGGCCAACTGGACCCGCGTGCCCATCAAGGAGATGCTCGCCACCGCGACCGGCCTCGACGTCACGCTCGACAACGACGCGACCGCCGCCGCCGTCGGCGAACGCTGGGCCGGCGCGGGCCGCGGCGTCGCCAACTTCGCCTACTTCCACCTCGGCACCGGCGTCGGCGGCGGCCTCGTCCTCGGCCACCAGGTCTTCCGCGGCGGCTCGATGAACGCCGCCGAGTTCGGCCACACGACCGTCGCCGACGACGGGCCCGGCTGCTACTGCGGCAACCGCGGATGCCTGGAGAGCCTGGTCAACCCGCCCGCGATCGTCGCCGCCGCGCACCGACTCCTCGCCGCCGCCCCTGTTGCCGAGCCATCGCTCGCCGCCGCCTCGGTTGCCGGGGCATCGTCCGGCGCCGCCTCGGTTGCCGGGGCGTCGTCCGGTGCCGCTGCGGTGGTCGAGTCGCCGGTGGTTGCCGGGGTGCCTGAGTCGTCGCTCGCCGCCGCGTTCCGCGCCGACCCGTCCACCGTGGACCATCCGGCGATCTGCCTCGCCGCCGCCGCGGGCGACCCCCTGGCCGTCTCCGTCATCGACGCCGCCGCCGAGCACCTTGCCACCGTCGTCGTCAACGTCGTCAACATCATCGACGTCGACCTGGTCATCCTCGGCGGCCACGGCATCCGCCACGTCGAGGACCGCTTCCGCGACGCCGTCGTCCGCGCCCTCGCCACCCGCCCCCTGGCCCGTCAGATCCGCGTCGTCGACGTCGCGCTGTCCCCCCTCGGCGTCGACGCCGCCGTCGTGGGCGGTGCGGCGCTGGTCCTGCACGCGACGTTCTCCCCGCAGGTCTCCGCCCTGCTGTCGGAGTGACCGTGGGCTGGTTCGACCTGCGCACCCTGCCCGCGTACGCGTGGGTCTTCGACCTCGTCTCCGCCGACCCCGCCGCCCGGGCCGCCGCGGTGGAGCGCCATGTCGCGCTGCTCTGGCGGCGCTACGAGTCCCACCCGACCGGCACCCTCGCCGACCCGGTCGCCGCGTACGCCGCGTACACCACCGACCTGACCGCCGGCGAGCTGCGCGCGCTCGAGCCGTACGCGCTGCTGTTCGTACAGTGGCGGCGGCAGTTCCCGGCCGAGTGGAGCCGGGTGGGCCCCCGCTGGCCGCGCGGCGCCTGGCCCGACGACGCGTTCATCCGCCACGGCGCGTCCGAGCAGGCCCGGGCCGTGCTGGAGGACCTGGTGCTCGACGCCGTCCACGCCGGCACCGGACCGCGCCAACCCCGCTCCGGACGCCATCCTGTGAAGCTGGCCCGCTTCCTCGACGGACCGTCGCTGCGGGACCGGCTGAGGACCGCGGCCGACTCGCCCGACCAGGCCGTCCGGTTCCGCGCCGACTATCTGCTGTGGCTGATCGACCACCCGCGCGAGAGCCTGACGACCCGCTCGTGGCGCCGCTGGCGCCGGACGCTCGGCGTGCCGATCACCCACCCACGGCCCGCCGCCGACCTCGCCGCACTGCCCCCGGCCGTCGCCGCCGCGGAGCTCGCCGGCCTCGACACACCACACGTGACCGCGGTGTTCGAGGCCCTCGAACCGGCCCCCGCCGCACGAATCGCCGCGGCCCTCCTGTCCGCTGCGGACCCTGCGACGCCGGATGTCGCCGGGCTGGCCGGTGCGATCGCCGCCATGGAGCCACGTTCGGCGGCCTGGATGTTCAACGCGATGCCGGAGCCGCTTGCCGCCCGCCTGCTCGCCGCCATGCCACCCGCGGCGGCCGCCGCCCGGTTCCCCCGCCCGAAACGGACGGAAATCCTGCTGCTGATGGATTTCGGGGACGCCGCGGCGCGACTCGCGGCGATGACACCCCTGCGGGCCGCCCAGCATCTGAAGTGGCGACCGCCTGACGTCGCCGCCCGGTTCCTGACCGCGCTCGCTCCGGACGCCGCGGCGCTGGTGCTCGCGGCCCCGCCCCACGGATGGCCGAACGACGGCCTCGTCACCGTTCTCCCCGCCGGCTACGTCGCCGATCTGCTGACCCGGATGCCACCACGTGACCGGGACCATCTCCGGTGGGTCATCGAGACGCAGCAGTTCCGTACCGCCGCCGCCCATGCCATCGCGTCGGAGGCGGCGGCTTCCGAGGCTGCCGCTCCCGCGGTCGCGGCTGCCTCGGCCGATGCGTCGGGTCAGGCCGGTGCGGACGTGCGGAACGTGTTGCGGTAGGCCATTGGCGGGACGCCGATGGCGCCGGCGAGGTGCTGGCGCATGGAGGCGGCGGTGCCGAAGCCCGACTCCGCGGCGACCCGGTCGACCGGCAGGTCGGTCGTCTCCAGCAGGCGCCTGGCGTGCTCCACCCGCTGGCGGGTCAGCCACTGCCCCGACGTCATGCCGACCTCCTCGCGGAACCGGCGGGAGAACGTTCGCACGCTCATCCTCGCGTGCGCCGCCATCTCCGCCAGCGAGATCGGACGGTCGAGGCGGCCGAGGGCCCACTGCCGGGTCGCCGCCGTCGTCGCCGTGGACGGTGCCGGGACCGGCCGGTCGATGTACTGCGCCTGCCCGCCCTCCCGCCACGGTGGCACGACGCAGAGCCGGGCGACCCGGTTGGCGACCGCGCTGCCGTGGTCCCGCCGGATCAGGTGCAGGCACACGTCGATCCCCGATGCGGCGCCGGCCGCCGTCAACACGTCGCCGTCGTCGATGAACAGTACCGACGCGTCGACGTCGATCTGAGGGAACGTGCGCTGGAAGTGTTCGGCGTCGTTCCAGTGCGTGGTGGCGCGGCGGCCGTCGAGCAACCCCGCCGCGGCGAGCACATAGGAGGCGGTGCAGATCGACACGATCCTCGCCCCGGGACGCCGCCGTCGCAGCGCCGCGGCCAGCGGAGCGGGCAGCCAGTCGCGTGGCCCGTCGGGCGCGCACACGAACGGCGGCACGACCAGCGTGTCGGCGGTGTCGATCGCGGACGCGTCGTGCTGGACGGCGACGTCGAAGTCGTAGCCGGTGCGAACCGGAGCACCGTCGAGGCTGCACGTCACCACCTCGTACAGCAGCGGCCCGGCGGTGCCGAAGATCCTGCTCGGAATGCTCAGCTCGAACGGATACACCCCGTCCAGGGCAAGGACGACGACCCGATGCACGGTGGCTGCCATGGCCAGATCTTTGCACATACTGGCAATGTGGCCACTCGAAAGCGGCCCCTGTCACGGCGACGCTGAACGCACACACGTCGTACGAACAGATGGGAAGCGACAAGATGCGCGCGATCGGTCAAGACGGGTTCGGCGGTCCCGAGGTGCTGCGGGTCGTGGAGGTGGACCGCCCCCAGCCGGGGATCTCGGAGGTCCTCGTCCGCGTCCACGCGACCGCGGTGAACCCCACCGACCTGTGGCACCGCACGACCGGCGGCCTGCTCGGCACCACGGTCCGGCTCGGCTGGGACGTCTCCGGCGTCGTCGAGGAGACCGGCCTCGGCGTGACCTGGCTCCGGCCGGGCGACGAGGTGTTCGGCATGCCACGCCTGCCGGAGGCGGCCGGCACGTACGCGGACTTCGTGACGTCACCGGCGCGGCACCTGGCCCGCAAGCCGGCCCGACTGTCCCATGTGGAGGCCGCGGGCCTCGGCCTGGCCGGCCTGACCGCGTGGCAGGCGGTCGTCGACACCGCCGACGTCCAGCCGGGCCAGCGGGTCCTGATCCACGCGGCCGCGGGCGGCGTCGGCCACCTCGCGGTGCAGATCGCGAAGTCACGCGGCGCGCACGTCATCGGCACCGCCAGCCCCGCCAAGCACAACCTGCTCCGCGACCTCGGCGCGGACGAGCTGATCGACTACACCGCGGTCAAGTTCGAGGACGCCGCCACCGACCTGGACGCCGTGATCGACCCCATCGGCGGCGAGTACGGCCCCCGCTCCCTGAGCACCCTGCGCCCCGGCGGCATCCTGGTGTCCCTGGCTTCGCCCGCCGAGGCGTACCTGACGGACGAGGCCCGGCAGCAGGGCCGCCGGGCCGGATTCCTGCTCGTGCAGCCCGACCACGCTGGGCTGCGGTCACTCGCGGACCTGGTCGACAAGGGCGAGCTGCGAGTCGTGGTCGACACCGTCCTGCCGCTGGAGGAGGTCGCACGAGCCCACGAACTCGTCGCGACCGGCCGCTCAGCCGGCAAGGTCGTCCTCACCGTCGCCCACTGAGCCGCCGCGGTTCCTGGGCCACTCCGCCGCGGTTCCTGGGCCACTTCTGAGCCGCGGACTCGCCGGCCGCGACTCGTTGAAGGAGACCGATGCCCGTGACGTGTTCCGACCATCACACGGTAACACCGGCCACCAAATCGTGGTTTCGGCGCGGAGCGGGCTCGCTACGCATCGTAGTACGTGGTCGTGGTGTTGGCGAAATCGGAGGTCAGCAGCCCTTGATGCGGGTGGCGCAGCGGTCGGCGGCGGGCTTTGCGAGGGTTGTGACCATGCCGGCGGGTGTGGTGCCGACGGTCATGTCGTTGAGCCACAGCACGAACTCGCCGCGGCGGACGGCGACGATGTCGGCGGTGACCGCGATGCCGAAGTCGGTGTCGCCGGTCATGCGTACGCCGAAGGCGCGCTGGCCGAGCGTCGTCGGCACCTCGGTGGGCGCGAGCGTGAAGCGGACCGTGATCCCGGCGAGCTCCTGGCTGAACGACTTGCACGTGGTGACCGCGGCGGCGAGCTTGTCCATCGCCGTCGCGGCGCCGCCGGTCGGGAAGTGCACGAGGGCGTGCGTCAGGTACGGGCCGACGGCGCCCTTGCTGTACGTGACGGCGGCGGCCGTTGTGCCGTCGCCGGTCACCGGGTCCAGCGAGGGGCAGCCGGGAAAGTTGCCGCCGAGCGTGACCGCGCCGTTGTCGTTGGTGGCCGCGGCGATCGGCACGAACCCGTCGGGCAGGTCCGCCGCGGTCAGCAGCGCCGGCCGAAGATCCTCCGAGGCCGCAGCCGAAGACGAAGCAGCCGGAGCTGAGGCCGAACCCGAAGGAGACGAAGCCGAGGCCGAAGGAGACGAAGGCACCGAACCCGAAGGAGACGGGGAAGCCGCAGGGGGAACAGGAACGAGTGCGGTGGCGGGCGCGGAGAGTGCCGGGGCACCGGTCACCGCGAGGGCGGCCAGAGCGCCCACCAGCCTGTGAACCATCCTCATCAACCCGACGCTACGGACGCAAAACCGCATATATGCGGTTTTACCCGATATTTACGCCACCTGGACCGGACAACACCGGCCTCACGCCCCGAGCTGGCCGAACGTCGTGTCCGCCTCGTCGTCGATCAGGAACCCGGGCCCCAGACGCCTGGCGACCGCGCGCGCGTCCACCGACATCCACCGTTGCACGCTCACGTGCGCCGGGTCCGCGATGTGGTACCGGCAGCTGCCACCCCACCAGCCTGGCTCATACGAAACCACGTCGACGAGCCGCCCCGAGAACGGGAACCTCGCCCGCACCTGCTGCGGGATCGTGCAGCCGTAGTCCTCGAAGTACGGCTGGACGGTCAGCATCGCCAGCAGCCGCCCGCCGTCCTCCCGCCAGGCCCGTAACCGTCCGGTGTGCTGCTGCGTGCCGTTCTGCCGGGTCTGCTCCCGATAGTTCCAGAACGCTTCATCGTGTACGAGTTGCGACGCCGCCATGCGTGCATTGTGTCGATGTGACATCTGTCTATCGCCTGTCGTTGGACACCGTTGGACAACTCGCTGCACGGCCGTCCCCGGGTGCTAGCGTCCGGACGATGACGACGCCCCCGTACGCCAGTACGCCCGCGGTCAGCTTCACCAGCGGCGGCGAGCGCCTCGCCGGCGTCCTGCACCTGCCCGCCGGGGACGGTCCGCACCCGGTCGTCGTGCTCCTGCACGGCTTCCCGGGCAACGAGCGCAACTTCGACCTCGCGCAGGCGCTGCGCCGGGCGGGCTACGCGGCGCTCGTCTTCCACTACCGCGGCTCGTGGGGCACGGGCGGCGACTACTCGTGGGGGCACGTCCTGGAGGACGCCGCCGCGGTCGTGGCCGCCGTCCGCGAGGAGGCGTTCGCGGCCACGCACCGCCTGGATCCGTTGCGGGTCGCGGTCGCCGGCCACAGCCTCGGCGGGTTCGCCGCGCTGATGACCGCCGCCGCCGACCCCGCCGTCCGCGCGACCGTGTCCGTCGCCGGGTTCGACGTCGGCACCGCGGCGCAACTGTGCACGGATCCGGTGGTGCGGGCCGAATGCGTGGCGGCGCTCGGCAGCGACCTGCTCCCGCTGCGCGGCACCAGCGGCGAGTCCCTCGTGCGCGAGATGACCGCCGCCGGTCCCGCCTGGCGCCTGGCCGGCCTCGCCCCCGCGTTCGAGGGCCGCCCGGTCCTGCTGATCGGCACCGGCCGCGACCCCGTCACCCCGCACGAGATCCACCATGTGCCGTTGGTTCGCGCGTACGAGCAGCGGCCGCACATCCTGCTCGAGCACACGCTCTTCCCGACCGACCACGCGCTCTCCGACCACCGCCTGGAACTCGCCAGCACCGTCACCGCCTTCCTCGCCCGCCACCTCGCCCCGCCGGCCCGGTAGCGGTCGTTGCGTGAAAGCCGTCAGCAAGGCCGGTCGCGTGTCGTGAAAGCCGTCAGCAAAGCCGTCAGCAAAGCCGTCAGCAAAGCCGTCAGCAAAGCCGTCAGCAAAGCCGTCAGCGAGGCTGGTCGACGGTGAGGACGAGCTTGCCGGTGGTGCGGCGGGCGAGCAGGTCCTCGTGGGCGCGGCGGGCGTCCTGCAGCGGATACGCGGGCCCGACCCGCGGCCGCAGGACCCCGGACGCGGTCAGGTCCAGCAGCTGCCCGAGGGGCCCGGCGAACGCGTCCGGGCGGGTGAGGACGGGGCGCAGCCAGAAGCCCGCCACGGCGACGCTGCGGTCGGCGAGGAGCGAGGGGTCGACGGGCGGGCGGCCGAGGCGGGACGAGTCGCCGTAGGTGACCAGCCGGCCGAGCGGCGCGAGGACCTCCAGCGCGGCCGTGAACGCGGGCCCGCCGGTCGACTCCAGCACGACGTCGACCGGTGCGCCGCCGTTGGCGGCCAGGACGCGGGCCGGGTAGCCGCCGGGGTCGCTGTCGACGGCCGTGTCGGCGCCGAGGGACACGGCGAGGTCGCGCTTCGCGGGGCTGGACGCGGCGGCGATGATCCGGCCCGCGCCGAGGTGCCGGGCCAGCTGCACCGCGAGGGTGCCGACGCCGCCGGCGGCGGCGTTGACGACGACCGTCTCGCCGGGGCGCAGGGCGGCGCTGCCGTGCAGCAGGTGCCACGCGGTGAGGCCCTGCACCAGCAGCGCGAGCGCGGCGCCGTCGGCGACGGTGTCCGGCACGTCCACGGCGTCCACAGTGGACACGACGGCGCGCTCCGCGTAGCCGCCGCCGGCGAAGGTGAGCGCCGCGACCCTCCTGCCGCCGGTGGTGCGCCCCACGACCTCGGTGCCGGGGATGAACGGCAGGGTCTGGCCGCCGCTGTACGTGCCGAGCGTGCGATACGTGTCGGCGTAGTTGACGCCGGCGGCGCTGACGTCGACGAGCAGCTGGCCGGGGCCGGGCTCCGGGTCGGGGACGTCGGTGAGCGAGAGGACCTCGGGGCCGCCGAAGCGGTCGCAGCGGATGGCGCGCATGCGTCCAACCCTACGAGGCCGTGATCAGCTCCAGGATCCGCCGCCACGCGTCGGCGGCGGGCTCCGGGCGGTACGTGGGCGGACCGGGCAGCAGGAACGCGTGCGGCGTGTCCGGGTAGACGACGACCTCGTGCCGCACGCCCGCGTCCCGCAGCGCCGCGGCGACGGTGGCGACGTCCCCGGGCGGCACGACGTGGTCGGCGCCGCCGACGAGGAACAGCAGGCGGCCCGTGATGGCCGGGGTCAGCGTCACCGTCGGCTCGGGGCGGCTGATGGGTATCTGCGTGCCGGTGAGCCAGCCCGGGTACAGCACCGCGGTCGCCCCCAGCCCGAGCCGCGCGGCGGCGAGATAGGCGGCGTGCCCGCCCACGCTCAGCCCGACCATGCTGACGCCGGCCGGGTCGCCGCCGAGGACGTCGACCGCCGCCGCGACGTCGGCGACGACCTCGTCCCGGTCGAGGCGGTGCAGCAGCTCGAAGCCGCGGGCCCGCCCCTCGTCGTCCTGGGGGAGCTCGACGCCGGGTGCGCTGCGGCGGTACAGGTCGGGCACGGCGACCAGGCACCCCTCGGCGGCGAGCCGGTCGGCGAACGCGCGGACCGACGCGTCGATCCCGAAGAGCTGATGGCCGACCACGACCCGGTGCTGCGGACCGGTCGACGCCGGCCGGGCGATGTACACGCCGGCCACGCTAGCCATCACGCATCAACGGCGACCAATAGCGAGGCCGATGCCGGCGATCAGTCCCCGGATGGCACCCGCGACGGGCGCCCGGCCGCGACGGGCGACGGGCCGGGCGCGTCCCGGGGCCGGTCGCGGTCGAGGGCGGCGAAGAGCAGGCCGAGCGCGGCGAGTCCCAGGCACAGCGCCGCGCCGCGGGCCATCGCGTCGGTGTGACCGCCGGGCGCGGCCGCCGTCGCCAGGAAGATGCCGCTGACGGCCGCGATGCTGACGCTCGCGGCGAGCCGCTGCGACAGTTGCAGCAGCGCGGCGCTGAGCCCGTTGGCGCCGGGCGGCGCGTGGGACAGGGTCAGCGCCTGGTTCGGCGAGTTGACGAAGCCGCCCGCCGCCCCCGTCACGAACTGCCCCACCGCGAGGGCCCACACCACCTGCCCTTCCGGAAGGAGCTCGACCGAGGCGATCGAGGCCGCGATGCCGGCCACCGCGACGCCGAGCGCGACCGTGGTCCCCCGCCGCCGCAGCCCCGAGGCGAGCGCCGACGTCAGTGTGAAGCCGACCGCGCTCGGCAGTGCGATCGCCGCGGCGGCGAGCGGCGGGTGGTGCAGGCCGTCCTGCAGGTACAGCGACAACACCAGGTTGAGGGCGAGGGTGGCGCCGAAGTAGCACATGGCCACGAGCACGCCGAGGACGTAGCCCCGGTTGCGGGTCAGCGCCGGCAGCAGGATCGCGGTGCGGCCGAGCGCGGTCCACCGGCGCTCCCACGCGAGGAACGCCACCAGCCCCGCGCCGGCGGCGAGCAGCCACCAGGCGCCGCCGCCGGTGCCGGCGAGCGGCAGCAGCGCGGCGAGGGTGGTGCCACCGAGCAGCAGCAGGCCGCCGAGGTCGAGGTCGCCGGTGTGGCCCGCGGGCCGGCCGGGGGGCAGGAAGCGCAGTGCGAGGGGGATCGTCACGACCGCGAACGGCAGGTTCGCCAGCAGGACGAGCCGCCAGCCGGACCCGGGCCCGGCCGCCTGCAGCACCGCCCCGCCGAGCAGCGGCCCCAGCATGCCGGCGACCCCGCCGACGAAGGCGTAGGCCCCGAGCGCGCGGGCGCGGGCACGCCCGCGGAACAGGTCCTGGAACAGCCCGATGATCTGCGGGTTGACGGTGCCGGCGCCGAAACCCTGCACGAGCCTGGCCGCGGCGACGACCCAGCCGTGCCGGGCGGTGGCGGCCGCGATCGCACCCGCGGCGAACACGATGAGGCCGCCGACGAAGAGCAGCCGCCTGCCGTACAGGTCGCCGAGCCGCCCCGCGGGCACCAGCGCCAGCCCGAACGTCAGCGAGTACCCGGCGAGGATCCATTGCAGCGACGCGGTGCCGGCGTGCAGCGAGCCGCGCAGCGCGGGCACGACCACGTTCAGCACCGACTGGTCCAGCAGCGTGGTGAACCCGGCGCCGAGGCAGACCGCGACGACCCACCGCGCCCTGACCCCTTCCACCGGGCGATCGTATACCTGCTTTTCCGATAGGAAATAGGGTTATGAACGTCACCCCGTAGAGTGCGCGGCGTGAAGCTGTGCGGCGTCCTGCTCGACCTCGACGGCACCCTGCTCGACCACGAGGCCGCCGTCAGCGCGGCCCTCCTGCGCTGGCTGCCCACGATCGGGGTCGAGCCGGACGCCGGCACCCGGAGCCTGTGGGCGACGGTCCAGGAGCGGCACCTCGAGGCGTGGCGGGCCGGCCTGGTCACGTTCCAGCAGCAGCGCCGCGGCCGGCTCCGCGACTTCCTCGCCGCCGTCGGCACCCCCTGCGAGGACGACGGGCGGCTCGACACCCTCTTCTCCGGCTTTCTGCTGATGTACGAACAGTCGTGGGCCGCCTACCCCGACGCCCGCCCGGCGCTGGCGGCGATCCGGCAGGCCGGACTGCGCACGGCCGTCCTCACCAACGGCATCGAGGAGCAGCAGACCGCCAAGCTCGCCCGCATCGGCCTGCGCGACCTCGCCGGCCCCGTCTACACCGCCGAGACCCTCGGCCTGTTCAAGCCCGACCCCGCCGTCTTCACCGAGGCGTGCCGCCGCTGGGGCCTCGCCCCGGAGACCGTCGTGAGCGTCGGCGACCGCCACGACCTGGACGTCCTGCCCGCCCGCGCCGCCGGCCTGCGCGCCGTCCACCTCGACCGCCCCGGCACCGCCCCACCCGGCGAGGCGCACCGGATCGGCTCACTGCGCGAGCTGCCCGCCCTCCTGCTCCCCCACTGAGCCGCCGGACCGCCGAGCCGGGGCGGCGTCAGGGGGTGCGGAAGCTGGCGCGGTACGAGTGCGGCGGGATCCCGACCTGGCGGCGGAAGTGGGGGCGCAGGGCGACGCCGTCGGTGAAGCCGCACGCGCGGGCGACCGCGTCGATGTCCAGGTCGGTGGTGGTCAGGACGTGCTGGGCGCGCAGGACGCGCTGCTGGAGCAGCCAGCGCAGCGGGGACGAGCCGGTCGCCTGGCGGAAGCGGCGGTCGAACGTGCGGCGGCTCAGGTGGGCGGTGGCGGCGAGGCGGTCGACGTCCAGGGCCGGGTCGTCGAGGTGTTCCAGGGCGAAGCGCATCGCGTCGCCCACGGCGTCGCCGGCGCGCAGCCGCGGGACCGGGCGCTCGATGAACTGGGCCTGCCCGCCGGCCCGGTGCGGGGCGACGACGAGGGCGCGGGCGGCCGCTTCGGCGAGCGCCGGGCCGTGGTCGCGGCGCAGCAGGTGCAGGCAGGCGTCGAGGCCCGCGGCGCTGCCGGCGCTGGTGACGACCGGGCCCTCGTCGACATACAGCACGTCCTCGACGACGTCGACCGCGGGGAAGCGGGAAGCGAACTCGGGCAGGTGCCGCCAGTGCGTCGTGGCGCGGCGGCCGTCGAGCAGGCCGGCCTCGGCGAGCACGAACGCGCCCAGGCACAGCCCGACCACGGTGGCGCCCTCGTCGTGCGCGCGGCGGAGCCGGTCGAGGATGCCGGGCGCGACCGGCGCGCCGCCGGGCACCCGCCAGCCGGGCACGACGACGACGCCGGCGGTGTCGAGGTCGTCGAGGTCGTGCGGGGCGGTGAGGGCGATGCCGGCCGTCGTCGCCAGGGGGCCGGGGTGCTCCCCCACGGTCCGCACGTCGAAGACGGCCGCGACGCCGAACACCCGGGGCGCCACGGCGACCTCCAGCATCGGCGCGCCGTCGCCGATGAGCACCCCGACCGTCGTCGCCGAGCGCGTCATGGCTCGATCGTATCGGAGGATGGCGTTCCAGCCACTGCCGGCGGGCGCCGGGACCGGCGAAGGTGAAGCCATGACGATGCAGTTCCAGCGATTCGGCGGCCCGACCGTGGTGTTCGGCGTCGGTGGCGTCACGTTCATCACCGACCCCACGTTCGACCCGCCCGGGCAGTACCCGCTCGGCAGCCGCGTGCTGACCAAGACCGAGCCCGCTGCCGGCACCCCTGAGGACGCCGGCGCCGTCGACGTCGTGCTGCTCTCGCACGACCAGCACCCCGACAACCTCGACACCCTCGGTCGTGCGTTCGCGGCGTCGGTACCGGTGGTGCTCAGCACCCCGGCGGCGGCCGCCCGACTGGGCGGCCAGGTCACCGACCTGGAGCCGTGGTCCCACACCGACCTGCCCCGCCCCGGCGGCGACGGCCACGTGCGGGTCACCGCCGTCCCCGCGCAGCACGGCCCCGACGGCACCGAGCACCTCACCGGCCCGGTCACCGGGTTCGTCCTGCACGGCGACGGCCTGCCGACCGTCTACGTCAGCGGCGACAACGCGTCGCTGGACGTCGTCGCCGCGGTCGCGGAGCGCTTCCCGTCCGTCGACGTGGCGATCCTGTTCGGCGGCCGGGCCCGCACCGCGCTGCTCGGCGACGCCGACCTCACCCTCGGCGCGGCCGGGATGCTGGCGGCGGCCAGGCTCCTGGACGCGAAGACCGTGGTCCCGGTCCACGTCGACAGCTGGGCCCACTTCACCGAAGGCATCGCCGACGTCCGCGCCGCCTTCGAAACCGCGGGCAGCGCACACCTGCTGCGGTAGCACATCGAGACCGCCGCGGGCGACGCGCACCACCCCGGTAGCCGCGAGACCGCCGCGGCCGACGCGCGCCCGCCGCGGTAGCCGGGACCGGCCCGGGCCGCCGCCGGCGCTCGCGTTCCACCTCGTCGAGGACGGCCGGCTCACCACCCACTACCGGCTCTGTGTGCCCTGAGCCCCGGCGGTCCGCAATCGCCGCGGCCCGGCCGGGCCGCCGCGTATGCTGCCGGACGGCACGAACTGAAGCGAGGTGCCCCGGGCGACCGGGGAGAATCGGGAAGCCGGTGTGAATCCGGCACGGGCCCGCCGCGGTGATCGGGGAGCTGCCGTCCATGCGCACCAGCGGTGCGCGGTCACTGGCCCCAGGGCTGGGAAGGCGGACGGTGCAGGCGTTGATCCGAGAGTCCGAAGACCGGCCTCGCGGTCACCGGCCGTCCGTGACGGGCGGCCACGAGCAGCGGGAGCCTGCCCTGATGAGCACCGACCTGTACGACGTCGTGCACCGCCGCCGCGACGTGCGCGGCCAGTTCAACGGCGCGCCGATCCCCGGCGACGTCCTCGACCGCGTGCTGGGCGCCGCCCACGCCGCGCCGAGCGTCGGCCTGTCCCAGCCGTGGGACTTCGTCCTCGTCCGCGACCCCGCCCTGCGCGGCGCCTTCCACGACCACGTCCGCACCGAACGCGACACGTTCGCCGCGACGCTGGACGCCGACCGGGCCGCGGCCTTCGCCCGCATCAAGATCGACGGTGTGCTGGAGTCGACCCTGTCGGTGGTCGTCACGTACGACCCCGGCCGCGGCGGCCCGGCGGTCCTCGGCCGGCACGCGATCGCCGACGCCGGCCTCTACTCCGTCTGCCTCGCCATCCAGAACCTGTGGCTGGCCGCGACCGCGGAGGGGCTCGGCGTCGGCTGGGTGTCGTTCTACCGCGAGCCGTTCGTCCGTGAGCTGCTGGGCGTCCCGGCCGGCATCCGCCCGGTCGCGTGGCTGTGCCTGGGCCCGGTGACCCACCTGGAGTCCGTCCCCGACCTGGAGCGGCACGGCTGGCGCCGCCGGGCCCCGCTCGCCGACGCCGTGCACCACGACCGCTGGTGACCGGCGCCGCGCGGGGCGGGCACAGCGCCGGGCGGGACCGGGGCCGGGGCGGGGCTCAGAGCAGCGCGGCGAGCTGCTGGCAGGTCGGGCGGGCCTCCAGGTGCAGGCGGGCGACGTTGAGCCCGTCGCTGCCGAGCACCGCGAGCAGCGTGCTGCCGTCCACGGCGTACACGGTGAAGTAGCCGCCGTCGTTGCGCATGGTCGCGTCCCGGAACGGTGACTGCCCCAGCACCAGCGCCACCTGCCGGCCCAGGCCGAACGTCGTCGCCGCCAGCGCGGCCGCGTCGTGCGGCTCGGTGCCTCCGCCGGCGTCGTACGCGCCCAGGTCATAGGTGACCAGCAGGCCGTCGACGCCGGCGAGCACGCTGCCGCGGACCCCCGGCACGCGCAGGCGCAGGTCCGCCATCGCGGCGCGCACCGGGGACAGGGCGGCGTCGAGCGGCTCCGGCCGCGCGCCCAGCCGCGGCTGCTGCAGCTGACCGACGCCGCCGCCGCCGGGCTCGAGGCTCTCCCTGCGCGGCAGGCCGTCCGCGTCGGGGGCGCCGCCGAAGAAGCTGGACGTCACAGTTCGAGGCCCTCTTCGATCGCGCGCAGCTGGTGGCGGGCCAGCGCGAGGTTGGCGCGCGCCTTCGCGAGCGCGACGTACAGGAACAGCCCGTGGCCGTTGCGGGAGTGCAGCGGCCGGATGATGTGGTACTGGCTGTCGAGCGTGATGAGGATGTCCTCGATCGGCTCGCCGAGACCGAGCATCTCGATGGTGCGCAGCTTCGCCCGTACGACGTCGGTGTTGCCGGCCGCGGCCACCGTGATGTCGAAGTCGGCGCCGCCGCCGAGGGTGCCCAGCGTCATGCCGCTGGTGTAGTCGACGAGCGCGACCGCGAACGCCCCCTCGATGTTCATCGCGCTCTTCAGCGCGACGTCCAGGTTGTTGCTCAATCCATGCCTCCTGAGCTGGTGCGGGTGCCGCGGCCAGCCTCGCACGAAGCAATCTTTCCCCGCACCATTCGACGCAGCTTTTGGCCGGTCGGCTCATCGTCGGCTGACTTCTCAACCGATCCGCCGGTCACTGCCGGTGAGCACGCGCAACTCATAAACAGTTTTGACGGCGCAGATCGTCGCCGTCTGTTCAGCGGGGTGACCTTCGCCGGTCGTGTCCTCCTACCTTCTGCTCCAGCCCTCCGGGGTCGGCGTCAACCGGACCCGGCCACGGAGCTGGCATCCCCTCGGAGGAGGTCTCACCGTGTTCCACCGAATTACGGCGGCCGGCACCGCGCTCGTGGCGGCCCTGGCCGGCGCCTTCGCGGTGGCCGCGCCGGCGGCGGCCGTCGCGCAAGGCGCGATCCTGTACGCGGACAGTCCCGACGCGGTGGCAGGCCGCTACATCGTCACGCTGAAGGACGGCTCCACCGCGATCGCCACCCAGGCCCAGCGGCTCACCGGCCGGTTCGGCGGGCAGACCCGGCACGTGTTCGACAGCGTGCAGCGGGGCTTCTCGGCGAACATGTCCGTGCAGCAGGCGCAGCGGCTGGCCGCAGACCCGGCCGTCGCGTCGGTCGAGGCGGTCCAGCGCATCACCGTGCTCGACACCCAGAACAACCCGCCGAACTGGGGCGACGACCGCATCGACCAGCGGAGCCTGCCCCTGAACCAGGCGTTCACCTACCCGGCGAACCCGGGCCAGGGCGTCACCGTGTACGTGCTGGACACCGGCCTCAACGCGAGCCACACCGAGTTCAGCGGCCGGGTGAAGCAGGGCACCGACATCGTCGACGGGGACAGCAACCCCGCCGACTGCCACGGCCACGGCACGCACGTCGCGGGCACCGCCGTCGGCACCACGTACGGCATCGCGAAGAAGGCGAACCTCGTCTCGGTCCGCGTCCTGAACTGCCAGGGCAGCGGCACCAACGACGACCTGATCGCGGGGATCAACTGGGTGCGCACCAACGCCCAGAAGCCGGCGGTCGCGAACTACTCCATCGGCTGCGGCAGCCGGTGCAGCAGCCAGGCCATGGACAGCGCCGTGTCGAGCCTGATCAGCTCGGGCGTGCAGTTCGTGCAGGCGGCCGGCAACAACGGCGACGACGCCTGCTACTACAGCCCGCAGGGGGTCGGCGCGGCGATCACCGTCGGCAACAGCAACAGCTCCGACGCCCGCAACAGCACCAGCAACTACGGCTCGTGCCTGGACCTGTTCGCGCCGGGGACGAGCATCGTGTCGGCGTCGTACTCCAGCAACACCGGCAGCGCGACGATGACGGGCACCTCGATGGCGTCGCCGCACGTGGCCGGCGCCGCCGCGCTGTACCTCGGCGCGAACCCGAACGCGACGCCGGCGCAGGTCCGCGACGCGCTCGTGAACAACGGCACCACCGGGAAGATCACCAGCGCGGGGAGCGGCTCGCCCAACGTGCTGCTGTACACGGCGTTCATCGGCGGCGGCACGCCGACCGACCCGGCCGTGACCAACCCGGGCAACAAGAGCTCCGTCGTCGGCCAGCAGGTCGACGTGCAGGTCCAGGGCAGCGGCGGCACCACGCCGTACACCTGGAGCGCGTCCGGCCTCCCGGCCGGGCTGTCCATCGGCGCGTCGACCGGTCGGATCACCGGCAGCGCGACGACGGCGGGCACCTCGAACGTCACGGTGACCCTGAAGGACGCGGCGAACAAGACCGCGTCGGCCCAGTTCACCTGGACGGTCACCACCGGTGGCGGCGGCTGCACACCCTCGCAGCCCGTCGGCAACGGTGGCTTCGAGAGCGGCACGTCGCCGTGGACCGCGACCGCGAACGTGATCGGCACGTGGTCGCAGTACCCGGCGCGCGGCGGCACCCGCAACGCGTGGCTCAACGGCGGCGGGCAGGTGCAGACCGACACCGTCTCGCAGCCCGTCGCGGTCCCGTCCGGCTGCACGACCGTGCAGCTGCGCTTCTGGATCCGCATCACCACCGCGGAGACCGAGAACCTGGTCTACGACAAGCTGACCGTCACCCTCGGCAGCACCACCGTGGCCACGTACACGAACCTGGACAAGACCAACGGGTACGTGGAGAAGGTCATCGACGCGAGCGCGTTCGCGGGGCAGACGGTGACGCTGAAGTTCAACGGCGTCGAGGACTGGTCGTTGCAGACCAGCTTCGTCCTCGACGACGTGTCGATCAGCGCCTCCTGAAAGCCGGCCGGGCGCCCGCCGACATCGGGCGCCCGGTCACCACCCGGGGGTGGGAGTGATCAACGAGGCTCACTCCCACTCCCATCGCATGCCGACGATGCCGGGGGGTACGTCGGACGCGACGACGTGGGCGCCGTGGGTCGAGCCGATCCACGTCTCCCACACGCCCTGGTCCGGCGCGTTGAGCGCGCGACGTTCGAACCGCCGGCAGCGCGCCGGCACCGCGTCGTGGTCGAACTGCACCTGCAGCACGTACTCCGTGACCGGGGTCGAGAAGCCCCGGTAGTAGTTGTCGGTCGCGGAGAGCGAGTCGCTGCGGTACTGGTACTCCAGCACCACCGTCTCCCCCTGCGCCAGCATCCGGTCGAAGATGATCTCCGCCGCGACGAGCCCGCCGGCGTCGGACCGGACCCGGCCGATGCGGCAGTTGCGGATCGCGCTGATGGTCACCTTCGCGGCCGGGTCGTCGGTGAGGAAGACCGCCACGGTGCGGGAGACCCGGTCGATGTTGGCCCGCAGCACCTGCCGGCAGGTCAGGCCCAGCTCCTGCCGATGGGGCCCGACGACGTACAGGTCGTGCAGGCTCAGCCTGGTCAGCTCGTGGTACATCCACCGGTCGAGCTCGCCGACCATCTTCGCCACGCTGGTGCCGTCGCTGAACAGCCGGTCGACGTCGATGGTGCCCGGCGGCTGGCTCAGCCAGCGCCCCCGCGGGCGGCGCGGCCCGAGCTGCACGATCAGCGACTCCTCGGGCAGCGCCAGGATCTGCTCGAGCAGCCGGACGGCCTTGAGCGACTCGGGCCGCTCGGGGCGGCTGCGCCCCCGCCGCCAGTAGCTCAGCGTGGTGATGCTGACACTGACGCCCTTGCTGGCGAGCTGCTGCTGGATCTCGTCGAGGCGGATGCCGCGGTCCTCGATGGCGAGGTGCAGCGCCGCGGAGAACGGGCCGGTGCGCAGCGCGTGCGCGAGGTCACGACCCGGGCCCTTCTCCATGCCCGGTGAGTATCTACCCCTTGAGCACTTTTTCCAATGCCGTCGCGACCGTGCGCGCCTCGGCCGCGGTCATCCTGCTGGTGAAGTGCGCCTCGATGCCGGCGAGGTAGGTCGGCGCGGCGGCCCGCAGCCTGGCCCGGCCCGCGGCCGTGATCCGCGCGAACGCCGAGCGCCCGTCGGCCGGGTTGGCGACCCGCTCGACGAGGCCGGCCCGGGTGAGCTCGTCGACGACCCGGCTGCTGCGGCTGCGGCTGACCACCGCCTTCGCGCCCAGCTCCCCCATCGTGAGCCGGCGGTCCTTCGCCGAGTTGAGCTCCAGCAGCACGTCATACCAGGTCAGCGGCAGGCCGTGGGCCGCCTGCAGCTCCTGGTCCAGCACCGGGACCAGCGCGGCGTGCACCCGCAGCAGGCCCGCCCAGGCGGCCGTGTTGTCCATCGTCACACCGTACCAACTCTTGTGCGTGCGCACGCAAGTGGCTAGCTTTGCCGTTGTTAGGTGCGTGCGCACACACTTTCTTCCGGAGGTTCACGATGACCAAGCTGCTGCACATCTCGGCGTCCCCGCGCGGCACCCGCTCCGAGTCACTCGCGCTCGCGTCGCGTTTTCTGCAGGTGTACGGCGAGCAGCACCCCGACCATGAGATCGCCGAGTGGGACCTGTGGGACGGCACGCTGCCGGCGTTCGGTCCGGCCGCCGCCGGCGCGAAGATGGACGTGTTCGCGGGGATCGAGCCCACCGGCGAGGGCGCCGCCGCCTGGGCCGCCGCGCGCGCCGCGTTCGACCGCCTCGCCGCCGCCGACAAGCTGCTCTTCTCGGTCCCCATGTGGAACGCCGGGGTCCCGTACATCCTCAAGCAGCTCATCGACGTGGTCAGCCAGCCGGGCCTGGTCTTCGGCTTCGACCCCGTCGAGGGGTACAGCGGCCTGCTCACCGGCCGCAAGGCCGCGGTCGTCTACACCAGCGCCGTCTACGGCGAGGGCCGCGGCCCGGCGTTCGGCGCCGACTTCCAGCGGCCGTTCTTCGAGGGGTGGCTGCGCTGGGCGGGCATCACCGACATCACGCCGGTCACCTTCCGCCCCAACCTCGCCACCGCCGACGCCGACGCGGGCCGCGCCCTTGCCACGGCCGACGCGGTCGAGGCCGCGAAGCGCTTCTGACGCCCGCCTCCCCCGGCCGGCCCGCAGTTTCGGGGGCGGGCCGGCCGGGGGTCGTCAGGCACTACCGTCCTCGCGTCCCCGTCCCGTCAACGCACTACCGGCCTTGCGTCGCCGTCCCGTTTTGACGCACTACCGTCCTCGCGTCGCCGTTCCGTTGACGCATGCCGGCGAGCGGCCGGCTCCCCGGCGCCGCGCCGGGCCCCAGACCTGCCGGCGGCCGCCCATGGGGGCACCCCGGCCGGCGCCGTGCCTGGCGAACGGCGTCCCCCGCGCCGGGCCCGAGTGGTCGCCGCGGATCCGGCGGCTCGGCAGCACCGCGAACACCGCCGCCGAGACGCTCTCCCTGACCGCGTCCCGCTGCCGCCGCACGACGTACTCGGTAACCAGTACCGAGTCCGCCACCGTGAACACCCGCATCCGGACCCCCGTCCCGTCCCGGTCGATCGTCATACCCCGATCGCAACACGCCCCGCCGCTCCCGCGCACGTGGTTTTCCGGGGCGCCGCGCCGGTCAGAGGGGCGGCAACACGGGGATCGTGGTGGCGAGGAAGCCGTCCGGGGCGCCCGTGAAGTGCGGGGCCGGGCGGGTCTCCCACCACGACCGCAGGGCCGTCACCGTCTCGGTCTCGCCGGTGCGCTTGTGGACGAACGTGACCGTGCGCTCGCCGGACGCCTTGACGACCACGCGCCCGCGCTTGCAGCCGTCGGGGTAGTCGTTCCAGTTGATGCCGTGCTCGGTGTAGAGCATGTCCTGGGCCTGCCCGGAGTGCACGCCCTGGAGCCGGCTGTGCGGGAACACCGCCTGGGCCGCCATGGTGATGCTGTTGCGGACGGCGTCGCGCTGCCGCCAGATGAAGTACGCGGCGACCTCGGCCGGGTCGGCGACGGTGAACACCCGCGCGTCGAAGAGCGCGAGCTTCCCGGGCCGCCGCGCGTTCAGCGTCGCCGTCGCCACCGACGCCGCGACCGAGCACCACTTCTGCACCTCGCCCCCGAACCACGCCTGCGTCCCGGCTCCCGCGAAGTCGACCACGAGCACCGACACCTCGTCCGACTGCACGTAGGCGAACACGCTGCCCGAGATCTCCGCGCACAGCGCCTCCGCCACGGCGTCCATGTCCGCCATGAACCCGTGGTCGAACGGCTTCGCCGCCCCCCGCAGGTACCCGTGGAACGCCCGCCCGTCGACCCGCAGCAGCGTGTGGGTGCGCCGCGGCAGCACCGCCTTCGTCACCCGCTCATAGCTCTTCATCCGGTCACCCAGATCATCCCGGTCGATCCGCATGCCAGATGCCACCACGCCACTCCCACACCGCGCACGCGCTTTTTCCGCCGGCGGATACGCTCACCGGCACCGTCCCCGCCGCTGCCCGCCCCCACCCACGGTGGCGGATCGTGAACCTGCTGGACGACAACGTCGACGAGGCACCGTTCGGCACCTGCGTGGATGTCGAAGGCATGTTCGGGGATGCGCCGCCGCCGTTGTACGAACGCTTCGTGCTGGTCGGCTGCCGCCCTGCGGGCCGGCTCCACGACGCCGTGGCGGCAGCGGGCGCACCGGACGGCAATGTCGGCACCGTCGTCCTCGACGAACGGCACACCGCCGGGGACGACGCGCTCACGGTCCTGCACGAACACGGCGTCGAGGTGCACCTGCGGTAGGCGGCGCCTAACGGGACGGCCAGCCGGTCAGGGCCAGGATCTCGGTGGCGACGTCGGCGACGGTTCTGTCGTCGGTGGGGATCCGGTGTACCGACGGCGGGACCGACGCGTCGAGGGACCTGGCGGCGGCGTCGCTGCGCGAGACGTGCAGGTCGTAGGCGGTGCCGATCTCGCGGCGGGCCAGGCGGGTGCGGGCGGTCGCGTCGGAGGAGGTGAGCAGGACGGCGGTGACGCGTGGGTCGTCGCCCATCGCGGCCGTGAGCGCGGAGACCTGCCGGACGCTGACGGTGTTGGTGTAGATCAGGCGGCGGTAGCCGAGGGCGCGGTAGTTGGCCCACATGGCGGCGAGGTTGCGCTCCGCGAGGTGGTGCTCCCACGGCGGCGGGTACGCGAGGTCGAGGTTGTCCCCTTCGACGACGCAGTGCCGTACACCGGCCGCCGACAGCTGCGCGTGCAGCTCCAGCGCCACGCTGCTCTTGCCGACGCCGGACCGGCCACCGAGGAACAGGACGTCGGTGGTCAACGGGGGCAGCGGCCGGTGCTCAGGACCACGCCGGTCTGGCCGTCGAGGAGGATGTACACGTGGTCCTGCACGATGTTGAGGCGGCCGCCCGGCAGCGGGTCGCCGGTGCAGTAGCTGGGGATCGGCAGCCGCTGCCCGACCGACACCGGCACGGGCGCGGCGGCCGGGACGGCGGCCGTCACGACGCACGCGGCCAGCACCGCGACCCGCGGCAGCACGCCGCGGCGGCGCCGGGGTGGCACCGTGGCGGCGGGCACATCGAGGTCGATCATCCCTGCCAATGGTACGGCCCCGGCGCGTGGTGCGCCGGGGCCGACCGGATTGATTCAGCTCGCGGTACAGGTGACCGTGGCCGGAGCGGTGTTGGTGCCGCTGACGGAGGCGTTGAACCCGGCCGCCGTCGACGCGGTGGGTGCCAGTGCGCCGTTCCAGTCGGCGTTGCGGACCGTGACGGCGGCGCCGGTCTGCGTCCAGACGCCGGACCAGCCGTTGGTGACCCGCTGGTTGCCCGGGAACGTGAACGTGACCGTCCAGCCGGTGATCGCCTGGCCGCCGGAGTTGCGCACGGTCACCTCGCCGTTGAAGCCGTCGCCCCACTGGTTCGTGACGCGGTAGGTGGCCTCGCAGGACTTGCCGGTGCTGGTGCCGGTGGTCGTGACCGTGACCGGGTCGGACAGCACCGACAGGTTGCCGGCGGCGTCCTTCGCCCGGATCGCGAACTGGTACGCCGTGGACGCCGTCAGGCCGGTGACCGTGGCGGTCGTGCCGGTGGCGGTGGCGACGACGACCGGTCCGGCGGTGCCGCCGAGGCGCAGGACGTCGTAGCCGGTGACGCCGACGGCGTCGGTCGACGCGGCCCAGGTGAGGGTCGCGCCGCTGCTGGTGACCGCCGACGCGACGGGCGTGCCGGGCTTCGACGGCGGGGTGACGTCACCGGTCGCCGGCTCGGTGGTGACGGTGCCGACCGGCGAGGCCGCCGACGTGTTGCCGGAGGCGTCGACCGCGACGACCGTGAAGCTGTACGCGGTCGCCGGCGAGAGACCGGTGATCGCGACGGACGTGCCGCTCGTGGTGCCGACGACCCCGGCCGCCGAGGACACCCGGTAGGACGCGACGCCCACGTTGTCGGTGGACGCCGCCCACGAGGCGGTGACCGACGTCGACGTGACGTTCGTGAACGCGGGCCTGCCCGGCGCCGACGGCGGGGTGGTGTCGACCGGCCCGGTGCCGGGGGCGTCGCCCCAGACCTTGGTGGCCCCGTCGTACAGCGTGATGTGGCTGTTCGGGCTCTGCGTGGCGCCGGCCGGGAACGACCAGTCGTTCGTCGGGTCCCAGGTGCCGGCGGACGAGATGCGGAACTGCACCTCGCGCCGCCACGCGGACTGGCCGGCCGGGGCGATCTTCTGCCCGGCGCAGCTGACGGTGACGTAGTACGTGCTGCCGCTGACCAGCGTCGGGCCGGTGGGCGCGGAGCACTGGTTGTAGGCGCTGCTGAGCGAGATCTGCGCGGGCGTGGTGGCGCCGTCGAGGGTGAAGTAGTAGCGGAACGAGCCCTGGTCGAGGGTCCGCGCCGGCCACGCCGACTTGTTGTAGACCATCGCCTTGACCTCGGTGAACGTGGTCCCGGGGGTGTTGATGGAGGACTCGACGTACATCTCCGGCCCGTCCGGGGTCTCCGCGGCCGGGAAGCCGGACAGCGCCGTGCCGCCGTACTCGCCGTACATGCGGGCGAGGGCGGAGGTGAGCCCGGAGTTGTAGTCGGTGGCGACCTCGTTCATCACGTAGTCGGACCGGCTGTCGGTGTAGGCGTCGTTCGGCGACGACGGCCCGCCGACGAGCGCGCCGTACAGCGTGTGCCGCGAGACCTCCGGGTTGGTGATCTGGTCCGTCCACGACCCGTGCGCGGTGCGGTGGTGCGGGTTCTTCGGCGGGTTCGCCCCGAAGCCGATCATGTAGCTGGACTTGCGGGGGTTGTCGCCGAGGATGTAGTTGATCTGCCGGGCGCCGAAGTCGTGGTAGCGGGCCTTGCGGGTGGCGTCGGTGAGCCAGTCGCTGTAGAGCAGCGCCACGAAGGACGTGTTCGCGGCGTACCGCAGCGAGCCCCAGCTGTCCAGCACCGCCTGGCCGCCGGGTGACGTGGGCACCTTCTGCCCGTTGACGCCGACGGTCCAGTAGTCCAGCCAGCGGTTGGCGTCGTCGACGTACCGCTGCTTGCCGGTGAGCTTGGCGAGCAGCACGTAGCAGCCGTACGACTTGTCGTCCCACGCGATCGTCCACCGGTAGGACTTCGTCGTGGTCTGGTTCTCGTTGCTGAGGTTGTCGTAGCCGGCCTCGGCCTTCGTGAGGTAGGCCGCGTCGTTGGTGGCGCGGTAGAGCCAGATCGCGCCCCACACGAGCTCGTCGTTGAAGCCGCTCCACGAGTTGTAGTAGCTGGCCGCGTCGGTGATGCAGTCGCTGTACTTGCGGCGCACGGTGTCGGCGAACGTGTACAGCTGCTTCGCGTGCGTGACGAGCTTGTCGGCGTACGCGGCGTCGGTCGGGCGGATCACGATCGACGAGGCGGCCATGGCGGCGGCCGTCTCACCGGCGAGGTCCGAGCCGCCGCAGGTGGCGTCGATCTTGTACGAGGGTCGCGCCATCGGCATCACCTCGGCCGGGCCCCACCAGGCGTGGTCGGGGTTGCCGGAGCCGATCTGTCCATAGAGGACGTTCGGGGACGGGTGCGCCTTGATGAAGTAGTCGTTGACGAACTTCAGGTTGTTCACCAGGTTGGTCAGCTGCCCCGACTGCACGTACGCGTCGCGGTACTCCACCGCACCCCACGCGAGCATGGTGGTCGAGAACGCCATCGGGAAGCCGAACTTCACGTGGTCGCCGGCGTCGAACCAGCCGCCGGTCAGGTCGAGGCCGACGTCGGCGCCGTCGGTCGTGGCGGCGTTGCCGCGCCACCCGACCCGGCTCCACGCGGGCTTCGGCCCGGCCTGCTGGGCCTCGTAGAACCAGATGGACTTCTGCAGTGCCTCCGCGTAGTTGTACGCGGGGGCGGCTGTCGCCGGGGTCGAGGCTGCCACGGCGATGACCGTCGTGGCGGCGGCGACCCCGAGCGCCGCGACTGCGCCGAGAATCCTCCTGCGCATGGGTGGTGCTCCTCTCCGGGTGGCGGTGCGCGGATTGAACCGCGTCACCGCCCCGGCGCGGGCATATCACCGTCTGGCCGGGTCGTCCTGCCTGGTCACGGCATGAAACTTTCGCGTTAGCGCGAGGTGTACGAGGACCAGCGGCACGACGCCGACCGGGTACCAGGCCAGGTCGACAGCGTCGAACTTCACGCCGAGCGCGTACCGCGCCAGGAGGCTCCGCGCGGACAGCTCGGCGGGGACGCCGGTCAGCTGCGCCAGCTCCACCGCCCAGCACCAGGCGATCGCGACGGCGCCCGCGACGAGCGGGGTCGTCCGGGGCCGCAGGACGAAGACCCCGGCGTAGATCATGGAGGCGTACAGCGCGGTCCCGGAGTACTGGCGCAGCGCGCCGTCGTCGACCGCCCGGATCGCGAACGCGACCGCCAGGGCCGCCGCGACGCCGGCGAGGGCGAGCAGGCGGCTACGCATCGGCGGGGAACTTCACGGCGCGGCCGGTGCGCAGGTCGACCGCGGGGTCGCCCGGGCCGGGGTCCTCGGCGGTGAGCAGGACCGTCTGCCCGGCGGGGACCCGCACGGCGAGGATCACCGAGCTGATGCGGCTGCCGTTGGACGGGTCGACGAGCGGCGTGGACTCGTAGGCAGCCCCCTTCACGACGGTCACGACCGTCTGCGGGTACGCCTTCGAGTCGCCGCCGGGCACGCCGGCGACGAGGGCGAGCACGTAGTCGTGGGCGTCGTCCGGCGCGATCAGCCCGTCGCCGTCCTTCTCCCAGGTCACCTTCTTCTCGGTGGCGGCGTCGAACTGGTGCGTCGTGACGACGGCGTCGACCCGGAACCCGGGGAAGTCCGGGGCGGTCACCACGGTGATCGGGGTGCCGGCGAGCTTGCCGAGCAGCGGCCGCTCGGCGTTGATGCAGCACTCGTCGTAGTCACCGGGGGTGTCCTGGAGCGCCTCGTCGACCGTGTCGGCGAACGGCCCGATGCAGCCCATCAGCGTCGTCGCGACCACCGCGAGCAACCAGCCTCGTTTCACGCGTCGAGTATGCCTGGCGGATACCACTGCGGAGCGTTACCTGACTATAGTCAGACATGTGGAACTCCTCCAGACCGTCCGCCGCTTCAACCGGACCGTGACGCAGCGCGTCGGCGCGCTCGACGACGAATACCTGTCCCGCGGCCGCCCGCTCGGCCAGGCCCGCCTGCTGTGGGAGATCGGCCCCGCCGGCGCCGAGGTGGCCGCCCTGCGCGCCCGCCTCGGCCTCGACGCCGGCTACCTGAGCCGCCTGCTGCGGGCCCTCGAGGCTGACGACCTTGTCGTCGTCGGCGCCGGTACGAGCGGCGACGCGCGCGTCCGCGAAGCCTCGCTGACGGACGCCGGGCGGGCCGAGTGGGCGATCCTCGACCGCGCCTCCGACGACCTGGCGCACTCGATCCTCGGCCCGCTCAGCGACACCCAGCGGTCCCGCCTGGCGACCGCGATGGCGGAGGTCGAGCGCCTGCTGCTGGCCTCGATGGTCGAGCTCACGGTCTGCCCGCCGGCCGACCCACGGGCCCGCGCCTGCCTGCGCGCCTACGCCCGCGAGCTGTCCCAGCGCTTCGACGACGGCTTCGACACGGGCGTCAGCAGACCGGTCGACGACGAGGACCTGACCCCGCCCCGGGGCGCGTTCCTCCTCGCCACCCTGTCCGGCGAGCCCGTCGGCTGCGGCGCCCTGAAACTCCACCGCGACGCCCCCGCCGAGATCAAGCGCGTCTGGGTCTCCGGCACCGTCCGCGGCCTGGGCCTCGGCCGCCGCATCCTGGGCGAGCTGGAGCGCCACGCCGCCGAGGCCGGCCACCGCTCCGTCCGCCTGGACACCAACCGCAACCTCACCGAGGCGATCGCGCTGTACCGCAGCACCGGCTACAAGGAGGTGCCCGCCTTCAACGACGAGCCCTACGCCCACCACTGGTTCGAGAAGCGCCTGTAACGGCGGGTGCCGGCCGGCACCCGCCACTCACACCAGGCCGAAATCCTGCGGCGCGCTCCGCAGGCGTTCCTCAATGGCGTCCACGATCCGGTTGTCCTCGGGATCGCGGCCCCTGCGGTCCCGGTACTCGCCGTCCAGGGCCATCGCCCGCTCGACGTTCTCGTGGTCCGCCGCGAGCTCACGGATCAGCTCCGCAAGCCCACTCAGCCCGAAGTAGTCGCAGCCGGCCGCCACCTTCAACATCCGCTCCGCCGGATGCCACTCCAGCGCCTGACTCAGACTGGAACCCTCCACGCGACTGTCGAACCAGGCGACGTAGGCCAGATGCCGCATCGCCACCGGCTGATCAAGGGCCACGTCCTCGCCCTCGGTGAGCATCCGCATGGCCAGGCCCAGGCTGTCGTCCCAGACCTGGGCACCCAGGGTGGTGAACACGCCTGCTCCTCTCATCACCCGGGAAGCGGCCTGCCCGTTTCCAGAAGGTTGATTATGTACAGACCGAAGCTGCGCTGCTGCTGGTACGTCCATCCCTCGTTCGCGATCCACTTGCGCAACGGCACCCCATTGGTGAAGGAGTGCCTACTGCTGTAGTAGATGTTCTTCGCCGAGTTCAACTTCATGTCCATCCGGATGAGGTTGTCCGGGTGGTGGATGATCCGGGGATCGAACCCGCTGTAATAGGCCTTGTCGATCTGCGACTGCTCGACGACGTGCTCCCAGCTCAGACCATCGTTCCAGTTGCCTCTCAGCGCCTCTTCCATGCCGCCGGCGCCGTCCCAGTGCGTCCAGCCGAGCAGCGGGTTCGGGCAGTTGTGGACGAGGACCGGGACGGAGCCGGCCAGCACGTAGTAGTTGTGCAGCCGGGTGACGGTGAGGTCGCGCATCTGCTTGTCGCCGGTGAACACGACGACCGAGATCACGATCTGCACGGTGCCGTCGGCGGCGCGCAGCAGGTCCGTCGCGCGCAGGGCGGCCGCGTCGGTCCACTCGTGGCGCGTCTCGTTCCAGAACGGGTGGTGCTGCGTCGTGTGCAGGACCGACGCGCCCTCCGCGGTCAGCACCGTGACGTCGGCCAGGTCGGTGTCCTGGTTGACGTGCAGCGCCGTGACCGTCTCCGCGGTGTCGGCGCCGGTCTGCGGATCTGTCGACCTGACCTTGTCGCCGACCACGACATCCTTGATCGGCTTCGTCGAGGAGTCGGCGAGCAGGACCTCGGTCGAGGGGTCGAAGCTGTGTCCACAGGTGCGGGCCGCCGCCCCCACCATGTGTTCGCCGGCGGTCGCGCCGCGACTGGCCAACGCCGCCCCGGGGATGAACCCCAAGGCGTCGATGCCCGTGCCGAGGGCGAATCCGCCCCAGGCCATCCACCCGTCCTTGTAGCCGCCGCTGTTGACGAACTCGTAGGTGCGGTCCGCCATCGACATCCCGGACATCAGCGCCCCGCCGACGAGGCACAGCACGGGGTTGAAGCAGGCGGCGATGCTCGCGATGGTGCCGGCGGCGTAGACCCACCCCTTGTTGCCGTTCCACCACCAGCCGGGGTGTTTCCAGCCGCACTTCACGTCGAAGAAGCCACACGACGGCGGCGGCGGGGGCGGCGACGGCGGGACGGGGCACGCCACCTTCGGGGTGTTGGCCTTGACCGTGAGCGTGTGCTGCGGCAGCGGGTAGAGCGAGTGCTTGACGACGCCGATGATCGAGGTGATCCAGACGTAGTCCGGGAAGATCATGTTGAGGTTCGGACCGTGGCAACCACCTCGCGCGTGGCAGTACGGTGCCGTTACCGCGATGCCCAGCTTCCGGTAGTAGTACTTGCCGTCGTTGAAGTACAGGACCTTGATGTCGATGCCGCCGGAGCCGCCGTTGTCGTGCACCAGCCCGGACGGGTCGCTGTCGGACACGGGGTTGTAGTTGGCGTAGCCGTAGCTGTTGAACGCCTGGACGTCACCGCTGTTGAAGACCGGGTCGGCGGAGATGAACCGGCCCAGTGCCGCGTCGTACGGCCGGGCACCGATCTGGGTCAGGCCGGTCGGGTCGATGGTCCCGCCGACGAAGCCGCGGGTGGTCGGCCACGCCGGGTTCGCGCCGCGAGGCGAACCGAACGGGGTCGTCCGGCGCTGGGTCTTGGCCAGGTCGGAGGCCCTGAACACCAACTCGCCGGTGCCGTGGTGGTCGGCGACCGTCCACGCGAGCCCGCCCGCGGTGGTGCGGACCGCGCCGGTGCCGTAGAACCGGGTCGTGGTGACCTGGTTCGACGGGGAGACATGCACCTGCTGACCGGCAAGATAGAGGGTGGTGCCGGTGCCGTCGCGGGCGATGAGCCGGTTGCCCGCCGCGTCGTACACGTACGAGGAGGTACCGGCGGTGTCGGTGACCGACTTGAGCCTGCCCTCCGCGTCCCACTTCAGCTCCTGCGCGGGTTGCCCGGCCAGTGCCCGGCCGGTGGTGTTGCCCGCCGGGTCGTAGTCGTACGTGTTGCTGGTCGCGGCCCCGGTCGGCGGCTGCACGGACAGCGAGGCCAGCGCGTGCGGCTGGCTCGCCGTCGGCGCCGCGTAGGTCGACGTGGCGGTCGTGTCGCCGGCGGCGGTGCGGTCCGTCTGGGTCTTGCGGTTGCCCGCCGCGTCGTAGGTCCATGCCTGCCAGTACGGGCTGGGCCCGCCCAGCGCCGACGCCTGGACGTTGGCCGGGTCGGCGGTGCAGTCGCCGTTTGCCGGCGTCCAGGCGTTCGTCAGGTGCTGCAGGTAGTCGTAGCGGAAGCACTGGTTGTCGTCCGGGCCGGCGCCGTACTGGTTGGTGAGGTCCCTGACCGACTTGATCCGGCCGGAGTTCTCGTAGTCGTAGTAGACGTCCTGGAACACGTCGCCCGTGTCGTTGTCGTAGACGCCGTGCTCCAGCAGCCGGTCGGTGCCCGGGTCGTAGCTCCACAGCTGAGCCAGGTTCTTGCTGCCGTTGTTGTACAGCGTGCCGCTGACCCGCCCGAACTGGTCGTACGTCGTCGCCGCGACGTACGAGTTCGTGCCGCTGAGCGTCGTGGAGTTGCCCAGGGCGTCGTAGCCGTAGGTCAGCGTCTCCGCCGGCTGCGACCCGGTGCCGGTGCCACCGATCGCGGGCAGCTTCACCGTTGCGGGAGTGCCGTTGGCGTTGTACGTCGTCTCGGTCGTGTAGGTGCCGGCCAGCCGGGTGCCCTCGGCCGCCGGGATGACCACCGAGAGTTTGGTGGGCAGGTACGTGCCGGGCTTGTACTCGGTGATCGCGTTGACGTACTGGCGTCCGTCGGGCGTGTACCGCGTCGCCGTGCTGAGCTCGCCCTTGAGCACGCCGTCGAAGTCGTTGTGGATCAGTTTCGTACCGGTGGCGACGGTGCCCTCGTAGATGTCGGTGACCCGGCCGAGCTCGTCGTAGACGCTGGTGCGGGTGACGTTGCGGCCGTCCTTGACGGTCAGCTGCTGGTCCGCGTCGTCATAGGTGAACTCGGTGGTGCCCCGGTCCGGGTCGACGGTCGTGAGGGTCCGGCCACGCACATCGAAGGTGAACGACCACACCGTGAGGGCCGGGTCGGTGATCGTCTCGGTGTTGCCACGCTTGTTGTACGTGTATGTCGTCGTGTCGTAGGCGCCGGTGGGGGTGGTGCCGCGGTACTGGCGGATCTGTGTCGTCTGCCCGAGCGCGTTCATCCACACCGAGGTCGGCGTCTCACCGGCCGGCGGCGTCGTGTCGGTGTGGTCGCCGCCGAACGTGGTCTTCGTCCGCCACTTCTCGACGCCCGACACCTGGTAGATGACGTCGGTGGCCCGGCCCGCGTTGTCGTACACCGTCAGCGCCCGGCTGGGCGTCGGGCTGGACGGGGTGAACAGGTTGCCCCACGACACCCCGGCCTGGAAGTACGCGTTGTTGGCCTGCACGGCCAGGCTCCGCGAGTCGTAGATGGTGTCGGTCAGCACGACACCGCCACCGACGGCCGGGCGCTGCGCCTGCCTCGGCCGGAGCAGCCCGTCGTAGAGCTGGTACGAGGTGATGTACCCGTCGCCGGCGGTGTTCAGCGTGGAGGTCGCCACCGACGTGATCGCTGTCGTGCCGGCGATGACGTAGGCGTACTTCGTCGTGGCGGACTGGCCGGCCGACTTGCTGCGGTCCGGTTCCCACACCGCCACCGTGCGGCCGAGCGCGTCGTAGGTGGCGTCGGTCCGGCGGCCGTTCGGGTCCACCTGGGACGTCACGTTGCCGAACGCCGGGTTGATCGTGGTGACCGTCTCCCACAGCTTCGGGTTCTTCACCGAGATCGAGGTCGCCTGCGAGCCTGCCGACGGCGTGTAGGCGGTCGTGGTCACCCGGTTCAAGGCGTCGGTCGAGGTCAGCACCCGGCCGTACGGGTCGTAGGTGGCCTCGGCCTTCTTGACGTAGACCGGGTTGCCGCCGCTGATGCTGCCGACCACCTCGCTCCTGGTGACGACGCCGGTCGACACCGACTTGTCGAAGCTGGTCGCGCCGTCGTACCAGGTCCGCACGTCGGAGATGAGGTCGGTGGCGAGGTTCGGGGTCGGGTTCGAGCACGGCGCCGCGATGACCTGCTCCTGCGCCACCGCGTTCAGGATCTTCCCGGCGGGGTCGGTGGCGTACGTCGTCAGCGTGCACCGGTCGTCGGTGGTGGTGCTGGTGTCGTTGGCGGTGTCGACCTTGACGATCCGGCCGATCTTGGTCGGCAGCCCGGCGTCGGCGTCGAACGTGTTGGTCACGCTCGTGGTCATCCAGCCGCGGCTCGCGTCCAGCGCCAGTTTCGTCGTCGACGACTTGACGCTGGCGACGTAGGCCTTCGTCGTCACACCGTTACGGGTCCGGGTGACGGTCGGGCCGTACTCCCACGGCGTGGTCAGCGTCTTGGACAGCACCGGCGCGGCGTCGCCGACCCCGTTGTAGCTGATCGTCTCGCGGACCTGGCCGACCCGCCAGTCCTCGTCGTCGATCGCCGTGCCGCCGAAGTCGGGGTCCGCCGCGATCTGCGCGGTGCGGCTGCCGTTGTTGGGCAGCTTGTCGCCGTGCATGCCACGGAAGTAGATCGTGTCGGTCTGCAGCTGGGCGGTGTCGGCCGCGCCGGTGAGCGTGCGGACCTTCTGGTAGCCCCGCCACTGACCCCACGACTTGTGCGCCACCGGCACCAGCTCGTTGTCGTCGTAGTGCCAGCCGGGCGTGCCGATGTACTGGTAGGTCTCCTGCTTGCCGACCCTCGACACGGGCGCGCCGGTCTTGTCGGTGACCGTGACCCCGGTGACCACGTACTTGTGGAACCAGTCGAACGTCGCCGTGCTCGTGCCGTACGGCGTCCAGTACACCGGATAGCACCGCTTCGTGTTCGACTCGGCCGAGGCCGGCATGTTCGTGTTCAGCACGCACTCCGGCGGCGAGTACGTGACCGCGATCTCGCTGCCGAACTCGGACTGCACCGACGAGATCCGCAGCCGCTGGATCGGGTTCTTCGTCGGCGACGTGTCCACCCGGTTGCTCATCGACACCGACGTGAACTTCACGTCCGGCATCGTCAGGGTGGTGCCGTCCTCGAGACCCGCGTGCGAGATGCTGTCCAGCCAGAGCAGCTTCGGATGGCCGTCGCCGGGCGTCTTCATCACCGTGTTGAACGTCCACCGCTCCACGTCACGGTAGGTCGTGCCGGTGCCGGACCAGACCCGGGTCGTGATCGTGGCCAGCTTCTTGGAAGTGAAGAACGCCGGCGAGAACTGGGTCGGGCACGACGTGGTCGAGTCGCACTGCTGGTCCCACGGCACGTCCGGCCAGTTCGACGGATTGCTCTGCACACACGTGGCACCCGCCGTCTCGCACCGGTCCGCCGTGCCGAAGCTGACCCGCGCGGGCGCGAACCCGGCGCTGTAGATGCTGTCGACCCCGGCGTCCTTGCGGGTGCCGTAGTCGATGTGGTCGATGTGCCCGCCACGGACGTACGTCGACACCGCCGACGCCGTCACGTTGCGGCCGTAGTGGTTGATCTCCTGGTCGTACCAGTAGGACATCGTGTTGCCGCGCGGGTCCTCGACGTAGTCGAGGTTCCACGTCGAACCCTGGTCGCACCAGGCGTTGGCGAACGTCGCGTTGTAGCACGGCTCGCCGGTGTTGTTGCCGAACACCGGCACGGTGAACACGGATGCCGTGGTGGGCTTGCCGGTGCTCCAGCCGGGCAGCCGGTTCAGACCGAACCAGTACGTCCAGCCGTCGGTCGTCGTGACCTTCCAGTGCTCGCCGTTGAGCGCGCCGTTGGTCGCCCCGGTCAACCGTTCGACCTTCGTGCCGTCGTCGGCCCGCAGCTTCCAGACGTCCGGGTTCGTCGACACCTGCAGCAGCTCGCCCGCGTGACCGGGCATCGACAGCGACGCGTTGTCGGTGGCCCAGCAGTAGTCGCCGATGCCGGTCTTGCCGTCGTCGGCGCAGCCCACGTAGCTGCGGTTGATCATGCCAGGGGCGTAGTCGAACCCTTCGCCCGCCCACGACGGCTGGTTGTTCGTCGCCGCGGTCAACCCGTCCATCGAGCCGGACGAGTAGCTCAATGCCACCGCCGGCGCAGGACCCGCGATCGGCGGCGGGGCCTGGATCGGGTAGCTGTAGGTGAAGTCGCCGCCCGAGCCGCCACCGGCCCAGCTGCTCGTCGCGGACAGGGTGGTGGCCCCGAAGTCACCGCCGCCGTTGGAGGACTGCGTCGACGCGGCGAGGGCGACGACGCCCCCGGACGCCGGCACCATCGCGGACACCGACCGGGACCCCGCGTCGTTCACCGTGCTCAGCGGCGTCGCCTGGCAGGCTGCCGCGCCCGGGGTGCTCAATCCGCATTCCGGCAGGCGTACCAGCTGCAGACGGCTCGACCAGTCGCCGCCGTAGGCATCGCGGAAACCGCTGTAGTCCAGCGACACGCGCACCGAGCCACCGGCTGCCGCGGCACCGTCCACACGGGACAGCCGCAGCACCACCGGGTGATGCGCGTCCGTCTGGTGCGGCAGCACCTCGACGCGCATCTTCGGTGCCGCGCCGGCCTGCTGCAGCTTCGCCGCCGCCTTGCCGCTCACCGACGCGGCGGTCAGTCGCACGGGCGTGTTCGGCACCGCGACCGCCGCCGAGACGTCCCGGTCCACCGCCGGGGACAGGTCACCGGCGACCGCCAGCGTCACGTCGGCCGTGGTCGCCGCCGGCCACCGCACCGACACCGGTGCCGCGCCGCCCAGCAGCGACTTGACCGACGACGTCGCCGGGCGGCTGTAGGAGCCCGGCACGGATTGGACCGGTGCCGGCTTGCCGATCCGCTTCGGCGGCGCGGCGAATGCCGACGCCTGGGCACCGATGGTCGCCGCGAGCACCGCGGGGAGGGACAGGGCAAGAACTCGCCGCAACATCGGGCGCTCCTTCACGATTGACGTCACGCGACCAACAACCCGCAGGACCAGAAGCACGGTCGTGATCAGGGGACGATGCGCAGGTACCAGGTCTGGTCGGCGTAGGCGCCGCAGGTCCATTGGATGGCGCCGGTGCCTTCGGCGAGGGAGCCGTTGGGGATGGCGACACACTTGTTGGAGTGGGTCGGACGGATCCGGACCATGGTGTTCTGCCCGGTGCCCGCGACGTAGTCCAGCTGCTGGAACTGGTCGGGGGCGGTGTTGCAGGCCCATTGGCCGATGCCGGCGTTGTCGGTGGTGTAGCCGCCCGGGACGGCCAGGCACTGGCCGGGGGCGTGGACCGGGTGGAGGTAGGTGTTCACGGCGCCGACCCGTTCAGCGGTGAACAGCTGGTGGGTCGCGGTGGCGTTGCAGGTCGACTGCTGGGCCCACGCCCCGCTGGTGGTGGACGCCCCGGTGATCTGCAGGCACTTGCCGGAGTTGACGTTGACCAGCTGGTACCGGACGGTGCCGGTGGTGTCCAGGGCGAGGCTGCCGCCGCTCAGCGGGCCGATGCCGCCCTGCCACCGCAGCGCCGGTGCGCCGAAGGACGGGCCGGTCGAGGTCAACGTGTACAGGCTGCGCTGGTACGGGCCGCAGCAGCCGTACGTGAGGGCGATGTCGGCCTTGCCGTCGCCGTTGAAGTCGCCCGGCTGCGGCTCGGTGACGGTCCAGTCCCAGGTGTTGGCGGGCGAGGTCCAGGTGGTGGTCGGCGCGTTGATGCCGGTGCCGTCGGCCTTCGCCACGAAGGTGGACATGCCCAGGGTGCCGTTGAGGACGCCGCCGGGGAAGTAGAAGGAGACGATGTCGGTCTTGCCGTCGCCGGTGAAGTCCCCGGCGACGTACTTGCTGGCCTGCGAGCCCCAGCCACCGACGCCGGAGTCCCAGGTCAGCGTCGACTCGGTGTACGTGTTGTTCGTCTGCGACCAGTGCATCCACAGCTTGGTGTGCACGTTGCCGTAGTCGTAGAACTGGCCGACGTCGGACCGGCCGTCGCCGTTGAAGTCGCCGAAGACCAGCTTCACCTTGCTGGGGTCCGAGCCGCCGACCGGGAAGTGGTACCAGTCGGCGGGCGCGGCGAAGCTCACCGACCCTGGGGTCGACGTGGACAGCAGGACGAAGAGCGTCCAGCTGACGTTGCCGTTGTCGTAGGCGACGGTCAGGTCGGCCTTGCCGTCGGCATTGACGTCGCCGCCGCCGACCGCCTTGATCCTCGACAGGGTCCAGCCGGTCATGGTCCGCAGGACCGGGGTGGAGAGCAGCTGGTTGGCGTCCGACTGCTGAACGGTCACGGTGACGTCGGAACCGGCCGGCGCGAGCGTCGCGACGTCGGACTGTCCGTTGCCGTCGAAGTCGCCGGTCGCCGACAGCGTCGTGGCGGTGGTGTAGATCCCGGCGTTGCCCTGCGGCGCGACCGGGGCATTGAACGCGCCGGTGCCGGCCGCGGTGGCGTCCCACCGCCACAGCGCGCTCTTGCCGCCGCCGACGTCGGACAGGAGGGTCACGTCGGCCCGGCCGTCACCGGTCGCGTCGCCCAGCACGTGCGGGGTGCCCGTCGCCGCGGCCACCCGGAACCTGGCGGACGTCGAGGCGCCGGCGGTGCCGTCGGCCTTGACGGCGGTGACGACGACGCTGTTGTAGAACACCGCGTCCAGCGGCACCACGGCCGCCTGCGCGGTGCCGTCCGCGGCGGCGGCGACCCAGATCGTCGGGGTCGCGTCCATGTCGGCGCTCACCCCGTACCGGAAGCCGACGATCGACCCCACGTCGGCGGCGTCGGCGGCGAAGGTCACCGTCGCGCTGCGGCCGACGACCGCGGTGGTCGGCTTCGGCGCCGGGACGATACCGACGCCGACCCGCAGCGCGAGGTCGGTGCTGGTGACCCCGGGCGGGCTGGGCGCGGTGTTGTCCACCAGCAGGTGGCAGGCCGGGCTCCAGCCCCCGGCCGCGTCGTTGTCGGTGTCGACGCCGCGCGCCTGCCAGGAGATCGCGGCGCCGTTGGTGAACGCGGCCGCCGGGATCGTCGTCTGGTGGTTCGACCCGGACGTCAGCCCCGCCGTCTCGGGCGCCGGCGCGTACTGCGCCGCGACACCGGTCACGGCCCACTCGGCCTTGACAAGGTCCCCGGCCGGGGCGTCGACGTCGCTCAGCACGGCGTTGAGGGTCAGGCCGTTCGTCGTGTTGACGCGCGTGGCGGTGCCCGCGGACGGACCGCAGCTGGTGAAGCCGTTCGGGCCGACCTTCAGGTCCGACAGGGCCGGCGTGGTCGGGGCGTGGTCGTAGCGGATCTTCAGCGTGGCGGTCGAGGAGTCGAACCGCTTCCACTGCTGGTTCGTGCCTTCGCTCAGCGCCTGCAGGCCGAGGTTGAGCACGGACCAGCCCTGGGAGAAGCCCCACTGCACCATGCCGGTCGCGTCGAAGCTGACGGTCCCGGGCGCCTGACATCCGTTCGCCGAACCGACCGCGCGGTTGCCCGGGGTGGTCGAGGTGTGGGCGCCGTCCCACGAGGGCTGGTTGTTCCACGTCGTGTTGCTGTCGAACCCGCCGATCACCCACAGCTTCGCGTCGGAGGCGGTGTTGCAGGTCCACGACCACTTCTGGGTGATCTCGAAGTTGGAGCTGATCACCGTCGCGCCGGCGGCGCCGTAGGTCTCCATCCGGAACAGCGACCGCACCTTGTACGTGGTGCTGGTGCACGTGTTGCCGGTGAAGTTGTCACAGGTCAGACCGGAACCGGCGTCGCCGTAGGTGCCGCTGTTGGACATGAACGTCGTCTGCCAGAACTTCGAACCCGCCAGGTCCGACCGGCTCGCCACCACCGCCCAGGCGTTGCCCGACTTGCCGCCGGTGAACGTCGGGTCGATGTAGACCGGGTACCGCGTCGCGGGGTCGGTCAGGAACGCCTTGTCCGGGGTGATCGTCAGCTTGCCACCGGACAGCGACTCACCCATCGTCTTGATCCGCGGCGCGCCGTGCCCACCGGTCGGCGCCTTCGCGGACTTCGCCGTCACCGCGTCGCCCGTCCCGTCGGCCGCGCTGTCCCACATCAGTGCGCGCGGCGAGGTGAACACGACCTGTCCCTTGCCGTCCTTGGCGTGGACCCCGCCGTCCTCGGAGACGCCCAGGGTCACCCCGGTCGCCTCCAGGCCGAACGCGAGCTTCGCCAGGGCCGGGTTCGCCGCCGCCTGGGGCGACTCCACGACGAGCACCTCGGAGAAGCCGTCGGCGAGCGCCGTCATCCGCAGGTCGACACCCGGCAGGACGTCCTCGTACGTCGCCGTCGCACCGGACAGCACCGGCACCGGCAGCCGGCCGCCCGGCCACGACATCGCGATCCGCCGGCCGTCCAGCGACAGCGTGGCCAGCGGTCCCGTGCCCTTGGCCGAGAACGTCACCGGCACCAGCGTCGCGGCCGGTGCCACGGCACCGTCCACGAACCGCAGCGTCGTGTCGATGTCCGCCCAGCCGCCGTCGGCGCGGCGCACCCAGCGCGGCGCGACGTGGTGCTCGACCGTCGCCGTGCCGTCGCCGGCGATCAGCGTCCGCGAGTCGACGGTCCGCCGGTCCAGCGCCTCGACCGGCCCGGCGCAGTTCCGCGCCGTCGCCTCCGCGGCGGAGAGGCTCGCCATCACCGCCGGGCACGGCGGCTTCGCCGCCGCCCGATCAACGGTCACGAATTGGAGGAACGTCACCGCCAGAATCCCGAGAACGATTCTGGACATACCGAAAGAAGACCCGCCGGTCACGTCGTGCCCCCGTATCGCTTGACGACGACGGCAACGTACGGCAGCCCACCCGCGAACGCAATGAGCACCGAACGCTCCGCGTGCCCTGCGGTACAGAGTGTCACCGCCGCAGGTCAACCATCATGCGGGCTGACCACCCAAGATCACTTAGGGCGACGGCGGCGACGGCGGAAACCTTCACATAAATTCACCGACGGTGATCCGGCCAATTCGGGCACTTGAATTCACCGCGCTATTCCGCTCTTCCGCGAGTCGGGTAGCCGACGGTTCCGGCCGTCCGGGTGGACGCTTCCCCGCCGTCTGCCTCTGCGACGGAAGGGGATCTTCGATCCGTACCTGTCGGTGGCGGTGCTGTGCGGCCTGCAGGCGACGTACCGCAGCCTGCTGACGATCGCCCTGCCGCTGTGGGTCATCACCCGCACCGACGCCCCCGACGTCACGGTCGCCGCCCTGCTCGGCGGGCACACCCTGCTCAGCGTCGCCCTCCAGGTCCCGCTCACCCGCGGCGCCGGTCTGGGTTCGGCCTGGCGTGGAGCCGCGCTCATCGGCCCCGGCCTGTGCCCTGGTCGCCTGTTCCGCCGTGGTACCGGCGGCGCCCGCCGTCGCGCTGCTCGCGGCCGGTGTGACGGTGCTGACCGTCAGCGAGCTGCTCACGTCGATGGCCGCCTGGACGCTGAACTTCGACCTCGCCGACACCCGCGAACCCGGCCGCTACCAGGGCATGTTCAGCCTCGGGATGTCGGTGGAAGGCGTCGCCGGACCGCTGCTGGCCACCGGTGTCGTGCTGGGCCTCGGCATCCCCGGCTGGATCCTGGCCGGCCTGCTCTCCCCCGCCCTCGGCGCCGCCGTCACCCGCGCCGCCGCCTGGGCCCGCCGCACCCGCCCGCTACGGCAGGCGGGTGTTCTGGTCGGCCACGACGAGCCACCTGCCGTCGACGAGCGCGTAGGTGAGGGTGAAGTACGCCCGGGTCTGCGACTCGACCGCGCCGGTCGCGTCGACGGTGGTCCACAGGTACTCGATCAGCACCCACCCGGTGCTGCCGGCCAGGGTGACCTTCCGGACGGTGCGCTCCTGCGTCCAGGTGTCGTCGGCGAACATCTCGCGGTGGAACTCGACCATGGCCGCCTTGCCGTCGACGACCGTGCCGTTGGGCAGGATCAGCACCACCTCCTCGGCGAGCGTCGCCGCGTACGCCGCGAGGTCCTTGCGCTCCAGCGCCCCTAGGTGCTCCTCGAGCGCCCGCTCCAGCCCGCTGTCCGCCACCGGCCGGTCTCCCTTCGACGTCCGTCACTGTCCGCCCGAGCATCGTAGCCCGGTGCGGGCCGCCGGGTTGCGCGCCGGCGGAGGTGGCCGCCGGGGCCGCTGATACCGGTTCACCCAGTCAGGTAGGCGACACGGCTCCCCGTATCAACCGGGGCCGCCGTACGTCCTGCTTGCACCGAACCGAAACCCCGAGCCCATGAACGAGGGGACACCGTCATGCCTGAACCGGGCATCGTCGAGACCGCCACCACCGCCCTGCTGCGCTGGGTCGGCGGCGCGGGCCTCAGCGCGAGGCAAGGGCCGCCGAGCGGCGACATCAAGAGCGACGGCAAAGGCGCCAAGCCGGCTGACGTGCACGTGTGGCTCACCGCGCTGCTGCCGGAGCAGGGCATGCGGCCCGTCACCGGGCTGGAGCCGGTCCGGTTCAGGATGCGGTTCCTGCTCGCCACCGCCCGCGCCGACGACGTCGCGGCGCTCGACCGGCTGCTGGGCGCCACGACCACCGGCCCGCACCGGCCCGTCTTCGACGAGGTGCCGGCGCACGTGTGGCAGTCGTCGGGGGTACCGGCGAGACCCGCGTTCTACGTCGACGTCCCCGGGCGGCTCGACCGGCCCGCGCCCGTCGCGCCGCGGGTCACCGCGCCGCTGCGGATCGAGACGGTGCCGCTGCGGCCGCTGTCGGGGGTGGTGCTCGGGCCCGGCGACACGCCGCTGGCCGGCATGCGGGTCGAGAGCGCCGACCGGTCCGAGGTCACCTACACCGGCGCCGACGGCACGTTCGTCCTGGACGGGCTGCCCGCGGACCGGCCGGCCAGGTTGCGGCTGTCCGGCCGCGGCCTTCGGTTCCACCACACCGTCACCGCCGGTGCCGCCTCCCCGGCGGTCATCCGGTGCGAGATCAAGGAGGCATGACATGCCCTACTACGCGTCTCCCGGCGTGTACGTCGAGGAGGTCAGCGGCGGCGCCCGGCCCATCGGCGCCGTCGGCACCAGCACCGCCGGCTTCGTCGGCACGGCGCCGGACCGCGACGCCCGCCGCAACGAGGCGGTCGCCGTCGGCAGCTGGTCGGAGTTCCTGCGGATCTACGCCGGCGGGGACGAGCCGGGCGCCGGCACGCCGCTGTCCCGCGCCGTGTACGGGTTCTTCGACAACGGCGGCGGGCGGTGCTACATCGTCAACATCGCGCCGGGCGAGCCGATCGCCGGCGCCGGCCGCACCCGCTCCGGCCTCGGCCTGCTGGAGGCGATCGACGAGATCGCGATCGTGGCCGCGCCCGGGTACACCGACGTGCTGTCGCACGAGGACCTGCTGAAGCACTGCGAGAACCTCGGCGACCGGATGGCGATCCTCGACCCGCCGGAGGAGATCACCGACGTCGAGCGGCTCGTGCGGGTCGAGACCGCGCCCGCGCCCAAGAAGGCGAAGACCCCCGCGCAGGACGGCCAGCAGCCCGCGCAGCCCGCCCCCACGGCGGACGACGGCGGCCTGCGGCCCCGCAACAGCGACTACGGCACCTTCTACCTGCCGTGGCTGGTCGTCCGCGACCCGATGAGCGGCGACGTCGTCACCACCCCGCCGAGCGGGCACGTCGCCGGCCTGTGGGCGCGCAACGACAGCATCCGCGGCGTGCACAAGGCGCCCGCGAACGAGCCCGTCCGGGGCGCCGTCGACCTCACGTACCGGGTGACCCGCGCCGAACAGGACCTGCTGAACCCGGCCGGCGTCAACTGCATCCGCTACTTCCCGTCCGAGGGCATCCGCGTCTGGGGCGCCCGCACCCTCGCGGCCGAGGCGTCGGAGTGGCGCTACCTCAACGTCCGCCGGCTCTTCTCGATGCTGAAGGAGTCCATCGGCGACGGGACCCGCTGGATCGTGTTCGAGCCCAACGACGAGCAGCTGTGGCGCTCGATCCGCCGGGACATCAGCGCGTTCCTGACCCGGGTCTGGCGCGACGGCGCGCTGCTCGGCGCGACGCCGCAGGAGGCGTTCTTCGTCAAGTGCGACGCCGAGACCAACCCCGCCGAGGTCCGCGACGCGGGCCAGGTCGTCGCGCTGATCGGCGTCGCGCCGGTCAAGCCCGCCGAGTTCGTCGTGTTCAAGCTCAGCCAGTCCGCCATCGGCACCGAAGCCCAGTAAGGGAGCAGCTCGATGACCGCACCCGTCCCGGCCCCGTCCGCTCAGCCCGGCAACTGGGTCGACCCGTACCGCGCGTACAACTTCAAACTCCTCATCAACAACGTCAACGAGGGTCACTTCACGGAGGTGCAGGGGCTCGGCGTCAAGGTCGAGCGGATCTCCTACCGGGAGGCCGGCAACGGCAGCGTGGTGCGCGCGATCCCCGGCCGGGTCACGTACCCGCCGGTGACGCTGCGCTTCGGCCTGACCAACTCCGCCGAGCTGTGGAACTGGCTGATGACCGCCGTCGAGGGCAAGGTCAGCCGCCGCAACGTCTCCATCGTCATGCTCGACCCCGCCGGCACCGCCGAGGCGCTGCGGTGGAACCTCATCAACGCCTGGCCGCAGGAGTGGAGCGGCGCGCCGCTGGACGCCATGAGCCGGGAACTGGCCATCGAGACCCTGGTGCTCGCGCACGAAGGGCTGCAGCGGGAGGCCGGCGGTGGCCGCGCGGCTGCGTGACGCCCTCGCCGGGTGGCTGCGGTGGGCGGCCGACCGGCTCGTGCCCGCCGCGGAGGCGGTCGTCGAGGAGCGGTCGCTGCCGGGAGCGCCGGAGCACTGGCTCAGCCTGGTCCGGGACCGGGCACCGCACCTGCTGCGGCCGGCGAAGGTGCTCTCCGTCGCGGCGGCGGCGTCGGTACGGGCAGCGCCCGCTCCCCCGCCCGCCGACGAGACTCCGGTGCGATGGACGGGTGTGGCGGTCGCGGTCTCCGCGGCCGCCCCGCCCCCGGCCCGCCGGGTGTCCATCGAGGACACCGAGCCGCCACGCCCAGCGATCCGCCTGGCGTCGACTCATGACGTCGAGCCGTTCCGACCGGAGATCCGCCGGGTGTCCACTGAGGACACCGAGCCGTCCCGGCCGGCGGTCCGCCTGGCGTCCACTCAGGACGTCGAGCCGTCCCGGCCGGAGATCCGCCAGATGTCCACTGAGGACACCGAGCCGCCACGGCCGGAGGTCCGGCTGCGACCGGCGGCCCCGGAGCCGGTCCGCTCCCCGGCACCGCGGCGACTTCCCGAACCTGCCGAGGCACCGGCCGTGCGCCCCGCGCCGGCGCCGCAGGAAGACCGCGCCCCGCTGGTCAGACCAGTACCAGAGGACGACACCGCACCGCGGACGAAGCCGGCCGTGCGGGTCGACGCCGCCCCTCGCCCCGGCTGGAGCCCCGCGCCGATGAGCGTCGACCGTGAGGAGCCCGCGTGGCGTCCCGCCGGCCGGGCCCAGCACCCCGGGACGCCCGGCCGCGGCCCGGTGGTGCTGCGGTGGCCGGACCTGCCGGACTCGGCCCGCGCCGCATGGACCGGCGAGACACCGCCCGACGAGGTCGCGCCACGCCGCACCGCGCCCCACCACGCCGACGCTCCGCCGCGACGCCACCGGACGACCGAGCGGCGGTCCGAGCTGCCCGAGGTCGCGGAGCACGTGGTGAGGAGCGGGCCGTGGCCGCGGCTCGGGAACGAGACGCACCGCCGGTGGCCGGAGCTGCCCGACGACAGCGCCCAGTGGGAGGTCACCCCGCGGCGCGGCGGCGACCGGATCCGCAGGCTCGACGAGGAACAGCGAGGACTGCCATGGAACGCGTAGCGTTCGTCGTCGACGAGACCGGCGAGCGGATCGACTGCCTGCTCAACCCGGAGACGTTCGAGGTCAAACGGCTCGCCGGCATCCGCACGCCCGCCGCCGGTGAGAGCCGCCTCGTCGGGCGGGGCCGGGTCGACGACCCGGTGCGGTTCACCGGCGGCGGGCGCACCGAGCTGCTGCTGGACATGGTGTTCGACGTGGCGCTGGTCGAGTCGCGGTCCGGGCCGCAGGACGTGCGGCAGCTGACCGCCAAGCTGTGGGACCTGGCCGAGAACACCGCCGAGGAGCTCGGCTCCGCCCGCCCGCCGCTGGTCCGGCTCGTGTGGGGCCGGTCGTGGAACGTGCCGGGCGTCATCGCCGCCATCGCGGAGCGCTTCGACGCGTTCGGCCCCACGGGCGCGCCGGGACGGTCGTGGATGCGGCTGAAGCTGGTGCGGGTCGACGAGCCGAAGCAGGCCGGCGCCCGCGACTTCGACGGGGAGCTGGCCCGCTCGGGCGCCGGCACCGCACCGGGCACGGCACCGACGGCGGTGCAGGCGCTCGGCGACGGCAGCACCGGCCCGGGCGGCACCGGCAGGATCGACCTGCTCGCCATGGAGGCCCTCGGCAGCCCGATGCGCTGGCGGGAGCTCGCCGAGCACAACGGCGTCGACGACCCGTTCGCGGTCGCGCCGGGCCGGGTGCTGTCGGTGCCGGCGACGGGCGGCCGGCCATGATGCCGGCGGTCCACGCGACGGCGGGCGACCGGGAGCTCCCGGTCACCGGGGTGCGGGTCACCAGCCGGCTCTCGCAGCCCGCGCAGTGCGAGCTGACCCTCGACGACCCGCGCGGCGAGGCCCTGCACCTGCTCGGCGCGAGCCTCGTCGTGCGCGTCGCCGGCGACGACGGGCCCCTGTTCACCGGCGAGGTGACGGGGGTGGGCCTCACCCGGGCCGCGGACGGCACCGCGGAGACCCGGCTGACCGGCTACGACCTGCTGCACCGGCTCCGCGCCCGGCAGACCGTCCGCTGCTTCGACCGCGTCGACCCGAAGGACCTGGTCGAGGCGGTCGCCGGCGACCTGGGGGTGCACGTGCACGGCGGCGACGGCCCCCGGTTCGAGCGGGTGGTGCAGCACCGGCAGCGCGACCTCCAGCTGCTGACGGAGACCCTCGGCCGGATCGGGATGTACGTCGTCCTCGACGGCACCGACCTGCGGGTGCTGACCCTGCAGGGGCACGGCGACCCGGTCCCGCTCCGGTACGGCCGGGACCTGCACCACGTCGAGGTGGCCGCCGGCGTCGACCGGCTCGCGGCCCGCTGCGAGGCGGTCGGCTGGCACCCGCAGCGGGCGAAGGCGTTCACCGAGACCGCCGGGCAGCCCCGGCAGGGCCGCGACATCGCGCTGCGGCCGGACAGCCCGGCGCCGCTGACGCTGGTCGACGAGTCCGCGCGGACCGGCGACGAGCTGCGCGCCGTCGCCCAGGGCGCCCTCGACGCGAGCGCGGCCCGGGCGGTCACGCTCGACGGCGTCGCCGCCGGCAGCGCCGCGCTGCGGGCCGGGCGCCGGATCGCCGTGCGCGGCGTCGCCGACGCTCTGGACGGCACCTACGTGCTCACCGAGGTCGTGTCCACCGTGGACGCCGACGGCTACCTGGCGGCGGTGTCGACCCGGCCGCCGGCGCGGGACGTGGCCCGGCCCGGCGCGTCGCTGACGCTCGGGCGGGTGACCGCGGTCGACGACCCCGACGGCTGCGGCCGGGTGCGGGTGGCGCTGCAGGCGCACGGCGGGCTTGACGCCGGCTGGGTGGCGCTGCTGGTGCCCGGCGCCGGCGACGGCAAGGGCCTGGTGCTGCTGCCCGACGTCGGCGACTCGGTGCTGGTCGCGCTGCCGCACGACGCGTCCGGCGACGCGGTCGTCCTCGGCTCCCTGTTCGGCACCGCCAAGGCGCCCGACGGCGCCGGGGTCACGGGCGGCGGCGTGCGGCGCTGGTCGATGCGGACCGCGCACGGCCAGTCGATCGTCGTCGACGACGCCGAGCGGTCGCTGCGGGTGGAGACCGCCGACGGCAGCTACCTCCAGCTCGCGCCGGACGTGGTGCGGCTGCACGCCGCCACCGACCTGGTCCTGGAGGCACCAGGGCACGGCGTCACGGTCAAGGCCCGCACGGTCGACTTCGAGCACGCCCTCATCGCGGTCCCGACGCTCCCGGGAGGTCCGGCATGAAACTCGTGACGGTGCAGGCGGTCGTGCGCTGCGGCCACGACGGCCGGGTGCGCAACAACGCCTCGCAGCACTGGGTCACCGTCGCCGGCGCAGACGTACTCGTCGACGACGACCCGCAGGGCCGCGCGGTCGCCGGCTGCCCCAACATCGGCCCGACCATGAAGCCCTGCACCCTCACCCTGGCGGTGCAGGCGGGGTACAGCGACTGGATCCGCGTCGACGGCAAGCGGGTCGCACTGTCCAACCTGGACGGTCTCACCGACGGCACGGTCCCCGGCACCGTCCACTACACGGTCCGCGACCCCGGCCAGACCTTCGTGGGGGCCGACGCATGAGGGCGATCAGGTTCGCGCCCGCCCTCACCGCCACCGGGGCGCTGTCCATGGTGGACGGAGACGCCGCGGTACGGCAGGCGCTGCTGCTCCTGCTCGCCACGACCCCGGGCGAGCGGCTGATGCGGCCGCAGTACGGGTGCCACCTCAACCGGCTGCTGTTCGCCCCCAACGACCACACGACCGCCGGCCTCGCCGTGCACTACGTCCGGCAGGCGGTCCAGCGGTGGGAGCCGCGCGCGGAGATCGTGTCGCTGGACGCCGCCGCCGACCCCGACGTGCCGACCCGGCTGACCATCCACCTGCGGTACCGGGTCCTCGCCACCCTCACCCTCGCCGACCTCGACATCCCGCTGGACCTCGGTCCGGCGGCCGACGGGAGCCCGTCATGACCCTGCCGATCCCCAACCTCGACGACCGCACGTTCACCGACCTCGTCCGTGAGGCCCGCGACCGCATCGCCCGGTCCTGCCCCGGCTGGACCGACCTGTCGGTGCACGACCCCGGCATCGCCCTCGTCGAGGTGTTCGCGCACCTGACGGAGGTCATGCTGTACCGGCTGAACCGGCTGCCCGACAAGGCCTACATCGAGTACCTCAACCTGCTCGGCGTCACCCGGCACGCGCCCGCCGCGGCGTGGACGGAGCTGACGTTCACCCGTACCGGCGACGACACCACCACCAGGATCACGGTGCCGGCCGGGACGAAGGCGGCCGCGCAGGGCGCCGACCCGCAGCCGGTCCTGTTCGTCACCACCGAGTCCGCGGTGCTCGCCGAGGGGCAGGCCGCGGTCACGGTACGGGCGCACCACTGCGAGCCCGTCGCGGCCGAGCTGCTCGGTCTCGGCACCGGCATGCCGGGGCAGGTGCTGCGCACGGCGCGGGCGCCGATCGTGACCACCACCGAACACCTCGACGTGATGCTGGGCGTGCAGACGCCCGCCGAGGAACTCGCCGACGGGGTCCCGGCGCGGGAGCACGACGGCCGCTCGTTCGTCATCTGGCAGCCCGTCGCGGGTTTCGCCGGTGTACCGGCGGACGCCCTCGTCTACCAGCTGGACCGCGGCACCGGCACGGTCACGTTCGCGCCGGCCGTCGACGCCGGTGGCGCGCCCGTCGCGGCGGTCCCGCCGGCGGGCCGGGAGGTGCGGATCTGGTACCGCGTCGGCGGCGGCTCGGCCGGCAACGTGGCCGCGCACACCGTGACGGCGCTGCGGGACCCGGTGCCCGGCGTGCGGGTCACCAACGAGCTGCCCGCGTTCGGCGGCCGGGACCTGGAGCCCGTCGACGCCGCGCTGACCCGCGGCCCGTACGAGTTCTTCGCACTCCGCCGGGCCGTCACCGCCCGCGACTTCGAGCTGCTCGCCACGGCCGCGTCGGCGGCGGTGGCCCGGGCGACCGCGTTCACCCGCGCCACCATGTGGTCCTTCGCGCAGCCCGGCGAGGTCGAGGTCGTCCTCGTGCCGCACGTCGGCGCGGAGTCCCGGCCCGACTGGCGGCTGCCGGTGGCGAGGCTGCTGGAGGTGCAGGACGAGGACGTGCGCCGGCACACGCAGCAGGACCTCGAGGCGCGCCGGGCGCTCGGCACCCGGGTCGTCGCCGGCTGGGCCCGCTACAAGGCGGTCGCCGTGCGGGCCCGGGTCGTGGTCGGCGACCACGAGGACGTCGACGCGGTCCGCCGGCGGATCAACGACCGGCTGTACGCGACGATCAGCCCGCTGCCGACGCCGATGACCCCCACCGGCTGGGCGTTCGGCGAGCCGCTGCGCGCGTCCAACGTGTACCGGATGCTCGAGTCCGCGGAGCCCGGCGTCCGGTACGTCGACGACGTGCGGTTCGTGGTCGACGAGGCGCCCGACAAGGCCGTCCGGTCCGTCGTCGCCGACCGGTTCCAGGACGACACCTGGTACGCCGGCAGCGGCGAGGTCGTGTTCCGCTCCACCAACGGCGGCGCCGGCTGGGAGCCCGCCGGGCGGTTCCCGGGCGAGGAGGTCCGCCGGGTCGTCGCCGCGCCCGCGCCGAACCGGCCCGGGATCACCGCCCGCCCGGGGCTGCTGGCCGCGGTCACCCACACCGCCGACGGGACCAGCGCCGTGCACGTGTCGCGGGACCTCGGCGAGACGTGGGCGCTGGTCGCCGCCCTGGAGCCGGCGATCGCCGACGTCGCCTGGATCGACCGGGAGGGCGTGGCGACGCTGCTGTGCGCGACCGACGCCGGCCTGTACGAGGTCGCCGCCGAACCCGGCGCGGTGCCGCTGCAGGTGCTCGTCGACAACACCGACCCGGGCCGCGGCTTCTCCGGCGTCCGGTCGTTCGTCTCCGAACGCGGCACCCACGGCGTGGTCCTCGCGGCCCAGGCGAAGTACGGCGTCTACCTGTCCACCGAGGGCGGCACCGCCGGCACGTTCGCCCACGTCGGGCTGCGCGGCACCGACGCGCGCGCCATCGAGATCCAGTACGACGGCCCGTCCACCGTGGTGTGGGTCGGCGCCGGCGAGTCGGACCCGAGCCGCCCCGGGCAGGGCTGCCACCGGGCCCGCCTGTTCGAGGCGGACGTGCGGTGGGAGCAGCTCAACGCCGGCTGGACCGGCGGCACCTGCTGGGACCTCGACTTCACCGGCCAGGCCGTCGTCGCCGCCACGCAGAGCGCCGGGGTGCTGCGGCTGGACCTGGCGAGCAAGACCCCGCAGTGGGAGGCGGCCAACGTCAACGGTGGCCTGCCGCTGCGGGACCGGACCCGGTTCGAGCCGGTGGCGGCCCTCGCGACCAGCACTGGGACCAGCACTGGGACCGGCGGCGTGGGGCGGGTCCTCGCGGGTGGGCCCCGCGGCGCGTACCGCAGCGACGACGCCAGGACGTGGGCCTTCACCGCCGACCGTGAGACCCGGCAGCCGGTGACGATCCCGCCCACCTGGCTGCTGTGCTCCGGCGAGCACGACGTCGAGGTGGTGCGTCTCAATGCGGCATGACGACATCGTGCGGCTGCTCCCGGCCGTGTACCAGTCGGCCGCGCAGCCCGGCAGCGTCCTGACGGGGCTGCTGGACGTGATGGAGGCGATGCACGCGCCGGCCGAGCGGCGGCTCGCGGCCGTGGACGAGCTCTTCGCCGCGTACCGGACGCCCGACGCCTTCCTGCCGTTCCTGCTGCGGTGCGTGGCGATGGACCACATCGGACGGTCGCTGCCGTCCGGCCGGCAGCGCGACCTCGTCGCCCGCGCCGGCGACCTGGCCCGCCGCCGGGGCACCGCGGGCGGCCTGTGCGCGCTGCTGGAGACGGTGACCGGGGTGCCCGGCTTCACCGTCGAGGAGCCCCGCCCCTTCCACGTCGTGGTGCGGGTGCCCGATCCCGCCCGCGACCAGCTGTCCCTGATCCGGCTGGTGGTGCAGCAGGAGAAGCCCGCGGCCGTCACCGTCTCGATTCCCTAGGAGCTGTGTGTCATGTCCACGAAGTGGGTCGTCACGACCGCCGCCGAGCGCATCGTCCTGGACGACGCGCACCAGGGCGGCACCACGTTCACCGTCACCAACCCCGGCAAGGCCGCCGACCGGGTCGTGTTCGAGCCGGTCGCCGGCGGCGACGCGGACCCGTCCTGGTTCACCGTCGACGACCCGCAGCGCCGGGTCCTGCCGGCGGCGTCCGCGTCGTTCCTGCTGAAGGTCCACGTCCCGGCGCAGGCGAAGCCCGGCTCGTACGAGGTGCAGGGCCGCGCCTACTCGGCGGACTCCGCGCCCGAGGAGTCGTCGGTGCTCAGCGGCCGGGTCGTCTTCGACGTCGCGGCCCCGCCGGCGCCGCCGGAGCGCCGGATCCCGTGGTGGATCATCGCGATCGCCGCCGGTCTCGTCGTCATCACCGCCGTCACGGTCACCCTGGTGCTGACGCTCGGCGGCTCCTCACCGGCGCCCTCGGCGTCGGCGTCGGCCGCACCGGTCGTCACCGCGCCGCCGTCCGGGGCGATCCCCGTGCCGGACCTGGCCCGCCTCAACGAGACCCAGGCCGTCTTCGCGCTGAAGCAGGCGGGCCTCGTCGCCGGCACCATCAAGCACCGCAACGACCCGACCAGGGCCGACACGGTCGTGGAGCAGGGCGTCCCGGCCGCGAAGACCGTCGCGGCGGGCACGGCCGTCGACCTGGTCGTCGCGGTCCGGCTGGCCCCGCCCGTGCTGAAGACCCCCGCCAACGCGCAGCTGAAGCAGGCCGACGGCAGGCTCGTCTGGGAGCAGCCGGAGGCGTACGTGACCCGCTGGGTCGTCAGCCTGTCGGTCTCGGTGTGCGCGCAGGGCCCGCTGACCCCGCAGGCCTGCAACAACGTGCCGATGGTGACGGCCCGCACCGACGTGAAGAGCTACGCGCCGTCGCTGCGCCCCGCGCAGAGCATGGGCCTCGGCGGCACGGTCCTGGCCTTCAACGGCACCTTCGTGTGGACCGTCCAGGCCGTCGACGACTTCGGCGGCATCGGCCCGGCCGCCGCCGTCCTGCCCGCCCAGATGGTGCCGTGATGACCCGGCAGACGAAGATCGTGATCGCGGCGCTCGTCGTGATCACGGTGATGTTCGCCGGCTCCGCCGCGCAACGCCCGGGCGGCGGCTCGCTCGAGGCGCCCGGGGCGCTCGTCGAGTGGTTCGGGGCGAAGTTCGCGAAGACCCCGGACGCCGACCCGGCCGACCTCAGCGCCCCCTGCCGCTCCGGCGACACGTTCGTCGTGCGCGACGGCAGCTGCGTGCTGCGGGTCGCCGCCCGTCAGGGCCGCCGCACGGTCCGCCTGCGCGCCGACAGCGACGTCGGCGTGCAGGCTCCGGCCCCCGGGCAGGACACGCTCGTGCGCAGCGACGCCAAGGCCGGCGACACGGTCTCGGTCACCGTCGGCGACGCCGCCACCGACATCGACCTCATCTGCGCCGGCGAACGCACCTGCGTCCTCACCATCGCGAAGAGGGGCTGAGCCGTGGAACGCCTCCGCACCCCGTTCTTCATCGTCGCGCTCGTCGCGATGGCCCTCGTCGTCTGCGTCGAGCTCGGCGAGCAGCTGCTGATCGGCGGCGTCGACGCGGGCACCGCCCTCACCGACCACGCCGCCGCCCTCGGTGCCCAGGTCCCGGCCGGCGGCCACGTCGAACGCCCCTCCGGCGTCGGCATCCCGTACCTGGCGCTGCTGGACTTCGCGGCCCTCTTCACCGTCGCCCTGATGGCGGCCGGCCTCGTGGTCCCCCAGCGCCTGCACGGCCGCCTCCAGGGCGTCGTCACGCTGATCGTGGCGATCCTGCTGCTCCTGGCGTCCATCGGCCTCATCCTCCTCGCCGTGGCGAAGCTGGTCCTGATGGTCGCCCTGCTGCTGGCGTTCCCGTTCGGCACGATCGCCTACCTGATTCTGTTCGCCTCGTTCCCCCGCGGTACCGCCACCGTCATCCTCTCGCTGCTCATGTTCCTGAAGCTCGTCTTCGCCGGCTCGCTGGTCGCCGCCCAGCCCCGCTTCCTGCAGAACAAGGGCCTGGTCCTGCTGACCCTGTGCTCCCTGCTGTGCAACGTGGTGGTGGCGTTCCTGCACGGCCTGGTGCCGGGCATCCTGGTCAGCATCACCGACGCCGTGGCCGGCATCGTCGTGGCGATCGTCGCCCTGATCTGGTCCGTCGTCCTACTCATCGGCGCGATCGTCGGCATCGTGACCGCGGCCCGCACCACCGCCGACACCGCCCGCACCACCGCCACCGCCGCCCTCCCTTCCCCCGGATAGCCCAGGCGTACGCACCACGCCCCCTTCCCGGATAAGTCCAGGCGCAAGCGCCCGGACTTATCCGACATTTCGTATTTGCGCCAAAGGCGCGGAAGAACTGGAACCACGAGCGCGCTCCAGGCCTCGAACCAGTCCCCACCGTGATCAGATCGCGGATCTGGTCGTCCCGACAGCCAGATTCGCTATTGGATCACCGGTCTCATGATCGAGATCCCGCGCAGTTCGGCTGGCGTGTGACATTGCACGGCGACCGGGCTCAGCGATGTAGCGCGCAGGCGGGCGACGATCCCCGCTGGTGCCCGCCGCGCCAGCGGTGAGCCGGAAGCTCAGCCCGGCCGGCGCCGTAGCGGACGAATCCTGCGGCAGGCAAGCCGCTGCCAGGACCGGCTCGGGGTCAGGGATCGATCCGGTCGCCAAGCGCGTCGCTGCTGGATCCCCGCCTGGCGATCAAAGGACGGATCCGGTCGTGCTGGCGGCCAGAACCGTCCTTCGATCATGCCGCGGCGCGAAGATCGGCGTTGCACACCTGGCGGCTGGGCCCGGAACACCGGCACGGGGGGCGGACGCGGGATCGACCCAGACATCGAGCGCCGGAAGCACAAACCATCGCAGCCCGGCCAGCGGATGCGACGCGCAGGCGGGTGAGGCTGCCGCGCGCCGCGCAGCGGCGCACTGGGGCGCGGGTGAGGATCCCGCCAGTGCCCGCCGCGCCAGCAGTGGGCCGGAAGCTCAGCCCGGCCGGCGCCGCCCCGGACGAATCCCGCGCAGGCAGACCGCGGCCAGGACCGACTCGGGGGCAGGGATCAATCCGGTCGCCAAGCGCGTCGCTGCTGGATCCCCCGCCTGGTGATCCAAGGACGGATCCGGTCGTGCTGGCGGCCAGAACCGTCCTTCGATCATGCCGCGGCGCGAAATCAGCGTTGCGCGCATGGTGGCCGGACGCCGGGAGCACAACTCGTCGCAGGCCGGCCAGCGGACGCCGCGCGCACGCGCCCGAAGCTGCCGCGCGCAAGCGCTGGCAGTGCGCCGCGCAGCGGCGCATTGGGGCGCGGGTGAGAACCCCCGCCGGGACGCGCCGCGGCAGCGGTGGGGCGGAAGTACAGCTCAGCCGGCGCCGTAGCAGACGAAGCCGGCGCTGCTGTAGCGGGCGTCGCCGTCGGTGGCGAGCTGGGCGGCGGCGAGGGCGGCGGCCTCCGTGTAGCCGGTGCCCAGGCGTTTGTGGAAGTCGGTCATGAGGGTGCGGGTGGCCTCGTCGTCGACCGGGCCGGTGCTCGCGACCACGGTGCGGGTGCCGAGCTGGAGCAGGGTGCTGGTCAGGCCGAGCAGCTCCTCGCCGGGGTGCACGGCGGACAGGCCGGTGTCGCAGCCGGACAGCACCAGAGTGCCGGGCGGGCGGTTGACGGCGGAAAGGTCGTACATCGTCAAAGGGCCGTCGGCGAGCAGGAGTGCGGAGAAGAGGGCGTTGTCGGTGCGGAACTGGCCGTGGCAGGCGATGTGGCCCAGCGAGGCGCCGTCCAGGGCATGCAGCACGTCGGCGACGAGGGCGCGGTCGCCGGCGAGCAGCGTCGCGCCGGGTGTGCCGGCGGCGATCCCCGTGACCTCGCGCAGCGCCTGCGGCGGGTCGGCGGCGCCGACGAAGACCGAGGGGCCGTCGGGGCGGGGGGTGCGCTGCGCCCGCCACCAGGTCGCGGCCGAAGGGGTGACGCGGACGGCGCGGCCGCGGCAGCGGGGCAGCAGGGACCAGGACAGCGCCTGCAGCTGGCCGGTCGGGGCGAGGACCAGGTCGCGGTCGCCGATGAGGTCGTCGAGCGGGGCGAGCAGCATGCGGTCGAGGTCGGTGGCGGCGTGGTCGGCGGCGAGGGTCGCGGCGCCGCGGTGGCCGCGGCCGGCGACGAGGCGGCGCTGGGCGAAGCGCAGGGCGTGCAGTTCGTCGAGGACCGGCTGGGCCGGGCCCAGAGGGCGGTGCGTGACCCGGCCGCCGACGAGGACCAGGGCGTGCAGGCAGGCGTCGACGGCGAGCAGGTCGACGAACGCGAGGTCGCCGAGGGCCGCGGCGAGCACGTCGAGGGGCGGGCCGGCGGCGGTCGCCTCCTCGGTGCCGTGCGCCTGCCAGGAGCGGCGGCGCACCTGCTCCTCCAGGTCGCGCTGGCGCTGCAGCAGGCGGCCGGTGTGTGCGGCGCCGATCGGGGCGGCGGCCAGGTCGGCGTGGACGCTGCGCAGGCGGGCCAGGTCGCGGGCGATCACGGGGTCGCCGCTGGGCCGGGCGGGCGGCAGCCAGAGCGCCGCGGCCCGGCACCGCTGCGACCACTGCAGGATCTGCTCCGCGGGCTCGTGCTCCACGGCCAGGCGCAGCCGGAACGCGGCGAGGTCGGCGACCGTGCCGCCGCTGCGGACGCGCAGCTCGGTGGCGCCGAGGCTGGCCCGGTGCGCCTCGAACTCGCGCAGCCCGGCGTCGGCGCAGCGGGCCGCGGCGGGGACGTCGCCGTCGGCGAGTTCGGCTGGAAGTTCAACTCCGGCGAGGTCGACCACGAGACGATCATGTCCGAGGCGCAGGCCCGCGGGCTGGGCTGGATCGCCT